>DKEN01000048.1:0-8835 GCA_002452515.1 Spartobacteria bacterium UBA6821 | reverse complement strand
ATCCTTTCGAAGCTCTAAGGAGATCCGAAAATATAGTGCAGCGTAACGGATGCGGAGCAACCGCTGAGGCGCGGAGAGGATAGGGAAAAGGCATGAAACAGAGGGGTTGCGTAGAGTTTACCTACTCTGCGGCAACCCTTTTATCCCTTGTTAATATTCTCTGCGTCTTTGCGTCTTTGCGCGAGAACCTGCCTTTGTTAACCGCTTTTCCTCTCGGCGTTTGTATCCCTCGTCATGTTGCAGTAGTCTCTTTTCCCTATGTCCCATCCCGCCTGTCCCGAATGCACCCTCGATGATGTCCTTGAACATGCCGACAAATGGGAATGCGTCACCTGTGGCTTTGAATGGCCCAAGGCCCCCGAGGCTGATATCCCCGACGGCCCTCGCATCGTTAAGGATGCCTACGGCACCGTGCTGGCTGACGGCGATTGCGTCACCCTCATCAAGGATCTGAAACTCGGAGGCACCTCGGTGCTGAAGGGAGGATCGAAGACCAAGCCTATCAGGCTCGGGGAGGGGGATCATGAGATCACCTGCAAGGTGGATGGGATATCAGTCGGTCTTAAGGCTTGCTTCGTAAAAAAGGCGTAGGCTTTTGGCGCCTAGCTGCGTTGGGCTGCGCTTGCCGTAATCAAAAGTAAAAATGGTCAATCCGCGCATTGCATCAAAAAGCCTGCCCCGGCAGTATTTTTAATCCGTTCAGGGAGGCGACTTTGCGTTGGCGGGTGTCGAGGGAGGCGAAGTGGGTTGCTCCTGCTTCGAGGGCTGCGGCGCACATGGATCAGATCAACTTAAAAACTGAAATTGGACAGGATTTACAGGATTGACTGAAAAAGACTTACGAAAAATTAGCAAGCCATCCAACAAGTGAACGGTGTTATCCGTCTCACTCATCCTGTTCATCTTGTTAATCCTGTCTAAAAACCCCCACTGCTGTTTCTAGGATAGAGGCTCCTGCTGCCGATAATGGCGGAATGCTACGCCGATTACTGTTCGGCCTTTTGCAGGCCTTCCTCATCGTGTTCCGAGAAGTCAGCGCTTCTGAAAGAGGGATCGTCCGGAAGGCACATTTGAAAGGTTTTGTGTGAGTCCCAGCGAGCTATTCCTTTTCGGATGCTGCAACCCAGTACATGTCCGCCCATGATTTTATCATCACTGAGAAAATGGAGATGGTATCCAGGAACGTTGATTCCCTTGATATAGGAAGGAGAACGAAAGCCGATCAATGTTCCGGTGACATTCCTGAATTCAAAGATCGATTCGGATTTCACGACCTCGGTAAGCGGTCGGTAGGGTTTGTGTTGTTTTGAAACGCTGCTCGCTTTCACGGTGGCGAAGGTTCCATGGAGGCGAACTGACCAGAAGAAATTTCGTGAGCCCAAATGGCTGTCCAGCCACTTCTGAAGACTCCTCAGAGAAGTGAACTTTGGAATGTGAGCGGAGTGTTCTCCTCTAAAGAAGGAGACGGTCGCAAAGGAGGTCTTGGCAGTGTCTGGAAGCACATGGACGGCACCGTCGCTTGTGATCTGGTAAAAAACTCCCTCGATCCCAACCATTTCGCCATCGAGGTGATTGACTGTTCCTATTCCGAAATCCCCATACTTTTTTACCTCTCCGAATGTCGCAGGCCCATCATAGATACCCTGCATGATGGCATCGATCGTGGAGAACTGGGAAAGTGTTTCCGAGGAGTGCATCAGGCAACTTAAGAAAAGTTCTCTTAATCCTCCAGATCACGGTTGTGCCGGGTGGCATATTTGCGTGATTTGTGTTGCTGGTTCTGCCGTTCCCTTCGTTCGAGCGTCATCTGGCGTTTCTGCCGACTGAGGCGGAGTTTGGATATTTCCTCTTCCAGTTTGAGAAAACCCTCCAGTCGCGAGAGCTCCAATTTTCCCTCGGCCATCGCCGTACGGATTGCGCAACCGGCGTGAGGGCCATGACGGCAGTTGTCGAACCTGCAATTTCGAGCTAGTTCCTCGATGTCTCCAAACTGATCGCGGAGCGTCAGCTCGTCCGTCCACATGTGCACTTCTTTAATTCCCGGATTGTCGATGATGATCCCGCCCCGTGGCAGCACCATCAATTCGCGGGCCGTGGTCGTGTGCCGTCCCTTGCCAGTGGTTTCGTTGACCTCATCGGTCCATTGGTATTCCCCGCCGAGGAGATGATTGATCACCGAGGATTTTCCCGTGCCGCTGGATCCAATGAAGGTGATGGAGATGCCCGGTTTGAGACACTCTTTCAGCGCCTTCAGCGTGCTCTTTTTCTTCAAGCTGGTGATATGCACTTCTGCTTCCGGATTCTGGGCTCGGATCGCTTCTGCGGCAGCTCGGTTCTCCTCGTCGGAAAACAGGTCGGCCTTGTTGACCAGGACCACCGCTTTTGCCCGACTGCGGCCAATGATCGCAAAGTACCGTTCCATCCGACGGAGATTGAAATCCTGGCCTGCATCGGTGACCACGACAACGACTTGGATGTTGGCGGCAATCACCTGTTCTTCCATGCGTTTCCCGGACATTTTTCTCGAGAAGCAGGTCTGTCTGGAGAGGCGTGCCCTGATCACATGCTCGTTGTTGTCGTCGCCGATTTCCAGCGCCACCCAATCTCCCACAGCGGGAAGTTCCGCATCTGATGCGGCGTCATGGTATACTTTCCCGCCCATCACCACTTCCACCTCGCGGCCATCACCCAGCAACGCGCCATAAGTGATTTTATTGTCGCGGATCAGTCGTGCGGGCTCCCAGTTTTTTCCCGAAAATGCAGAAAACTCCTCTGCAAAGGCCTCATTCCAACCGAGATCCGCGAGAGTCATGCAGGAGTTTCTGATTTCTCTGTGAGTGCGGAATCGATCAGGGCGAGAATTTCGGAGCGTCCCAGATCGACTTTCGATGAACTCAGCACATAGGCAGGAACTTCCTCACTGATCTCACGAAACTGGAGCAGGAACGTCTCGATGTTTTTCTGAACCGCACTCTTGGAGAGTTTGTCCGTCTTGGTAAAGGCGAGGATAAATGGCAGTCCACATCCGACCATCCAGTGAAGAAATTCCAGATCGAGGCGCTGAGGGCTGAGCCGGGAATCAATCAATACGAATGTTCCAAAGAGGTTGGGCCGATGCTGCAAGTAATCAGAAACGAAGGCACTGAAGCTGCTCCGGTCCTTCTTTCCGACCTTCGCATAGCCGTAGCCTGGAAGATCCACCAGAGTCCAGGTGTTGTTGATGGTGAAAAAATTAATCAACTGCGTTTTACCTGGCACCTGCGAAACCTTCGCCAATCCCTCCGAGCGGGTCAGCATGTTGATGAGCGACGATTTTCCGACATTCGAGCGGCCGATGAGCGCAAATTCCGGCATGGCCGATTTCGGACAGGTGGCCAGATCGGGAGAGCTTGACTGAAAGACCGCTGTGGAGATTTTCACGATTGCCGCCGTTGGTAAGTTGCTGGAAAGGGTTTTTTAACCCGGTGTCCGGGTGATGCCATGATCTCCACATAAACTTCAGCTGCCTTAGTGAGCGCGACATCTTCGACACTCTTTGGGACATCGGTTAGCGGCATTGCGGTGGCCGTCCCGATATCGGATCCGACTTTGCATTGAAAATCCCAGAAATCCACCCCCTCGGGCAGTTTCTTTCGTCGCTCCCGCTTCACATACTTGGTGAGTTCGAGTTTGATCGCCTCCACAACCTTTGGGTCTTCCTTGCCCGGAACATGCAGTGGAAAAGATTTTTTCATCAGTCAGTGAGTCTACCACAGCCTTTCCCCGGCTCGGGATATAATTTTCTGAGGTGAATAGATGCACCCTGGAAAGAGAGAAAGCGCGCAGAGGGGCTGAGACGCAGAAAAGTAATAGTAGCCGAAGTAACGTGATCAAGGGCAAGTAGGCCATCATAGATTATCTCAATACTTACTGATCCACGCCTCTTCCCTAAACTCTCTGCGCCACTGCGTTTGCTTGCCCGGCCGTTGCGCCGCATCCGTTACGCTGCGCGATATTGTTGGCTGCCAAGCTCCGACCTCTACTTCCCGTACGCCTCGAGGAGGCCGTCGGCAACCGAGTTGGCGTATTCCCGGTAGATGCTGACGCGGGCTTTTCCGGCGATCAATTTTGTTCCTTCGTAGTCACCGGCGAGGAGGCGCAGGAGGGTTTCCTCCTGATTCATGAAGTAGGGTTCGGTGACGACGACGGGTCCGTCATGCTCACGGTTCAGCAGGAGGTTGCGGGCGACGACATAGGAGTTTCCTGGGATGGAGCGGGTGCTCCAACTGTTACCGTAGTGGACTGGGGGGAAGCCGGTAGATTCGACCAGATGATCGGAGATGGCTTTGGCTACCTTTGCTTCCGTCGGGGTGACATTCTGAAGGAGTTTGGTTAGGAGGCGAAGTCGTTGCTGGGGATCGCTTGTGATTTCCTTGGCGGTGTAGGCTCCAGAGACAAAGAGGATGTTGCGGTTGATCTTGGGAAAATTCGCTTCGTGCCGTGCCGCAGTGGCATCGAACTGAAGGACAATCGTGACATCCGGCTTCATGGCGGCGCGGGTTTTTTCCGCCCGCGCTTTGGCCTCAAGATTTTTGGTCAGCAGAACCTCCGCCACAATATTCTGATAGATGGGGGAGGATTCCCTGACACTTGCCGTGCGGGAACGGAATGTCTTGGAGAGCAGATAACGACGGTGTGCCAGTACCTGCGGGACCACCTGCTGCACCTCGGCGACACTCAGCGTGCAGACAGGTGCGTTTGTGGTGCGGGTAACGAACACTTCGGCTCCCTCCTGCTTTAGTCGCTCGTAGAGAATTCTGGAGACCAGCAGGTTCAGATCTCCCTCCTGGATGCGTCCAAATCCGGGATAGAGCGTGGAGCGATCCTCCATGGAACCCCAATCACCACCGATGTCGGCGGGTTCGATGGCCACACGAAGGCCCGCAAGAGGCAACTTGGCTGTGGCTAGGGTGACGGGTTCCTGAGTGGGTGTCGGCGCTGGAGGAATGTACGATTCAAAAAGGAGTGAGAAAATGGAAGCGTTGGTGGGGGGAGTGGCTTTGGGAGCAGGAGTGGGGAGAGGTGAGATCCCCGGCACAGGGGATGATGATGGAGATAGCGTAGGCGAAGGTACTGGCAAGGGTGCGCTTGTAGGTGAGGGAGAGGGACCTATTACCGAATTTGAGGCAAAGGTGATCACAGCAACCGGAGTGAGTTGGTTCGTTGATTTGATGGAGTTCGTCTGGGCAAAGACCTCTACCTGCTGATCTGAGATTTTGAGATAAGGGGCAAGGGCACCCGTGGGGTCAAAGACATCCTTGAGCCGTTCCTCAAACTCACTCCGCGTGAGGGTAGCATTGTAGTTCTCGAGGGCTTTCCACGCTTCCGGGGAAGGATCCTGAAGGAGATCATCTGGCTTCAGCTCTGCCCCGTGGGTGGAGAGCAATCCCAGTGAGAAAAACCCGAGCAGCAACAGACTTCGCAGGATCATCATGGGATTAATACCAATTACCATCAGGATCTGGACTATTGAGCTGGTTCTTTTGACTCGCTCGCTCCCGCTCGGCTTGCCCTTCGGGTTCGCCTGAAAGCGAATCTATCCAGACACTTTCCAGTGTCATGTATTGGCGCGTGGCAGCGTTGTCATCCCTCAGGTTACCTGAAGGTAGCCCTCGGTCTTCCGCCTCACCACACTCCAAAACTCCTGCGCTGCTATAGTCCATTTTCTTCCTGTAATTGGTATAAGTCAGTGATTCCGTAAGCCAAAATCATGCCGGAAAATGAAACTGATTACCCCGCTCTCTGGGAGATCATCAATGAGTCTACCGGAGATCCAATTAGGATTTCGCAGACGAGTGATGCTCCTGGAGCGATTTGACGGTCAGGGGTGATGTGGCAATCGACTGGATGGCCGAGGCGCTGGCTGCCGCCGCACGCAGGGTGGTCATGATAGGGATACGGTTGGCCACTGCCGTGCTGCGGATCACCACCTCATCCTGACGCGGTTGTTTTCCGCTCGGAGTATTGATGATGAACTGCATCTCACCGTTCTTGATCATGTCCACGACATTGGGGCGTCCCTGCGCCAGCTTGTTGAGGCGCTTCACGGGAATGCCCGCTTCCTTGATCAGCGCGGCGGTTCCATCGGTTGCATGGATGATGAAACCGAGATCGGAAAACTGCTTCACAATCGGCATGACATTTTTCTTGTCCGAGTCTTTCACACTGACAAAGAGGTTGCCTCCCGAGGGAAGGGAAGGAGCGGCGGCCATCTGGGCCTTGGCGTAGGCACGAGGGAAATCGGTGTCGATGCCCATGACCTCGCCGGTGGAGCGCATTTCAGGGCCAAGCGTGATGTCGATGCCGGGGAACTTGATGAAGGGGAAGACGGCTTCCTTCACGCTGTAGTGCGTGGGTATGACCTCTTTGGTAAAACCAAGTTCCTCTAGCGTCTTTCCTGCCATGATCTTGGCGGCCAGCTTGGCAAGGGGAACGCCGATGGCCTTGCTGACGAAGGGCGACGTGCGGGAGGCGCGGGGATTGACCTCCAGGACATAGACCTCTTCATCCTTCACGGCGAACTGTACATTCATGAGGCCCCGAACATCGAGTTCGAGTGCCATCGCCTTGGTAGCGTGGCGGATGGTCTCGAGAACTTTCGCTGAGAGCGAGACGGAGGGGAGAACACAGGCACTGTCGCCGCTATGNNAGGCAATCGACATCAACTTCGGTGGCGTCCTCCAGAAAGCGGTCCACCAGAACGGGACGTTCAGGGCTGACTTCCACGGCGGTCCGAATGTAGCGGCGCAGATCCTCCTCGGTGTAGACAATCTCCATGGCGCGGCCTCCCAGCACGAAGGAAGGGCGGACAAGAACCGGGTAACCAACTTTGTTGGCGACGGCGACGGCTTCAACTTCCTCTGTGGCGGTGCCACCGGAGGTCTGGCGAAGTCCCAGTTTGTCGATCATTGCGGAGAAGTGTTTGCGATCTTCCGCCATCTCGATGCTTTTCGGCTGGGTGCCGATAATGGTCACGCCACGGGCTTGAAGCGGGCCGGCGAGATTGAGGGGGGTCTGTCCGCCAAACTGGACGACGGCTGCATCGCATTTCTCTCGCTCGTAGATGTTGAGGACATCCTCAAGGGTGAGGGGTTCGAAGAAGAGCTTGTCGCTGGTGTCGTAATCAGTGGAGACAGTCTCGGGATTCGAGTTTACCATGATGGTCTCATACCCCTCTTCCTTGAGTGCGAAAGCGGCATGGACACAACAGTAGTCGAATTCGATTCCCTGCCCGATGCGGTTGGGGCCGCCGCCGAGGATCATGACCTTCTTCTTGGTTCCCTTGCGGGTCTCGTCCTCGTCCCCATAGGTCGAGTAGAAGTAGGGTGTAGCTGCTTCGAATTCCGCGGCACAGGTGTCGACCAGTCGGTAGGTAGGTTCGACGCCCTCGGCCGTGCGCTTGGCCCGGATGGCATCCTCGCTCGTTCCGGAAAGATGGGCGAGCTGGCGGTCTGAGAATCCTAGCTTCTTGGCCTGGCGAAGGGGTATCGAGGAGGGATTCGCACGGTAGGAGAGTTCCGCTTCCACGAGTTCCTGAATATTGTCGAGGAACCAGGGATCAATGGCGCTGATGGCATGGATTTTCTCCGCACTGAATCCCGCGAGGAAAGCATGGCGCACAGTAAAGATACGTTCGGCATTGGGCGTGCGCAGCAGGAACTCGATCTTCTCCAGATCCCAGCTTCCATCTTCCTTGCGCGGCTCCACATCCTTGGGGTCGCAGCCGAGTCCGGCCCGTCCAGTTTCCAGCGAACGGAGCGCCTTTTGCAGCGACTGCTTGAAGGTGCGTCCGATCGACATGGCCTCCCCGACGCTCTTCATCTGGCTGGTCAGCGTAGAATCCGCCTTTGGGAATTTTTCGAAAGTGAACCGCGGAACCTTGACCACACAATAGTCGATAGTCGGCTCAAAGCAGGCGGTTGTCGTTTTCGTGATGTCGTTCTTGAGTTCGTCCAGCGTGTAGCCCACGGCGAGTTTCGCGGCAATCTTGGCAATCGGGTAACCCGTGGCCTTGGAGGCGAGGGCCGAGGAGCGCGAGACACGGGGATTCATCTCAATGACGATCTGGCGGCCATCCTTGGGGTTCACGGCAAACTGGATGTTCGATCCGCCAGTCTCGACACCGATGGCGCGGATGACGGCGAACGAGGCATCGCGCATCTTCTGATACTCCTTGTCTGTCAGGGTCTGGATCGGTGCAACCGTGATCGAGTCACCGGTGTGGACACCCATCGGGTCGAAGTTCTCAATGGAACAGATGACGATGCAGTTGTCTGCCTTGTCGCGGATGACCTCCATCTCGAACTCCTTCCAGCCGAGCAGCGACTCCTCGATGAGGACTTCGGTCGTCGGGGACATATCGAGACCACGACGCGCGATGGTTTCGAGTTCCTCGCGATTATAGGCGATGCCGCCACCGGCACCTCCGAGGGTGAAAGCGGGACGGATGATCAGGGGATAGGTGCCGATTTTTTTGGCGATCTCAAAAACATCATCGATTGTGTGGGCGGCACCTGAGTTGGCAACCTCCAGGCCTATCTCGAGCATGATCTGCTTGAACAACGTCCGGTCTTCCCCGCGATTAATGGCCTCGGCATTCGCACCGATGAGGCGGACACTATGTTTTTCCAACACGCCGCTGTGCACGAGATCCATGGCGGCGTTGAGGGCTGTCTGACCGCCGAGTGTCGGAAGCAGGGCATCCGGCTTCTCACGTTCGATGATCTTCTCGATGATTGCCGGGGTGATCGGCTCGATATAGGTCCGGTTGGCGAATTCCGGATCGGTCATGATCGT
>DKEN01000130.1 GCA_002452515.1 Spartobacteria bacterium UBA6821 | reverse complement strand
CTTTTGAGGAGATTTTGTTTGCCAAAGTGCCTTCCCTTCGACTCATTTGCAGAACGCCATTTCTCGGCGGATATTTTCTATGAGCGAACGCAGAGTTGTTATTACTGGTCTTGGAGTCGTCAGTCCCGTCGGGTCGGATATTCCTACTTTTTGGAAAAACCTTACGGAGGGACGCTCCGGGATCACCCGCCATGAGGCTTTTGATGCAACCGGTTTTGACTGTCTGATCGCCGGTGAGGTGAAGGGGTTTGACGGGACCGCCTGGTTCAAAACACCCAAGGAGGCGCGTCGTGCCGACCGTTTTGCCCAGATGGCGATGGCTGGTGCAAAACTGGCTCTCAGCGACGCTGGTCTTGATCCTTCAACAACCGATCGTGAGCGTTTCGGCGTCATCATCGGCAGCGGGATTGGCGGACTCCAGAGCATGGAGACGGAGTCGCGCAAACTGTTTGAGCGTGGACCGGACAAAATTTCCCCGTTCACCATCGCCATGATGATCAGCAACATGGCAAGCGGCCTTGTCTCGATGGAATACGGTCTGACCGGGCCGAACATGTCGATCGTCACTGCCTGCGCCACGGCCAACAACTCGATTGGCGAAGCGTGGCGTATCATCAAGTTCGGAGATGCGGATGCCTTCGTTGCCGGTGGGGCGGAAGCGACCATCACGCCGCTCGGCATGGGCGGTTTCTCCTCCATGCGCGCCATGAGCACGCGTAATGATGAACCGGAAAAAGCCTCCCGTCCCTTTGACAAAGACCGCGATGGATTTGTCATGGGCGAGGGAGCAGGTATCGTCGTCTTGGAAGAGCTCGAACATGCCAAAAAGCGCGGAGCCACCATCTATTGCGAACTCGTCGGTTACGGCGCGACAGCAGATGCCTACCACATGACCGCTCCACGTCCCGATGGTGAGGGTGCAAGCCGTTGCATGCAGATCGCGATGAAGCACGCCAAGGTGAATCCCGACGAGGTCAACTACATCAACGCCCACGGTACCTCCACGCCGATCGGCGACATTTGTGAAACCAAAGCGATCAAGGATGCTTTCGGCGCCGCCGCCTACACGGTTCCCGTCAGTTCGACCAAGTCGATGACCGGGCATCTTCTCGGCGCGGCGGGCGGGATTGAACTGGCCGCGTGTGCCCTTGCCATCAAGTACGGGGTCATTCCTCCGACTATCAATCTGGATAATCCTGACGCCGAGTGTGATCTCGACTATGTGCCGCACACGGCCCGCGAGTCGAAGGTGAAGATCGCCCTCAGCAACTCCTTTGGATTTGGGGGACACAATTCCAGCGTCGTCATCCGCGAGTTCCTGGGATAATTCCCAAATTTCCCCAACCCTTTTATGAAGCAGATCACCCCTCGATTCCACAAAACCCTCGTCACAGCCTTTGCTGTGGCTGCAACCCTCCTCGCCCCTACCTTTCTCATGGCTCAATCATCAAATCTCGAACAAGGACAAGCGTTCCTTGCCGCAAATGCCAGCAAGACCGGCGTTCACACCACGCCAAGCGGTCTGCAATACAAAATCATTACCGAAGGACATGGCAAGAGCCCCAAGGCGACCGACACGGTTCTTGTGAATTACCGTGGCACCACGATCGATGGCACGGAATTCGACAGCTCCTACAAGCGTAACGAGCCGATTTCCTTCCCTCTCAACGGTGTCATCCCCGGCTGGACCGAAGGTGTCCAACTCATCAAAGAAGGTGGCAAGATTCAGCTCTATATTCCTTCCAACCTGGCTTACGGATCGCAGGGTGCAGGTGGTGTGATTCCTCCCGATGCAACGCTGATTTTTGACATCGAGCTGCTCAAAGTTCAGTAGCCCCCTGTTATACGGCTTGGGAATTTCGCGCCCCGCAGCGTTCTGCTGCGCTCGCAACGCCGAGTGCTGGGAAGCACGGAGTAGCCTGTGCCTTGGCACAGCCCGTAAGGGAGAGGCCGTCGGGCGACGGCGAGGCAATATCACTATAAAATCCCCTTCGCTTGCGGGCCTTGCGGTGCATCGAAACTTCCTGCGCTTTTAGTCAGAGCCTCGGTTCTTGCGTAGCGAACTTCCAAGTCTTTGGGAAGTATCAGGCTGAAATTACTCTAGCTCTTGAATGGATTTCATAATCTGCTTCATGACGGTAACGGGATCGGCTTCCAGAATCCGCATGTAGTCAATGAACTGTCACACATCTTAGCAGCTTCGATTTTCGCAATGAGGGACTGAGGGCGGCCTAATTTTTCAGCAAGTTGTTGCTGAGTCCATTTCTGCTTCTCCCGGAGATCCTATTGGGTCTTCAGAAGAATTTTCCACTCTGCAGTATGGAGAGATTTAGTAAGGTCTTTGGACAATACACAAGGATTACTCCGAAAATAGAATTGGCTGATTTTCTGGATATTGCGCCTTGGAGTTACGGGTGAAGCTGTTTATCACTTGATGTGAGCAGACAATTTCACCCCATGAACTATTTCTACGCTAACGCCGCTAATGAACCCGTAGGGCCGATTTCTGAAGAGCAACTTCACGAGCTCTATCGAAATAGAACAATCACTCTTGATACCTTTGTAGTCGTAGAGGAGGGAAGCGAATGGAAGGCATACCGTTCAATCACCAAGATACCGATACCCCCGCCCACCCCCGCCGTAGTTCCGATTCCTACTCCACCAGTTGTTGCGGCTCAGAATCAGCCTTCAATGGCGACCCAAAAGTGCCCTTTCTGCGCCGAATTCATTTCCTCAGACGCCAAGAAATGCAAGCATTGTGGGGAGACCATTGATGTGGCCCTTCGTGCAGCAGAAGAAGCAAAGCGAGGCAATTCCAATCAACCGATGGTATTTATGAATGCAGGTGGGGGAGCGGCAGCCTTAGCAGGAAATGGTCAGGGACAAATCATAGGAATAAAAAGCAGAATGGTTGCAGCTTTACTCGCTATTTTTCTTGGAGGTATCGGTGCCCATAAGTTCTATCTCGGTCGGACACTTTGGGGATTGATCTATCTTGTGTTCTGCTGGACCGGAATTCCGGCGATACTCGGAATTTTGGAGGGAATTACCTATCTCTTGTCATCTGATAGATCGTTTGCTTTGAAATACGGTTAATTATTGCGTCTCCGAAAGAAGGATATTGCCATGATAAAGCAATTGTTCACTGCGGTTCTGTTGGTTTTGATTTCGGTCACATCTGTTTTTGCCCAACAGATTAGCCTCCCTTTGGTGGGTCAGGACTTCACCACCCTAGACGGGGACAAATATAGCAATGTTACAGTAAAAAGAATAGAGCCTGATGGTATAGTGGTCTCCGATGCAGATGGAATCAGAAAGCTTAAGTTCAAAAATCTGCCTGCCGAGATTGGTATCAAGTATGGATACGACCCTGTAAGGGCGGCCCAATATCAGGCGAATCTACAAGCTTCGGCAATGGAGGGACAGCAACAAGCTGAGAAGATTCATAAAGACCAGTTAGCAGCTCAGCAACAGGCTGATCAAATTCAAAAGGCTGCGTTAACAGCAAAACAACCAGCGGAGGAACAGGACGAGCGATTTGCGACTTGGACACAAGAGCAGTCAAGGGAAAATGAGTTATTACAACAGAAGCTGGATTATGCCAAAAACGCTCGAAATCCTGACCCTTTTGCCCTAAACCATAATGAAGCCCGTGAACAAGGAGCGAATGAGGCCAAGGCTTATCAAAATACAATCAAGGTTTTTGATGCTCGCCTTGAAACTTTGCGCCAGCTTGTCGCTATTCTCGATAAAAGTGGAACAAGCCAAGAGCAGACTCAGCATCTCATTGATGCGGTTTATGAAAAAAAAGTGTTTATCGGCATGCCATCTTCTTTTGTTCTGCTGTCTTGGGGAGAACCAACTAAAGTCAATAGTATGACTACTGAGCAAGGAAGCTCTGAACAATGGGTTTACCGTAGAAGCGAAATTGAAGCCGACTATGTTAATGTAGATAATGGAGTGGTCACGAGCATTCAGAACTAGCTGCAAAAATCGATGAGGTTTATTGCCGCCATCTGCTTTCTGTCTACGATGTCGCTTTACGCACAGACCAGCGCCACGCCTGACATCAAGGTCTATTTCAGTCCTCACGGGGGATGTACGGAGGCGGTGGTGAATGCGCTGCATGGAGCAAGGAAGCAGATTCTGGTGGAGGCTTATTCCTTCACCTCCGAGCCGATTGCCGTGTCACTGATCGATGCGGAGAAGAGGGGTGTCGATGTGGAGGTGATTCTCGACAAGAGTCAGGAGCAGGCGAGGGGAACGGAAGCGGATCTGATCTCGCTGAGTGGTATTCCCACCTATAGTGATCCGGCTTATCGGATCGCCCATGACAAGGTGATGGTGATCGACGGCAGCAAGGTCATCACCGGTTCGTTCAATTTTACGAAGAGCGCCGAAGATTATAATGCGGAAAATCTTCTTGTGATCTCCAACGATCCGCCGCTGGCTGACCAATATGCGACCAGCTGGAAGAAGCACCTTACCCAATCGCATCCCTTCCACCCAGGGAAGAGCCATCACAAACAAGGATCCCGTTCGAGATACTGGGG
>DKEN01000010.1 GCA_002452515.1 Spartobacteria bacterium UBA6821 | reverse complement strand
AAGTTTCCATAGACGACGCCAAAGATGGTGAGGTCCTGCGGACGGAAAGGAATCATTCCGGTGTAGATCAAACCGCCATTGTATTGAAAAGGAACCTTAGACGTGTTCTGTTGAGGGCAGAGCATGAATGCCGACCAGGCAGTGAGTCCCGTGTCCTTGAAGGGATTCATGCGATAGAGCATCTGGTCGAAGTGCCAGTAGAGCCCATAAGCTCCCGTCTGTCCCTGGCTGCTGCCAAAATGGGAATAGGTCCAGGTGGAGTAATAGCCACCCATCCAGTAATGACCGGGCAGACCGTGGGGAATGGCTTCGTCAGCAACGGGAGCGAAGGACTTGCCGTCGGATTTGGCAGCAAGGGTTTTGCCATCGCTCGGTGCCAGCACCGACGAGGAGGCGGGCTTGAAGAACTCGGGGGCCCATCCGTACTGGGCGATGAGCATGACGCCATCCTGAGGGTTGATGTTCCAGTTAAAGCCGTGCATGTAGGGCTGTGAGACTTGCGGTGTCACCTGATAGACGCCCAGCATGGCCTCGGTTTCGGAGGAAGTTTTTGCCCGAAGGCGCGCTCCCCAGACAGCCCAGGGATAGGTTGAGAACATTCCATTGACCGGCAGCGACTGCGGGTTACCGTCGATGCCATTATTCATGTAGAGCCAGTAGAGAGGCGAGGAGGCAAAGTCATCGCCCGCCGCCATGCGCCCGAACTTGAAGCTGAACTTGTCATCGCAGAAGTGCTGGTCGTAGGTGAGGCCGTAGAAGATCGCCGTGGAACCGCCATAGACCTGCTGAACGGTGAACTGGTTGCCGATATTGTTGGCGGAGAGATTACTGCCGTCACGGTTGATCATGATGACGCTGAGTGTCCCGCCCTTGTAGCCAAGCAACTGCTCGCTGTGGAATTCCATATCGAGCGTGAAGTTGTCACAATAGGTGAATCCCCTGCTTTTACCTCCGGTGACATTCCCTGCCAGGTTACTCAGGTAGTTAAAGGAAATGTCGAGGCCGTTGGTCGCAAGGAGATCGCGAAATCCAAACCAGTTCATCGTTGCGTAGTCGGACTCCAGCCAGTTCTTGGTGTTATCCTGACTCGGATCGTAGGGATGCCAGAATCTCTGCATGTCCCAATCGAGATCCGGAATCTGAGTCGGAATGTTGAACCTCAACTCCTGAGCCTCGATCAGATGAGGAATCGCGGGCACCCGCATGGTGATACCCGGACTGGTAGTGGTGGATGCGGCATTCGTCGAGACAAGGGCCGCAGCAAACAGGAGGGGGAGCATCATTTTATGAGGGGGGGTGAACCTCACCAGAGAAAGCGCTTCCTGACCTTCAAGGCAACACGATTTTGCACCACGATTTCCAAAGACATCAACGATCCTTGCCTTGGGTAACTTCCCTATTCATCGTAACAACACCCTATGCGTCACGTCTTTGTCTCCGGTTGTTACGACATCATTCATGCAGGTCATGTGCAGTTTTTCCGCGAGGCCAAGGAACTCGGTGATTTTCTGACAGTCTCCTTCGCCTCCTCCGAAGTGCTTTGGAAGCACAAGCAGCGCCGTTCCTCGCTCCCAGACGAACATAAGAAAGGAATTCTCGAGGCTCTGGAGGTGGTGGATCAAGTCGTCATTGGCACCGGCAATGAACACGGCCTCGACTTCTTGGAAGATTTCCGCCGCCTCCGTCCCGATATCCTCGCCGTGACCGAGGATGACCAGTATGGCGATCTGAAACGCTCTCTCTGTGCCGAGACGGGAGCCGAGTACATTATACTTCCAAAAACCCCTCCCCAATACGAACCCGTCTCCACTTCCCAGTTGGTGAAATGGATCCGCGCCCCCAAAGATGCGCCGCTGCGTGTCGATTTTGCAGGAGGCTGGCTTGATGTGCCACGCCACGCACGCTCCGGTGGTTACATTGTGAACTGTGCGATCACACCCAAGGTCTCTCTGCGCGACTGGGGTTACGAACGCAATGCCGGGCTGGGTGGCAGCGGCGCCTGGGCCCTGCTCAACGGCCACGCCGGTGTGGATGAGGAACTTGACCTTGGCGTCGGCTGGCAGGACCCCGCCGTGATCCGCGAAACAGGCCTCTGCATCTGGCGCAGCGGCCCCCGCCCTTCGCTCGAATTGAAGACGGATGGCTCCCTACTCAGGGGACTCTTAGCCCTCTGGTGGAGCGGCAAACAGCACGATACTCCTGCCGTGGCTGACCAGAATCGCGATTATGCCGCCATCGAAAAAGCGAGCCTCCTTGCCCGTGAAGCTGTACTGACAGCAAGCGTGGAGCGGCTGGGGCAGGCAATTGCTGCCTCCTATGCCGTCCAATTGAGCGAGGGAATGGATCCCCTCCCCAAAGTCGAAGGATGTCTCGGTCGCAAATACTGCGGCGGAGGATTTGGCGGTTACGCCCTCTACCTGTTCGAGAGCACGGCACATCGAGAGACTTTTGTGAACGCACGCCCCGAGGCCCGGAGCATCGAACCCTATTCGAACTGGGAGCAGGAATAGGCTCCCGGCAAGATTCCCAGAAGTATTTCTCCTCCTAGGAATCAGGAAGCATCAGGCAGGAGTACTTTAACCACACGGGCGATACCCTCCTTGGAAAGATCACTCATCGGATAGACACTCTGCGCCTTCAGATACCAAGCCAGGGCGGTACCATACTCTTTCTTCTCCTCATCATCCTTTGCGGTGTTGATGTTCCTGACAAAATCAGGGCTTTGCGTCGAATATTCGGCCCTGAGCTGGGTCAGTTTAAGATCGTCGGGATAGTGGATAAAGGTTGTTTGGAGTCCTTCCCAGGCTCCTGCGTAATCCCCCCGTCGTGCGATCTCCTGAGCTCTCATAATGGAGGTCTCAATCTCCTGCATCCTCGACATCACCTCGCGGAGCTTGCCCTGGCGTTCGGGTGACTGGGAAATCGCCGCGATGTATTTTTCCTTATCATCGAAGATCTGCCGGAAATTACCCTGCGCGTAGAGTTGGTCGAAGTCAGCGAGCGCCTTCACTTGGGGGCTGGCTTCTTCAGACATTTTCCCCATTTCAGAAGAAAAACTCGTCACTTCTGGATTATTGGGCCAGAGGGCTGCAGCCCGTGTGATCTCAGTCTGCACGGACTGAAGGTCCCCCTTGGCCGCCGCCACCTTGGCCTGGGCTACCAGTAGTGTGCTGGCGGTTTTGACTCCCTGCAGTTTGGCCAGGATCTCGGCATCGTCAAAGCTGGGGTTCAACTTCTTCATGGCGTCAACCACATCACTCAGAGCATCGATATTTCCCGAATTGGCGGCATTGACCAGACGATTGCAGAGCTGGGCATACTCCAGGGTTTTTCGCTTTTCATCGACGCTCAACAGGCGAACGCTCGGCAAGTATTCACCCTTAGTGAAAACCGCCGCAAGCTGACTACTGGCACTCTCAAGTTCATTCTTATCGAGAAGGAACTTGTAGACCTTCACCCCCTCGTTGACATCGCGGATGATCTCGTTGGCAAAGGCATCAAGTTGACTGAGGCTTTTGAACGTCCGGCTTGCCCCCCTCATCCCAGTGGTGAAGGCATTCTCCATGCTTTCCATACTGAGGTTCTCTATCCCCAAATTGAGCCCGGAGCCGGAAAGTGCCGTGGCATCCCCACCAGTGGTGTCGTAGTTGTTGTTACCGACGCTCGCCGCCGGACCATTGGACCCAGTTCCAGCCGAGGCGCCCGCACCGGGACCAGTATTGTTACCCCCTCCCGCAGCGAATGCACCTGTGGGATTGGCATTAGCAATCACCTTCACCTGACCCGCCGCCTTGTTATAGCCGAGCTTGTCGGCCATCTGCTGAAATCCTTCCAGAGACTGGTCACCATCGTCGAAGAGCGCCCGGTAAAACCGGTCGATGATGATGACATGCTGATAGCGACGCTGGACAAAGAGTTGCAGAATCAGGGACTGCAATGCGAATTTCGACTGCAATTCCGTCGAGGCAATCTGCTGCTGATTTTTTTGAATGGTCGCCTTGAGCGACGCCACACCGGCCTTGGAGGGATCCAGAATAGCCTGACGCACCTCCGCAGCATTTTTGTCATTGTTGGCCTGTTCAAGCTTGCTGACAACTTCTGAGGAGAGACTGAGGGATTTGGCTGATTGGACATAATTGTACTGGGCGGTATCCAGACTCTTGCTGAGTTCCTGATCAACATCAGTGAGTCGCTGAATCTCAACCTTGCCGTTGGCCGCAGCATAGACGGCATCGTGGATGGTGGTGCAGTTATTGGCGTCACTCTCAAACTCAGAGGCGAGCGGGAGCAGGTTGAAGGCTTCATCCTGATTTGCCTTGGTTGCGTTTCCCGGTGACAACAGATCCATGATCTTATCGATCCTCTGACGGTAGAGATTTGCATCCTCGGATGTCTCGGCCGGAGCACTTAGAAATTTCTCGAACTGCACGGCAAATCCGGGATTATTCCAGAGTGAGAGAAAGGTGTTCTGCTTCATGTCGACGATGTTCTTCTTCGTTTTGAGATTTGCCTCAAACATCGCCTGACTTCCAATGGCCAGATTATCCGCTGCTCCAGTGAGTGGGTTCCCTTCCTTATACTGCTGTCCCGTCTCGTGGATGGTCTGGGCGTTGGGTACCTGCGCGCAGACAAGACCGCTGAATGCGATGCCTGCACCAACAAGAAAGAAATTGAAACGTTGGGTATTGTTAATCATGGCTTGAAGGCCTCCTCTGCCTGAAGCATTCCGTTGTCAACGACCTTCACTTTCATGAGGTAATGCTGTCCCTTCTGGATCGTAAGATTTCCAAGCTGTAACGGAATCAAGACAGGAACCTTCACAGGAACTGCACTCTTGTCATCATTTTTCAAGACAACGGAAAAGAGACGCCCTTTGCTTGGCGAATTGCCAAGCGAGGAATCAATCGTGACATCCATCTTGTAGGTGTTGCCCCGGAGTGAGTTGGCATTCTCGTAATAGAGATCGGGATTCAACACCTCGACCGTGCGCAAGCTGGCTTCGGAGGCATTCGTTGTGAGGAGATAATAGACACCCGCTCCGACTATCAGCAGGAGAAGGCCCATCAGCCAGGGGGGTAGTCCTTTGGACTTTTTCTTGCGGGACATCCGTTAACACTTCGTCGGTTCTTCCGTGAAATTCAAACTCAATCCTTCAAGGCCCGGGGTTGTTTCCATGATCCCCCCTCCTCCAATCTGCGGATTTTCTTCAAATACCGGACTCCCTCCACCCCAAGTTCGGAAGGTTGAATCAGTGGCTTGCCAAAAAATCGGTCCCACATTCGCTCCAGGGAATGCGCCGCGTCATGGATCTCCAGTGAAAGTTTCTTCGCCTTCTCATAAAATTCTCTCGGGCGACGCCGGACGGCTTCACCGCTCACTGCGAACTGAGCACCTCCACGGAAACAAAAAACATCAGGAGAAGGTTCGCCAAAGAGCAGCTCATAGAGCACGCCGGTTGAGAGTTCCCTGCGTTCGGGATTTTTACTCCAGGGAACGAAAAGTTTCTTCCCGCAAGGATCGTCCGTTTCATCGAGAAATCCATACCAGAGAAAAGAGGAGGGCTTTTCCTCTCCCATGGCAATGGCACGAAGACGCTCATGAAAATCGGGGGCGTGATCAAAGGGGTGCCCCTGACAAAAAATGGTCACGTAAGCTAAGGTGTCGTAATTTTCCACGAGATGGGTCAGGTAAGAATGAGCTTCCCGTCCCACATTGGGCAGAAAACTGACACGGAGTCCCTCCCGGGCAAGCAAATCATCCGACAAAACAGGCTCCGCCCCCTTGTCATAAACGGTAATGGAGATCGTTCTAGGGACACGGCGCAACCACCGGAGATCCTCGGTATGGCGAGCCACCACCAGTTCAACAGTATCGTCCGTTGGCAATGGCATCATTCGCTTCATTTTACTGAAACTCTGTGCGTGGATGCGAGAGACATCAAAACAATCAGCACGCTTTTTATTTTCCCCATCTGCTTTCGACCCTCGCCCATCGACTCCTCTTTCAGCTTTCAAGTTTTCGCCTCCACACCTACACACTTTCCCACTTTTTACTTTTCCACCCTCATGCTCCCTCTCTACCCGAGTCGACCTGCCCTGCTTCCAACAAGCAAGACGACGGAACGATCTCTCAATGGAATTGAAGTCTGATCGCTGAGAAGTTCTTTGGCCCCAGGCAGCAGAAAATCCTCAGGAGAGTTCCTGCCCGTATCCATCACCTGAAACCAGCGCATTCCATCAGGCAGTTTGGGCAACCCGAAAGAAAGCGGCTCGTGCCACATATTGAAAACGACATAGATGAAGTCGGCCTCGGGCCCCGATGATCTGGCCAGGTCTCCGGCGATCATGAAAGCCAGAGAGCGGCTATCCGGACCCCAATCCGGTTCATTCGCCTTGATGCCATGCCAGCTGATGTCGGGATAGCCATATCCCTGCGTGTCGGTACCCGTGAAAAACTCCCCTTGGTGGAGCTTGCTGTGAGAATGGCGAAATTTGGAGAGTAGGGAGACGAATCGGTAGAGTCCTGTCACAGAATCCTGCGACTCCCCAGCGCTCCCGGATGTGATCTCCTCCACGGCCGAACTGTCAAAACCAGTCCAATCCAGCCAGTTCCACGGCTCGTCGTGGCAGTAGGCATTATTATTCCCGTGCTGGGTGCGTGAGAGTTCATCACCCATCGAGAGCATCGGCACTCCCTGACTCAGAAAAAGCAGCGCCATGGCATTGCGCTGGAGACGGTAGCGCAGTTCCTTGATCGCAGCATCCTTCGTCTCGCCCTCGGCCCCACAGTTCCAGCAATAGTTATCATTGGCACCGTCCCGATTCTCCTCACCGTTGGCCAGGTTGTGTTTGTCGTTGTAGGAGTAAATATCACGAAGCGGGAAGCCGTCGTGACAGGTGATGAAGTTCACCGATGCCGTCGGCTTGCGTCCGGAAGGGGCGTAGAGATTCGGTGAGCCGAGAATGCCCTGAACCATCTCACCAACCACGCCAGCATCCCCTCGCAGGAAGCGACGAGCCGCATCACGGTAATGACCGTTCCATTCCATCCAGCGGCCATAGGAGGGGAAATTCCCGACCTGATAGAGACCTCCCGCATCCCATGCCTCGGCGATCAGATCACAACTAGCCAGAATCGGATCGTGGGCAAGTGACTCGAGAAGCGGGGGATTGGCCAGGGGATGCCCGTTGGAATCGCGCCCCAGAACCGAGGCAAGATCGAAGCGGAAGCCGTCGAGATGAAATTCCGAGACCCAGTAATGCAGGCAATCGATGACGAAATTACGCACCACGGGGTGGTTGCAGTTGAGCGTGTTGCCGCAGCCGGTGTAGTTGGCATAGCTGCCATCCGCATTGAGCATGTAATAGGTCTTATTATCGATGCCCCGGAAGGAGATCGTCGGGCCCCGCATATCGCCCTCCGCCGTGTGGTTAAACACCACATCCAGAATCACCGAGATCCCAGCCGCATGCAGCGCCTTGATCAGGTTTTTAAATTCCGAAACCTGCGTGCCGTGGATGCCCGTGGCGGCATAACTGCTCTTCGGCGCAAAGAAGCCCACCGTGCTGTACCCCCAGTAGTTGCAAAGCAACTTTCCGGTTTCAGGATTGATCCGCACATTCTCCCCCTCATCGAATTCGAATACAGGCATCAGTTCGACGCAGTTCACTCCGAGGGACTGAAGATAGGGGATCTTTTCGATCATCCCCTCATAGGTTCCGGGATGCCTAACTCTCGAGGAAGGGTGACGGGTGAATCCCCTCACATGCATTTCATAGATCACCAGATCTTCAACGGGAAGATTGAGTGGTCGATCATGCCCCCAGTCAAAATCCTCAAAGGGAATCCGTGCCCGATGGGGATAAATCTCTTTCTTGGCGGGCGGCGCGAGCCAGGTCTCCCCTCCGGCGATCTCCCGTGCAAANNGGTCCATCCATGCGGAATCCATACTCCAGTTCCTCGAAATCGAGGTCATAGACGATCATCACAAAGACGTCGCCAATCTTACACTCGGGGGGAAACGGGATCTCTGCGTAGGGCTTTGCCTCCCCCTTGCGGAAAAGCACCAGGGTACAGGCGGTAGCATGGGATGAAAAGATCGAGAAGTTCAATCCTCCCGGAACATGGCTGACGCCGTAGGGAAGCGCATGCCCGTAGCGCAAACGAAATCCTCCATACTCATGGGTGTGATGAAATGCAGCGCGAATCATC
>DKEN01000078.1:247-3508 GCA_002452515.1 Spartobacteria bacterium UBA6821 | reverse complement strand
TCCTCACCACCACCAATTCAATTAACGGCAACTTTGACGCGATCGACATCCCGGCCCCTTACCGGGCCCGCATCATCATCGCCGGAGATCCGACGGCAAGTGTGCTGATTGCTCCAGAGAGCTACACCCAACTGGCAGCAAGCCCGAACCAATACCAAGTGGCCAAGGCACTGGATAGCTTCATCCCGGCAACCAGTGGAGACCAATTGGTTGTCTCCACAACACTCGACTCACTCACCGCCTCCCAGTATCAGGCAGCATTCAATGCGATTGCTCCAAGCATCTACCAAAGTGAAAGCACCATCGCCTTCAACCTGGCCAATGCCCAGAACCAGGAACTCCTCCAGAGACTCTGGGGAGTGAGGGTAGCCGGAACAGGCTTCTCCATGAGTGGCTTTGCCGACAACACCATGGTGGTGGAAGGACAGGGAGATGGAGGTAAAGGAGTCCTCGACAGCAAAAAGGACATCCTCCGCCCTGGAGCAGACAACCACTGGGGCATGTTCGTGGATGGCAACGGCATCTTCGCCACAGCCAACAGCGGCAACATGCTCCCCAACTACAACAGCCAGAGTGGAGGAGTCACAACAGGCATGACCTATAAATGGAACGACTCCTTCGGAACGGGTATCTACGCGGGGTATGAAGGCAGCTACGCTAAGTACAGCGGTGGAAGCTCCCTCATTGATAACTCAGTACGCTTCGGCCTCTTTGGAACCTACGGACATCCTGATGGTAAAGGCTTCTACGCCGATGGCTTAATCGGAGGAGGCTATAACAACTACCAGGTGAGCCGAAACATCAGCTTCGGAACNNGGCAACTGGACCTATGGACCAACCACGAGTCTCCAATACACCTATTTTGGAGCCAACCCAGTGAATGAAACAGGAGCCCAGAGCCTGGACTTCAACTCATCGGGTTGGAATACAAGCAGCCTGCTCTACAGCCTGGGAGCCCATGTGGCGTATAGCTGGCAGGCGAATAAGGATGTTCTCGTGGTGCCGCAGATTAGTCTCTCCTGGCAGCATGAGTTCCTGCAAAGCCCTTATAGTATCAATGGAAATCTTGGAGGTAGCCCAACCTTCTCGAACACCAGTGCTACCCCGATCCGAGACACGCTCTACACGGGAGTCGGCTTTACGGTCGAACTCTACAAGAAGTGGAACACCTCGCTCTTCTACAATGCCTCCGCAGGAAACAGTGACCTCACTAGCCAGAATATCTTCTGGAGCGCAGGAGTGAAGTTCTAGTGGAAGGAAAGAGTAAAAGGTGGGAAAGTGGGAAGGTTAGAAAGTGAAGTGAGGAAAACAGGGGGAAGTAAAAGGTGGGATGAGGAGGAACCTTCGTACTTTTTACCTTTCTACTTTCACTCTAAATCTGCTGCTGGAAAGCTTCCCTTTCTACTCATGGCTTTGCCGAGGTGTTGAAGATAGTCTTCCCGGGGAATCTCAATCGCTCCGAATTGCTCCAGATGGGGGGTGCTCCATTGGGTGTCAAGGAGGGTAAATTCTCCCCTCTTAAGAATATCCACGAGATGCCAGAGTGCAACCTTGGAGGCGTCGGTGGCACGATGGAACATTGATTCCCCGAAAAAAGCGCCGCCGATGGCGACTCCATACAATCCCCCCGCAAGTTCACCCTCCTTCCAGACCTCCACGGAATGAGCATGACCACTCACAAACAGATCCCGATAGCTCGTGGCGATGGTACCCGTGATCCAGGTTTCCTCCCGTTCCGCGCAGGCGGAGAGCACTGCGTCAAAATCCGTATCCACCCGAATCTCCCACGCTGGATTTCTGAGAGTGCGCTGGAGTCCGTGGGGGGTGTGAAACTCCTCTAGAGGGATGATGCCGCGTGGGTCGGGGGAATACCAATGAATCTCCCCATCGGGCATCCCCATCGGAAAAATGCCCGCTGCATAAGCCTCCAGTAGAAGCTCGGGTGGTATCTTTGTGGAGTGTGTCATGCCTTCTCAGATTGCCTTCTCCCCAATATCTTTTACGGTAACCCGGTGAAACCAATGCAATTTCTCGCTCTTCTTGCCGTTCTGCTCGTTCCGATTTTCTTGCTAGGGGGGTGTGCCCCGGCCGAGGAGGACACAGACTCGGTTGCCGATACCGCCATCAAGGGGCTTTCCGGACAGGGTACGGTTACTTCGGACAAGCCCACCAAGGATGCCTTCGGTTCCGACTATCAATAATTCCATCGTTTCTCGAACGTCCTCGTTATGACTATCCGTGCCAAGAAATCCCCAAAATCTTCCGTGAAGAAAAATCCTTCCAAATCCCCTGTGAATCCAAAAAGTGTCACCCGGAGGCCAAAAGCTGCCTCCAAGATCGTGATTCTCGATTTTGGTTCGCAATACACGCAGGTGATCGCACGCCGTGTGCGTGAATGCAGGGTCTATTCCGAGATCCTGCCTCACACGACCAAGGCGGCGGAGATTGCCGCCGATGGCACGGTCAAAGGGATCATTCTTTCGGGAGGCCCCGCGAGTGTCTATGCGCCGAAGGCCCCGAAGGTCGATCCTGCGATCTACGCGTTGGGCGTTCCCGTGCTTGGTATTTGCTACGGCATGCAGTTACTAACGCGAGATCTTGGCGGAGAGGTGGCCCGTTCGACCCATCGTGAATATGGCAAGGGTGTCCTCACGACAACCGGGGCATCACCGCTTTTCAAAGGACTTACCAAGAAACTGGATGTTTGGAATAGCCATGGTGACCGCATCGAAAAGCTTCCTGCTGGATTTGTTGCCATCGGCCAGACGGAGAATGCCCCGAATGCCGTCATTGCCGATGCCAAGCGCCGGATCTACGGGATGCAGTTTCATCCCGAGGTACATCACACCCCGAAGGGTAAGGCGATTCTCCAGAATTTTCTCCATGGAATCTGTGGATGTCCCTCCGATTGGACAATGGGTTCCTTTATCGAGCGGATCTGCTCCCAAATCAGGGAGCAGGTGGGTGATGGTCGGGTGATCCTGGGGCTGAGCGGAGGAGTCGATTCCTCCGTGGCCGCCGCCTTGATTCACAAGGCGATCGGCAAGCAGCTCACCTGCATCTTCGTTGATAATGGCTTGCTGCGTTCCGGCGAAAGGGATGCTGTCGGGCAGTTGTTTGGCCGCAACTTTAAGATTGATCTCAAGATCGTTGACGGGACGAGCCGTTTCCTCGGGAAACTCAAGGGTGTCACCGATCCTGAAAAGAAGCGCAAGTTGATCGGCACGGAATTTATCCGCGTCTTTGAGCAGGCTGCCCGCG
>DKEN01000078.1:0-236 GCA_002452515.1 Spartobacteria bacterium UBA6821 | reverse complement strand
GAGCCGTTGCGCCAGCTGTTCAAGGATGAAGTCCGGGAAGTCGGTCGTGAGTTGGGGCTGCCCCGTGAGGTGGTGGATCGCCAGCCCTTCCCCGGCCCGGGACTTGCCGTCCGCATTGTCGGAGTGATCAATCCGGAGCGACTTCGCATCGTGCGCGATGCAGACCGCATCGTCCTTGAGGAGATGAAGGAATCGGGCTGGTATTTCAAGGTCTGGCAATCCTTCGCCGTGCTGCT
>DKEN01000057.1:201-40262 GCA_002452515.1 Spartobacteria bacterium UBA6821 | reverse complement strand
GGAGGCAAGCCATCGGACGATTTTTTTCACTCCAAAGCCACTTCGCACGCCTTCTTCCTTGCCCAGAGTCGGCCCTGTGTCCATAAAAGACATCTCTTTTCCAACACAGGGGATCCTATTATTATCCAACGATGAGCGCTTCCGCCACTTCTGCCGAACCCAAGACCGAGAACGCTGCCCCGGCCATCCCGATGATCAATATTCAGGTTGACGGGGAGTGGAAGCAGTTTCCCAAGGGGACGCGACTGATCGAGGCCTGCATGCAGAGCGGCAGCTTCGTCCCGCACTACTGTTACCATCCTGCTCTCAGCTCACCCGGCAACTGCCGCATGTGCCTCATCGAGATGGGCACGCCCAAGATGGGCCCGGATCGCAAGCCCGAGATCGGCCCTGATGGGTTTCCTGTCATCGCCTGGAGCCCACGCCCCGCGATCTCCTGCGCGCTCGATATTTCCGAAGGCATGGGTGTGCGCACCAAGTCGCCGCTGGTTGAAGAATGCCGCAAGGGGGTCATGGAGTTCCTCCTGATCAATCACCCGCTCGACTGTCCGATCTGCGACAAGGCCGGCGAGTGCCGTTTGCAGGAGTTCTCCGTGGAGTACGGCAACGATGCCTCCCGCTTCGAGGATAACAAGGTCAAGAAACCGAAGCAGGTCGATATCGGCGAGCGGATCGTTCTCGATGACGAGCGCTGCATTCTCTGCTCCCGATGCATCCGCTTCATGAAAGAGGTTGCTAACGATGATGTCCTCGGCTTCGTCGATCGCGGCAGTCACACCACGCTGACCGTTCACCCCGGCAAGCGCCTCGACAGCAACTACTCCCTGAATACGGTCGATATCTGTCCGGTCGGCGCACTGACTTCCAAGGATTTCCGTTTCAAGATGCGCGTCTGGTTCCTCAAGGAGACCAAGACCATCGATACCAGCTGCGGCACTGGCAGCAATATCATCATCAGCAGCCGCGAGAACCAGATCCACCGGATCAATCCGCGTGAGAACATGGCGGTGAATACCTACTGGATGCCTGACTCGCACAGGCTGAATTATACCTACCTCCATCGCGAGGATCGTTTGAAGGCTCCCGTTGTGAAAGGTGCTTCCCTCCGCTGGAAGGAAGCCATTGCCGCAACCGCCGAGGCTCTCAAGGCCCATGCCGGCTCCGCTACCGCCATCATTGCCTCGGGCCGCCAGACCAACGAGGAACTCTTTCTGACCCGCCGTCTTGCCAAAACGCTCGGCACCGACCTCATCGACATTCGTCCCCGCCCACAGCAGGGTGACGGTTTCCTTGTTTCCGACGACGGGAATCCGAACACACGTGGTGCCCAGCTCCTCGGTGTCGCCCCGGCCACTCCAGGATCCAAGCTTTCCGAAATCGCCGCAGGTATTGCCTCTGGTCGCATCACGTCGCTCGTGGTCATCGGGGAAAACCCTCTCCATGCCGGACTCACCGAGGCCGATCTGGGCAAGCTTGCTTCACTCGTTGTGATCGACATCCTGCCCAACAGTGCCACCAAGTTTGCGAGCAGTATTCTGCCCGGAAGCGCCGCCGCCGAGAAGCGCGGTTCGATGGTCAACATCACCGGTCGTGTCCAGCGTCTCAACCGTGCGGTCAAGGCACCCGGCGAAGCCCGCGATGATTGGGAAATCCTGAGTGACCTGTTGAAAGCTCTCGGCTCGGAAAACGCTTCCTCCATCGAGGATCTGTTCAAGCAGATGGCTGCCGCGACACCCGCCCTTGCCGGACTGAATCTGGGCAAGATCGGCGACCTCGGCGTCGATCTGAAATTCTAGGGAATTGCTTGAACCCGGTTCAGGCTCTCCGCAACCTTGATCCGGGTCGCGCCATTCGCATGGCGGTGGGGGCATGGTTTCTCTTTGCACTGATCGTCGGCATTGTCGTCGCCGTTCAACCCGACAAGCACACCGTCACACCGGAATACCGTCAGGCCTCAGAGAAATGGTGGGCTGGTACCCAAAGCCTCTACACTACGGATCAGGGCGGCTATCTCTACCTGCCTCAGGCTGCCATTCTCTACACGCCCTATCAATTGCTCCCCAAGCGGGTCGGCGAGCCGCTCTGGCGTCTCACCGGACTTGGACTTCTGGCTCTGGGACTCTGGCGGGTCAGCAAGCTGCTGGACCCCTCGCAGAAGGAACGCCTTTTTCTCGCCGCGACGCTCCTCGTCATTCCCTCGGCACTTTCGAGCGCCCGCAACGGACAGGTGAATCTCCCGCTGGCCGGACTCTTCCTCCTTTTTGTCGCAGACCTTGCCAGCTTTCGCTGGAACTCCGCCACCCTTTGGCTCCTGCTTGGCGTGTTGCTCAAACCGATCGCCCTGGCACCGGCACTCTTGGCAGCAGCCTGTTTTGCCCCACTCCGACTGCGTCTTATCGGCGGTTTCGTGATCTGTCTCGCAGCAGCCTACCTCCATCCAAGCAGCAGTTTCGTCACTGCTGAATACCATCATTTTTTCCAAAAATTCATCCTGGCGGGATCACCGCTCGTGAAAGATAACTTTAGTGATTTCTTCGGGATGCTTTGGCACTGGGGAATTCATCCCGCGCCCATGATCATCTCGGGCTGCCGTGCCCTGGCAGCCGGACTGACCCTCCTCTTCGCGCTGCTCGCCATGCGCAGCTTCTCGGGAAATCAGCTCCTGCAAGCCTTTGCCGTGATGCTCCTCGCCGTGCTCTACCTCATGCTTTTCAATCCCCGCACCGAGGAGAACTCCTATGTCATGCTGGCGGGCTTCACCGCGCTGCTGGCGGCGCGCGATTTCGTGAGCGGCATGACGCAGCGTGGCAAGTGGCTGGCCATCTTCTCCCTCCTGCTGGCCGTGGAAAATTACGGTTTCATTTATCATCTGACCAAGATTTGGTTCAAGCCGTTGATCTCTTCTCTCTTTTTAGTGATCCTTGTGCGTGAGAAGTTTTCCTTGGTGCAGTCCCCTTCAGATAATAATCACGATCTTCACCATCCATAATCCATGCTTAACCCATGAGTAGTCCGCTTGATCCTCTTCAGAAACTTGCCGAGTTCCTCCGTTTTCCCAGCATCTCCACCCAGCCGGAACATGCTCCCGATCTGATTGCCTGCGCCGAGTGGCTTCGCGAACTGCTTTCTTCCATCGGGCTTGAGGCCAGCGTTCACTCGACTCTCGGCTCTCCGGTGGTGCTGGCGTGCACTCCCCGTGATCCGGCCAAGCGGACGGTGCTGATCTACGGCCATTATGATGTGCAGCCGCCTGATCCCCTGGAGGGTTGGACCACGCCGCCTTTTGAACCCCGGATTGAAGAGGGGCGGATTTACGCACGCGGTTCCGCAGACAACAAAGGGCAGATCCTCGCCCATATCCTCGGCGTCGCCCAGACGCTCAGGGAAACGGGGGAACTCCCCGTCAATCTGATCTTTTTGATCGAGGGTGAGGAGGAAATCGGGAGTCCCCACCTGGAGGAATTCCTGCGCGAACATCGGGACGAACTCACCTGTGATCTTGCAGCCATCTCCGACACAGCCATGGCACCCGGCAATCGGCCCGCCCTGACCTATGCCTTACGGGGCATTGCTGCGATGGAACTCATCGTCTACGGCCCCGCCCGTGATCTGCATAGTGGGCTCTTTGGTGGTGCTGTTGCCAATCCCGCCACCGTTGTCGGGCGTCTGATCGCCTCGCTTCATGACGCAGAAGGCCGCATCCTCATCCCCGGATTCTACGATGCCGTCCGCCCGCTTGAGGGCTGGGAGCGCGAAGCGGCGGTAGCCCTTGAGGAAGCTGCCGGCGGGGATGAGGCGATCAAGGAACTGGCTGGTGTCACGGAACTGGTCGGAGAGAAAGGTTTCACCACCATTGAGCGGATTGGGGCGCGCCCCACCGCCGAAGTGAACGGAATAGGCGGCGGCTATCAGGGGGCAGGCACCAAAACCGTCTTGCCAAAGGAAGCCTTTGCCAAACTGACCTTCCGTCTTGTCGCCGATCAGGACCCGGCCGTCATCCTGAATGCCGCCGAGGAATATCTCCGTAGCCAGACTCCGCCCGGGGTGCTGCTGGAAATCATCAGCGGCCACGCCGGAGCCGCTTATCAGTCCGATCCAACTTCTCCGGATGGTTTCGCAGCGCGCAAGGCGCTCGCCGGAGCCTTCGGAGCGGAACCTCTATTGCTGCGTGATGGGGGGAGCATCCCGATTCTGGCCACGCTCAAGGAGATCCTCGGCGTTGATTCCTACCTGTTAGGCCTTGCTAATCCCGACTCCCGAATTCACTCCCCTGATGAAAACATGCTCGTGGAAAACTTTCTCGGCGGGATCAGGATGAACCGGATTCTCCTGGAAGAGTTGGCTAAAGATTCCTGATTTTTCCCTCTTGGCCCGTTTTTCGCTCTACGAATACTTGCCCCAACTACCCTGCATCCTTTTTAATTCACTCACATGTCCGCTGATCCCACCGCTCTCTACTCCCGCAAGAATCCCTTTCCGGCCAAACTCGGCACGAATCGCAAACTGACCGGTCCCGGATCGGCCAAGGATACCCGCCATTTCGAGGTCGATATCAGTGGCTCCGGCCTTGCCTACGAAGTGGGGGATTCGCTCGGCGTTTTCCCGACAAACAATCCGATTCTCGTTGCTGAACTGCTCGCAGTGCTCGGTCTCACCGGTGAGGAACCAGTCGTCGATACGAATGGCCAGCCTGTCACGCTGCGTGAAGCCCTCAGCCGTTTCTATGTCATCACCGAGATGGACAAGAAGCTTCTCTCCGCCATCGCGGAGAAGGATCCTTCCGCCTCGAAGTTCATCGCCATGGTGACTCCCGAAGGCAAGGCCGATCTCGACGCCTATTTCTATGGACGCGAGGTCATCGATGCCCTGCTTGAATTTCCCGCCGCGAAGTTCACCGCCGAGGAATTCGTGAAAGTGCTCCGCAAGTTGCAGCCACGCCTCTACTCCATCGCCTCCTCACCGAAGGCTCATCCCTCCTCCGTGCATCTGACCGTCGCCGCCGTCCGCTACGAGAGCACGGGCCGCAAGCGTGAGGGAGTCTGCTCCACGTTCCTCTCCGACCGTGCCGACACGGCTCCAGTACCCGTCTTTGTCCATTCGGCCAAGCATTTCCGCGTTCCCGAGGATCTCTCCACACCCGTCATCATGGTCGGTCCCGGCACTGGGATTGCTCCCTTCCGTGCCTTCCTTCAGGAACGCAAGGCGGCTGGTAGTTCTGGCAAGAACTGGCTCTTTTTCGGTGATCAGAAAGCCGAAACCGATTTCCTCTACCGCGAGGAACTGGAGGCCTATCAGGCCGAAGGCGTCCTGCACGAACTCTCCGTTGCGTTCTCCCGGGATCAGGCTGAGAAAATCTATGTTCAGCACCGCATGCTGGAGCGTGCTGCTGACCTCTATGCATGGCTGGAATCCGGTGCCTATTTCTATATCTGCGGCGATGCCTCGCGCATGGCCAAGGATGTCGATACCGCCCTTCACAAGGTCGTCGAAACTGCCGGTGGCAAATCCCCCGAGGAGGCCGCCGCCTATGTCGAGGAACTGAAGAAGTCGAAGAGGTATCGCAAGGATGTGTACTAGAGTTTAACTAAGGACCCGCAGATGGAAGCCCTGCTTCCTCTGGCTTCTTTGAAATATCCCATTTATCCCCCTCATCCCTGTGAATAACCCCCCTCGTCGCGTGCACTTCCTGGGCATCTGCGGAACGGCCATGGGAGCTGTGGCCGTGGCGATGAAGGAGCAGGGCTGGATCGTCTCCGGCTCTGACAATCAGGCCTATCCTCCGATGAGCGACTTCCTCGTCTCGCGAGGTATCGAAGTTTGCTCCGGCTATCGTCCAGAAAATCTTCCCAGCGAAGATGCTCTCATTGTTGTCGGCAATGCCATTTCCCGGGGCAACCCTGAGGTGGAGGCCGTTCTCAACCGCAAACTCAATTACTCCTCGCTCCCCGAGGTACTCCGTGCCCACTTCCTTCGCGGCCGTCATAACATCGTCATCTCCGGCACCCACGGAAAGACGACGACGACCTCGATGACGGCTTGGATTCTGGAGTATGCCGAGAAGAATCCCTCCTACCTGATCGGCGGCCTTCCCGCCAATCTCGGACAGGGAGCCTGCCTGCGTGATGCCAAGACCTCGCGCCATTTTGTCATCGAGGGAGACGAATACGACACGGCTTTTTTCGATAAGCGTTCCAAATTCCTGCACTACCTTCCCGAGCTGCTTGTGGTGAACAATATCGAGTTCGATCACGCTGATATCTTCGAGAATCTTGAGGCGATCAAGCTGAGCTTCCGTCGCCTGCTCAACATCGTGCCGAGTGAGGGGATGGTGCTCCTCAATGGCGATGACCCGAATTGCATCGATGTGGCCAAGAACTGTCCCGCACCCATTGTCGAAGTCGGTTTCTCGGAAAATGCCGGTAACCGCATCCTTCATCCCTGGCAAAAGGAGGGCCATTGCGGCTTTGAACTCTTCGGCGAGCAATTCGAACTGCCGATGTCGGGTGAGCATAACCTCCGCAACGCAGCGATGGCTGTCTGCGCCGCCCATTTCTATGGCATCACCACCTCGGTGATCCGTGAAGCCCTGCTCCAGTTCAAGGGCATCAAGCGCCGTCAGGAAGTCCGTGGTGTGGTGAACGGCGTCACCATCATCGACGACTTCGGTCACCATCCCACAGCGATCCGTCAGACCTTGGAGGGGCTTGCCCAGCGCTATGCAGGCTCCCGACTCTGGGCCCTCTTCGAGCCGCGATCCAACACCACCCGCCGCGCCATCTTTCAGCACGATCTTCCGGCTGCGTTTGCCGCCGCACACGGTGTCATTATCGGCGAGGTGAACCGTGCCGCCGAACTCGCCCCCGAAGAGCGCCTCGATACGACACGCCTCGTCGCGGATTTGCAGAAGGCGGGACATCCCGCATTCCATGAAGCTTCAGCTGACACGATCGTGGAAAAATTGCGCCCGCAGCTTCAGCCGGGCGATGTGCTCGTGGTTCTGAGTAACGGTGCCTTTGACGGCCTCCACGGCAAACTGCTCGCAGGCCTGGCGTAACGGGCCGTGGAAAGCTGCACGATTGAAGTCAAAGCAGTTCCCAACGCCCCAAGGAACGAGGTTGTCGGCTGGCTTGGCGATGCCTTGAAAATCAAGGTGCACGCTCCTGCATTGGAGGGAAAAGCAAATCATGAACTCTGTGCCTTTCTGGCCAAGCGGCTCGTCCTTCCCAAACATGCGGTCTCTCTCGCGCGGGGAGAAACGTCACGCAAGAAAATCGTCGAGATCACCGGCCTCACGAAGGCAGACGTCGTCGCGCGGCTGCTTTCCTAGTTCCTCCCTATTTTCCACACTAGCGTCGCTCGATCGTGGTCGTTACCGGAACCAGCACAGGGTTGGGTAGGATGACTTGTACAGCATTTGGTTGCCCGCGCTGATTCTGCGCCGGAACCACGGCGCGGATTGGACTGCCATAGTTTACGAAGCCGTTGAACTCGGTATCGCGCAGCATGGTATTCCCGGCTCCATCACTCCCCATCGTCGCTCCGGTTTGGACAACACCAAACGAGGTCGGTGTCGCGGGCACCACGACGACCCCTCCCTGCTGATTGGCAATCACCTGCGGTGCGGCATACTGCACAGGCACGGGAATCTGCTGCCCCGCCGTGATACTTGAATGATGAATCACCGCAGCGGGAAAGACTCTCCCTGAAGCCACATCATCCGTTTCCGGTTTATCTTCCGGAACTGTGGTCGCAGGAGTCACCTTCGGCCTGGTGCTTGGACTTGGGGAGGGGGCTGGCGTTGACGATATCTTTGGTACCACCGGTGCCTTGTCGAGATAGCTCTCGGCGTCCTTCAAATAATACGTTCCGCCGATCTTAACCGTCTCCGGAGCGGCCAAGCAGCACTCAATCATGAAGAGTACCCCTGCGGAAACCAGCGCTGTCCTCGTGAAGCCTCTCATGGGAGTACTCTCATGCCATTTCCTTGAGATTGCGAACGACTGGCGAAATCTTGACTTGGGAGCCAAGTAAAACATAGTTTAACGTTATGACCAAGACGATCACAAAGATTGGGAATTCCCAAGGCCTGATGTTCGATGCTGCCCTGATGGATCTTGCCCACCTTAAGGTTGGTGATCAGGTCGCCGTGAGTATTCATGAAGGGGGTACGATTGTCCTGACTCCCGTGCGTCCCGTCATCTCGGCAGAGAAGGCTGCCTCCACGGCCAAGAGACTAATTCACGAGAATTCGGAACTCTTCCGCCGCCTCTCATGAGTCACCAGTTTATCCACCCTACGGTGGAGGCGGTAAAGGCAATCCACGAGGAGGTTCTTGCCGCGCATGGTGGATCGCCAGGCCTTCGCGAGGAAGCCTTGCTTGAGTCGGCTGTTGCCGCTCCGCAGGCCAGCATGACGGGCCAGCCCCTGTTCAGCGAACCTGTCGAAATTGCCGCCGCCTATCTCTTTTATCTTTGTCGCAATGATCCCTTCGTCGACGGAAATAAACGGACGTCCCTGGCGACCTGCCTGGTCTTTCTCTCTGAAAATGGCCTCCTGCCGGAAGAACATCTGGATAGTGATGCCTGGGAAGCTTTGACGCTTGGCGTCGCAGCCAGCGCCTTGGATCGCGATCAAACCACCACCGAGCTTCGCAAGCTCCTCCAATAACCTCTGCTGCTTTTCATGACTACCTCTCTCTCCTCTGTCTCCGCCCGACTCTGCGCCGCCTGCGGCATGTGCTGTGATGGTGTTCTCTTCCACTCCGTTGAACTGCAAAAGGAAGATTCACCCCGTCAGCTCGCATCGCTTGGGCTCAAGCTCCGCCGTAAGAAGGGGGTGGAATTCTTCCTTCAGCCTTGCTCCATGCACCGTGAGATCGGTGGCTCCTGTTCCTGCGTTATCTACGATCAGCGTCCTGCACGATGCCGCCTTTTCAGCTGCAAACAGCTTCTGGCTGTGACCGATGGGAGAAGTACGGAGGCAGCGGCATTGGAAAACATCCGAACGGCGCGAGCACGCGTGAACCGGGTCCTCTCACTCATGGCTCAGGTCGGCGAGACCAATCCCAACCGGAGTCTCGCACACCGCGTGGCCAATGCGCTGACCCTTCCGCCCAATACGGAACGCACCCTGCTTCACAACCAGCTCGAGACAGCCATGCGCGAATTGGAGGCGCTGCTTGATCAAGAATTCAGGATCGATGGGATCACTCCTCGGCACTAGAGCGCTTTAGGAAAAGATGCGGCCATTGATAATCTTCTGCATCCCCGAATTTTTTACCACAGAGAGGGATCCAAGGGTCATCCAAGATGGGATAAAGTAAAAGAGTAAGGGTATATCGGAGATGCTTTTTAGATCCTATGCGGCAACCTTGGCTGGCTTCTTTGTCAGTCCTTTGTGGTGAAAATAATTCGGCTATGACTTAAGTTAACATGATCTAACCGCAACATAGACCGTACCGGAGGATTCCCCTCCACGAATGGGATTGGGAAAATTCACGACGTGTGCCTGCACGTTCGCGAAAACTTCCTCCAACTGCGCACAGAAGCTGTTATCGGGAGCCTCGTCCGACCAGAGGGCAAATACCCCACCCGGATGCAGATGCCGCTGGAGGGTGCGTAACCCCTCCACCGTGTAAAATGCAGCGTGGCGTTCATGGAGCCAGTGCCCCGGGGTATGATCGATATCGAGCAGAACCGCATGAAATTTTCGTCCCACCTCGTCCGTGTCAAAACCCGTCTCGGGATGGGCGGCCAGATCAAAAAAATCCCCCTCCACAAACCGGGTTCGAGGATCGGAGGAAAGTTCGTTTCCCAGAGGAACTAAGCCGGTCTGATGCCATCGGATGACTGGCGAGAGAAAATCAACGATGCGCAGGGAACGAACGCTTGCATGTTTTAAGGCGGCGGCTGCCGTGTAACCCAGGCCCAGTCCCCCAACCACCACATCGAGAGGCCCGGCAGCGGGTGTTGCCGCCGCCAGGCCCAGATCGGCCAGCGCATCCTCCACGGCATGAAAGAGACTGCTCATCAGAAACTCCCCGTTGAGAATGACCTCGTAGACGATCTCATTCTCCAGCATCGGAATCTTGCGTCGTCGAAGAACGAGTTCCCCAAGTGGCGTGACGCAGTAATCCAATTCCTCAAAAGCTTTCTCCATCTCCCGACGCTGCTGGGAGAATGTGTGCTTGGCGAGAAGTTAGCGCGTTTTAAGTCATGGTGTGACCAAAGATTTGCGAACGCCATGGATTTTGTTGCCAACACCAGGAGGAATTCCACAGAGACTGCTTTGATTTGTCTTGTTCCCGGAGAGGTTCTGTCTCATCAGCTTGAGGAGGTGATTGTGCCGCACCGTTCGGTTCGACACTCCCCCTCGTTCACTTCCATGAAAATTCCTCCCCTCCTGACCTTGGCCGCACTGCTGGTTTCAAGTCACCTGCATGCCACAACAGCTTCCCCGATTGATCCCAATGCCCTCTCCATGCTCAAGCGCATGAGCACCGCCCTTTCCCAGGCGAAAGCGTTCACTTTCCGGTCGAGCAGCATTATTGAAGTACCCGCCTTCACCGGGCAATCCGTGACGCTCTTCTCGGTTGGAGAGGTTGCCCTCAAGCGCCCTGCCATGCTTCGTGCCCGCCTTGGCGGGGATGCCCCTGCCTTTGATTTCTATTACGACGGAACCTCGGTCTCGGCGCTCGCCCCACAAACCAAGGTCTTCTCCACGGCGAAAGCTCCGGCAACAATCGACGAGATGCTTGCGGGGCTTCGGCATGAAACTGGGATTCGCTTTCCTTCTGCCCCCCTGCTTTACAGCGATCCCTATGCCATTCTGACCCGCAACCTTCAGAGCGCGGTTGTGATCGGCCCCACGAGCGTCAACGGGATTGCGTGTGATCACCTCGCCTTCCGCTCCCCCGGTGTCAATTGGGAAATCTGGATTGATGCGGGGCCGGATGCCCTCCCACGCCGTCTCGCCGTCACCTTTACCGACAAGCCCAATTTCCCGCGCACCATCATCAAATTTTCACACTGGAACGTGCACCCCTGGCTCTTCAATTCCTCGTTCGTCTTTCACAAGCCGGAGGGAGTCCGGGAAATCCCGTTTGCAGCCGTGCTTCATTCCGCTGACCGTTAAGGAAGCGCTCATCTCACCTCCCTACGATGAAACCCCTCCACACACTTCTGGCGCTACCGCTACTTTGCATCGCCTTGGCTCTCAGCCAAACCGGCTGCGCCGACAGCTATTATGCACCGTACCCAGTCGCCTACGGCCCATCGCCAGTGGTGCCCCTCTACGGATGGGGTGGTGCCGGTTTCTACGGGGGAACCTATTACGGAACCAGCGCCACCTATTACAACAGTTCCTATTACCGCGGCGTCAATGGCGCCGCTTACCGTACGCCCTACTCCAATGGGGGTTACTACAACGCTAACCGGGGAAATGCCTCCTGGTCCAATGGCTCAGGCAGTGCCAATAGCAACCGGGGCGGCTCGGCTTCCTGGAGTAATGGGAGCGGCAGCGCTAGTGGCTATCGGGGAGGTTCTGCCTCCTGGGGCGGCGGCTCCGGTTCCTGGCATGGAGCGGGGGGTAGGTCTGGCTCGTTTCACCGCTGATCCGGCATTCCAGTCCTTCAGGACGACCGTTTCCGATACATCTCCAACTGGCAGTTGAATCCACCGAGATCAACCGTCTGGCTGGATTCCAGCTTCAGGGCAGGATCGTTTGGACCCGTGCGCAGAGGGTTGGCAAAGATCAGCCGTCCCCCCGGTTTCAATGCCCGAATGGCAGCTGCATAGAAATCCGCGAAGAGGCCCTGCATGTTCTTCACGCGGACGCGGCGACCGAGCGGCGGATTAGAAATGATGAGGGAGACGCTGGCTGGTTTGATCCCGGCATCGCGTCCGGCATCCCGGAAATCGCAGCACACAAATTCGGCACAGGTGGACTTCACCCCCGCTGCGGCAAAATTCCTCCCGGCAATTTCAATCGCCGCAGGATCGAGATCGGTTCCATGAGCAACGGCAACTCCTCCCAGCCGTGATCGCTCAATCAGCTCCAACCCTGATCCACAAAATGGATCCCAGATGATTTCCGGCTCTGCAGACTTTCCTGCCAACCGGGCCATGCAGGCAGCCAGCGGCGGATGCGATGCGGCAGCGACATCATCCTGACGATAGGCTAGGCGTGGATCAGGATAAAGGCGCGGGCGGAGTTCTACGGACGCCTCTGTTCCAAGCACGCCCACTGGGATCACATCGACCGACCAGAGTGCCTGTCGTGCGTCATTCAGTATCTCGGGTGCCAGGGCATAGGCGCGTTCCACAACTTGACGGATCGCGCCGCGCTGATGCCCGCGTGCCGGAAAATCGAGCCGATAGCGCGCGGGCCCCTCGGTTGCGCCAAGCATCAGGGCGCTGGCCCGCTTGGAGCCGATGCAGCGGGATAGTTCCGAAATCCATGCCTCTCCGTCGCCGTTGCGCAGGAGCCCAAGGCTGAAGCCGATGGTGGCAAAGCACCGCAGTTCATAGATCATTGTCAGGGAAAACGGTTTCTTTACGGAAAGTGTCACGCTTCCTGGGCGAACTTCGCCGATGGTGAACGTTCCGCTGTCGAGTTTTTCCGTGGCCTCCTCGCGAACGAAGCCTTCCAGCCCGCGACGACAGCGCAGAAAGATCCTTAGCCCTGCATCAGCGGGCAGGAGCGCTTGCATTCGGATCGTTCCTGGATTTTCCTTCCGCAGGAGGGCGGCCTTTACCTTCTGCTCGGTCAACGCAGGAAGAGTGGCTCCCTCGCTTACTGCGGCTAGCGTGGCGGCACCACCGACCTTTTCAAGGACGCGACCGAGTTGGCGTTTCTCTCTCTCCTCGCCCGTCTGCTTGAGAAGCGATATCATTTGCTCTTCTGCCCCCTCTCCGACTCCGATCTTCGGGAGTGCCGTCATGGCATAGCGGCGGATCTTTGTNNGGTGAGAAGGTTCGTCAGCCAGTCGCGGACAGCACCCTTCTCCTCCTCCGTTCCGAATCTCGAGAAAATCATCCCGACCGCACGGATCACCGCCACGCTCTCCATCCGTTCTCGCGGTGAGGCTGCGTTGAATCGCGTCACCCTCTCACCCCAGAGCTCTTCCTTGGGTAGATCGCGCAACTGCTTGTAGAGATCCTGGTCACTTTTCACAGGGCGGTCAGTATTTTTGAGACATAGAGCAGGATGAAAAGCGCGAGCAGAAAAAAGACTGCGCCCAGAATCAGCACACTACGAGTCTTATAAGACTCCACCGCGTCGCTCTGAATTCGTTTCACGCTGTTAGCGAAGCGTCCCGTGGAGAGCAAAATCACCAGCATTCCCATGGCCACCATGCCAATGCCGGCATCCTTTCCCACCGAGCCGGTATGCTGCATCTTCTCCTCACCAACGGTCTTGGCAAACATCTGGAGAAAGAGATCAAACCGCTCCAGCATGAAGCCGAAGGCAATCAAGGCCAGCGCCGTCCGCAACCATGCCAAATACGTCCGCTCATTGGCGGAAAGATCATTGAACTTTTGGATCATCCTTATTAATTGCGGAAGGGCGGAGTAGACATGTCTCCATTTCCCCGAAGTTGACTTATGCTCCCCATCTTGTCCTTTGGTTCCAATCCCACAAATTTAACGGTCATTTGGAACCCAAAACTCTCCTTGGAATCGGCATTCCACACGACAGAATCGAACGCTTTTATTGCATTGGTTTGATCTGGAGACGGGCTCTGGGGGGTGTTATTCAGCGATGAACCACCGCTTCCTTGGATCGATGCAGAGGGGACAGGAAAACTGAAGCTGGCCATCTGACACTTGTTACTGATGAAGCTAACGCTCACAGCGGCGTTTGAATGATTCAGCATGCTGTCTGCAGGAGAAAGAAGGGTCAGGCAGATTTGAGTGTCTGTTGGCTTACCATCCTTAAACGGCGTAATCTGATACACGCTGTCTGATTTCTTTCCATCAATGCTACGGGTGAATGTGGCGATCAGTTTCTTATCGCTGGGGATGCTATAATTGTACCAAGCATGTTGAATCCCAAGGGTTGACTCAATATAAGCAAGTCGCTCCGCGAGATGATCTTGATTAGGCATTGGTTCATTCCCCCAGGCGACGAAGGCCCTTGTGTTTGGTGATGCCACACACAAGATCAAGACAGATAGACAAAGCGGAATATAATTTTTCATGAGGGGGGCTTTTTTAGTGAAGCCTCTTCCGTTATACCAGCACGCGCTCAAGCGACAACTGCAACAGTGCAGCACGCAAAAATCCCACGCTCCCCTTATTGAGGCAGGCCGAGTTTCTTAAGCTTCGGTGCGATGACTACCTGGCAGTAAGGGTTTTTGTCCTTGTTCTCGTTGTAATAATTCTGATGGTAGTTTTCGGCGGGATAGAAGGCGACGAGCGGCTTGATCTCGGTCACGATTGGGTCGGGGAACTGAGCAGTAGCCTTTTTCTTGGAGGCCTCGGCCTGAGTGGCCTGTTCTGGCGTGGCGGTCAGGATGATGGAGCGATATTGCGTGCCGCTGTCGGCTCCCTGACGGTTGAGTGTCGTCGGATCATGAGCGCGCCAGAAGAGGTCAAGGAGCTGGTTATAGCTGACTTTGGCGGGATCATAGGTGATCTGAAGCACCTCGGCATGGCCAGTGCGTCCCGTGCAGACCTGGTCATAGGTCGGATTGGCTGTCGTTCCACCTGCAAATCCCGAGGTGATTTTGGTGATGCCGGGTAAATTCTGAAAGACCGCCTCCATGCACCAAAAACAGTNNCGCTGGCAGGAGGGGTGGTTGGCGAGGGGGCTGGGCTGGGATCGGCGGCAAGGTTGTGCATCATGGCGGTGATAAGCATTGTGAGAACCAAGAGTCTCTTCATCGTGCAGCACTTTCACGCATGCTGGTGGAAATTCCAACGAAAAGGTGCGTGGGGACGCAAGNNCCCTCGCTCCCGCGAGCGGCACCTTTCAGGCTGTGCCTTGCACAGGCTATCCCGTCCATCACCATGGACAGGTATTGTCATGCGAGCCTAGAGGCGAGCAGTCCGGGGGTAGTTGCCCCCGGATGCCTGGTCGGGGGCGACCGGCAGACAAAAGGTGCGTGGGGACGCAAGCTTTGCTACCCTCGCTCCCGCGAGCGGCACCTTTCAGGCTGCGTTTTGCACAGGCTATCCCGTCCATCACCATGGACAGGTATTGTCATGCGAGCCTAGAGGCGAGCAGTCCGAGGGTAGTTGCCCCCGGATGCCTGGTCGGGGGCGACCTGCAGACAAAAGGCGTGCCGCTGGCAAGATGGGGAAGATCGAAGGGCAACAAGGCTCCCAACAAGAGGTTAGGAAAAATCGGGAAAAAGCCCCCTTCTACCCTATCACTGGAACTTATTCACACAACGGACTGCTCTGCACGGCGTTGTCACCGCCCGGCCTAAAGGGGAAAAAGGCCTTTTTCAGACACCGTCGCCCCTGAAGGCCCATAAACACTGGTGTTCCACGCTCTAAGGCTCTGGATTTTCTCTGCTAAAAGAGTCAGCTCGGGATGGCATCCGGGCTGTTCCACGAGGAATCTCTCTCGCTCCAATCACAATTGCGCACAAGTTATTCACAGATGACACCCATCGTAACTGGGATGTCCATCGAGCCTCTGGTTTCGGGATCGAGACCAATCCAAAATCACGTGTTTTTTAAGGACCCGCTTCCCTAGATCCTAGCCGAGTTTGAGCGTTCGTTCAGGCTGCTGCAGACCGGGCAGCGGAGCAACGTTTCGCTTGAGGTATCCGTATACCGCGACCCGCAGATCCGGCAAAAGATTCTATCCCACTTGATGGCGTTAGCGTGCCTTTTTTGGAGGATTTCATAGCCGATCCAAAGGATCAAAATACCGGCAAGAAAAACTGCCAGATAGAGACAGACAAACCAGGAGAGCGTGATGGAAATCATGGATTGGAGGTCTTTTGATCTGAGGGTGGAGGGGAACCCCAGAGCAGGAGCACGCGGCCCCAGGAATCCTTGTCAGCGGGCTGAAAGCGTTGGGCATGAATCCAGACACTGCCCGCCTCGTCACTCTCGGGATCCCCCGAGGAGTCGAGAAGGACGCAATGCATGGGGAGTCCCTCGGGACTCAAACCGACCTCGTAAAGAGCTGGCTGAAGCGCGGCATTCCCGGCGGGGGAAGGCGGCACCGTCGTCGTCTGCAAAGGCCTCGCAGCCAGATCATCCTTCCAACGAACCAACGTGGGAGGCAAGGGCTGTGATGGTTGGGAAGCAGTCGCGATCACCCGGCCTGTTTTTTTTTGCAATAGGTTGGCCATCTCTGGCAGAGCAGGTGGTTCCAGCGGGAGGAGAGTCTCGACCGGGAGAGGACGCAATGGGGGCGGCGGCTCCTCATAGCTCGGCCTGTATTTCAGGGGGGGGGGTGAGGGAATCGCGTCGCGCGTATCGTACTGGGGGGAAAAAATGGCTGGGTCATTCGCGGCAAGCCAGGGAGCCAGTTTGCGGGCAGTGGCGGAATCGGGCGGGATGAAATAGATCTGGGGCGAGTCGGGCTGACTCTCCGAGGGCGTCTTGTAGCTGATCGAGAAAAGACCGATCGTGGCCGCCTGGATGATCCCAGCAACAAGGATGAAACCGGGAAGGGCCAGGCGGGGAGCCTGGCGGATGGGCCACTCAAAGAGCAGATGCGCCAGATTGCCCAACTCCTTCAAATCCTTGGGAAGATGGTGATGCTCCTGCTCCCCACTCACCGGATGAAGCGGGGTCATGACGCGGGTCCCGTGCCGGTGGCAAGCACAACGGTGAACCCGCAGTGCACGCCGATGGTCATGATCCTGACGAGCAAGTCGTAAGGGGCGAGTCGGTCGGCCTTGATGATCAGACTGCCCGTCGCATGTGTCTTGCGAAGCGCCTCCTCCAACTCCACTGTGGTCACCACCGAGTTGTCGTAATAGATCTGCGGTAGCGGCGCACCGGTCACACTCACTACCTGAGGATCATGTTGCGGCAGGAGCATGAATGGGGAGTCAGGAGCCTTCAGCGCGACACCAGGCTGGAGCACAAAATACCCTCCGAGCAGGAGATAGAAAACGAGGCTCAGCAACACTGCCAGGATGGGCGCCATCAGCAGGAATGGCGCACCGACACAGTTGCAGCGGGGAAGTCTCATGTCGTCTGCTCCGCAAGCCTCTTCCCGTCGCGGATAGCGCGGTCGGTCAGCAGATTGACGACCTCAATCCCACCCCGTTCCATGTCGTGAATGATGTCGTTCACACGCGACGTGAGATAGCTGTGGCCCAGGAATGCAGGGATGGCCACGGCGATGCCGGCGGCGGCATTGAGCAGGCTCTCGTACACGCTGTTGGAGAGTTCTGCCGTCGTGGCAAATCCGCCATGAGCGGACAGGATCAGAAAGGCGTCGAGCAATCCGAGCACCGTCCCCAGAAGTCCGACCAGCGGCGCAACATAGGCCAGCGAGGAGAGAATCGGGAGATTGCGTTCCAACTTTGGTATTTCCAGCAGGGCGGCATCGGTCGTGATCGACTGGAGAACGGCACGCTCCTCTTGCGGTCGCATGAGGGCTGCCTGCAGGATCCGCGCAACGGGGCCGTGGGAGGCTGAACATTCACCAAGGGCCTCCTCGATACGATTGTTGCGAATCAGCAGGGAAATGCCGCCGAGCAGTTCACCGACGCGAATCGAGGCCTTGTGGAGATAGAGCAAGCGCTCCAAAAAGACACCCAGCGCCACCACGCTGCAGAGGAGAATGATCCACATGAGCGGACCACCTTTTTGTAAAATCTCAAGCATTGGGAAATTCTAAGGAGGGATAGTGCTTGCAGTCGAGAGTCGAGAGTCGAGGGGGGGGGTTATCGCTGCAATTGTGCTTTTGCTGGCCTTCGACTTTCTGCCTTCGTCTCACAACTTCCCTGCCTCTCAACTAGGCAGGCTCTGCTGGGTGGTGGAGCCTTCCGGTAAGGCTGTGGCCGTGGCAAGATGGCCAAGCATTTCCTGCAATCGTTCGCGCACTCCAGGGACAAAACCACGATCCGCATGGAGCACCAACAGGCACAGCTCCTCTTGGTAAAGAAAACTCAGCACCCCCTGTTCCGCATGAAGCGTGATGGCCGGGACCGCACCGATACCCATTCGGAAAGAGGATTCGCGAAGCTGCGAGAGCATCGCCGCCGCCTGGCTACTAAGCGTCTGAAGATCGATTCCTGCCGGGGTATTGGACGCGCAGACCACCTGATCGCCATGCGCCAAGACACAGGCACACAGTCCGGGCAACTGTCCGGCCAGCGCAACGACCCGCTCCAGGGTGAGCTTTTCATCCGTCATGAAAAGCGCCTGTAAGGCGGTGGGATCGGCCACTTGATCACTGGGATCCAGCTTCCAGAGTCGCTCCAGCGGTACTGCGATTTCTTGCGCAACCGAATTCTGCTTTGGAGGTTCTGGCTCCGGCTGCTTGATTTCCACCACCGGGGGGATCTCTTCCGGCGTCACCACGCTTGAAGCGGGCACCAATTCAGGCGTGACTTCCGGGATGGCAACAACCGCCTCCCGCCGTCTGAAAATCGGGAGCGAGGCAAAAAAACCACGCCGCTTCTCTTCCACCACATGCACAGGTTCCGTCAGGGGATTTACTATCTCTGCGGAGATCTCCCGTGCCGCTTCCATTTTCTCGTCAGCAATCACTACAGCTTGCGAAGCATCGGTAGCAACAACCGCCGATGCCGATTCCTCGGTAGGGTGATCACCAGTCGTCTCGCCGCTTGTTTCCGCAGCTTTGTGTTCCGGATCGGGCGGCAGTTCCTCGCTGCGGGTTATTAACTGAAAATGAAGTGCGAGCCATCCTGCGGGCAATGGCAGAAGCTGCTCCCGATCAACCCCCTCTGGAATGCTCACCAAATCAGGTAGGAGTTCCTGTAACAGGCCAAGGCGCAGCTTCGGGGTATTGCCCTGAAAGATTTCGCGGCTCGGCAGCTCGATCCTGTGCTCGGGCGAAGCCTCCCCCGCCCTACGGCGATATTCGGCGGGCAGTCGCGCCAGGAAATCGGCCGCCGGAACGGAAAGGCGTTCCGGGGCTTCTTCAAAATATCGATAGCGCGGTTGCGCACTGGCTGGGCTGGCAGGAATGTCCACGGCCCCATACTTCCGAATCAGCCCGTCAATCGCAATCGCGAATCATTATTACTAATGCCCAGGAAGGCATGTCGCGATTCTTCTTGCGCGACCCCCCCAGTCGCTTCGATATGATAATGATGCAGTTGAATCTCAAATATGATGACCGTGGCCTCATTCCCGCCATTGTGCAGGAGAGTGCCGAAGCTGGTGGACGCGTGCTGATGATGGCCTGGATGAACGAGGACTCCCTCCGCCACTCCGTGAAATCCGGCTACATGCACTACTGGAGCCGCTCACGCAAAAAACTCTGGAAGAAGGGCGAATCGAGCGGCCACACCCAGAAGATCCTTCGCTGGTTTGTGGACTGCGACCGCGACACACTGCTCTTTGAAGTGGAGCAGTATGGCGGCGCGTGCCACACCGGATTTGCAAGTTGCTTCTACACCGAGCTGGACAAGGAGGGGAACGACCTGCCTCCGCAGGAAGAGCCACTCTTCAATCCCGACAGCGTTTACAAGGCTTAAAAGGCATCGCTCTAAAGCATCGCTAATTTAATCCCAAGGAACCGCACGGAGCCTCGACGATGATCCAGTACCAGCGCCTCCTCCGACTTGTTCTCGACCACGGGACACCCAAGGAGGATCGCACTGGTACGGGAACCCTCTCTGTCTTCGGAGCTCAGGAGCGCTTTGACCTGACCAGGAGCTTCCCGCTACTCACGACGAAAAAACTGCATCTCCGTTCCATCATTCACGAGCTGCTCTGGTTCCTGAAAGGCGACACCAATGTCGGCTATCTGCGCGAGCACAACGTTACCATCTGGGATGAATGGGCCGATGCGAACGGCGATCTCGGCCCCGTGTATGGAGCGCAGTGGCGCAGTTGGCCCAAGCCGGAGCGCGCCGGTGGTGGTACCGTCGATCAAATCGCCCGCCTGATCACCGATCTGAAGAAGAACCCCGACAGCCGCCGGCATATTGTCAGCGCTTGGAATCCCGGCGAGCTCGACAAGATGGCACTGGCTCCCTGTCACGCGCTCTTCCAGTTCTATGTGGCAGATGGTGAACTCAGCTGTCAGCTCTACCAGCGGAGCGCCGACCTCTTCCTCGGCGTTCCGTTCAATATCGCCTCCTACGCTCTGCTCACTCTCATGGTGGCACAGGTCTGTGGACTCCAGCCCAAGGAATTCATCCACACCTTCGGCGATCTCCATCTCTACACCAACCATCTGGATCAGGCCCGCCTCCAGCTCACGCGCGACACCCGTCCCTTGCCGAAAATGCTCCTGAATCCTGCGGTGAAGACCTTGGAGGATTTCCGGTTCGAGGATTTCACGCTCGAAGGATACGACCCTCACCCCGCGATCAAGGCCCCAATCGCTGTTTAGAATGAGTTTTATCGCACGGAGAATGCATCAGGCACTCAGGCACTCAGGAAAAAGAGGGGGGATTATCTCGCGCAGAGACGCTGAGGCGCTGAGGTATAAAATTTATTCATCCATTCTTCACTCCCTCTCTGCGTCTCCGCGTCTCTGCGGGAAAAATTCTTTTGCCCGATGAAAGCGATTGTGGCTATGGCGGCTAATCGGGTCATTGGGAAGTCCGGGACGATCCCGTGGCATCTTCCCGAGGATTTTAAATTCTTCAAGGCGACCACACTGGGCCACGCCATCGTCATGGGACGTAAGACCTATGAATCGATCGGCAAGCCTCTTCCCGGACGCGAGAATATCATCCTCTCCCGCACCATGCCAGAGACACCTGGTATCACTATTGTCCGCTCCCTGGAGGAACTTCGTGAACTCGAACACTCTTTGGCCGGGCGCGATCTCTTCGTCATCGGCGGTGAAGAAATTTACCGACTTCTCCTTCCCCGAGTGCAGGAGATCTATGTCACCAAAGTTCCCCTAACTATTGAAGGCGACACCCGTTTTCCCGAATTCGAAACTGCCTTCGACCAAGGCGAACTAGTCTTGGAAACCCCCGATTTCACCACCTTGTGGTATCGACGGATTCCTTAGTGCTTCCTTACTGAGTCAAGGCACAGGAGAAAACCGTACAGTGCGAAATAACGAGCCGTTGGAACGGCGTGGGATTGTTAGCTCACGCCCTTAACGTGGCCCTCAAGGGCGAGCTGAGCGCGAGGCAAATTCCCCAGCCTCCTTTTAATCACGTTGTTCGCGGGGAATAATCTTTAAAGTCTGCGGGTCTGTTTTCGCGATGGAGTTCGCCGGGAGAACACCCCTCCATGATGTGCCGGGATAGATGATGCTGTCGCGGCCAATGATGGAGCCGGGACTCAGGACGGAGTTGCAGCCGATCTCGGCACGGTCCCCGACAATGGCACCGAACTTTCTGAGACCCGTGGAAATCGGGCCTTCAGGGGTGATCACATTCACGGGAGCGTGATCGAGGCGGACATTGGAAAGGATGGCTCCGGCACCGAGGTGCGCCTTGTAGCCGAGGATGGAATCACCAACGTAGTTGAAATGCGGGATCTGCGCCTCGTCAAAGATGAGGCAGTTTTTAAATTCGCTGGAATTCCCGAGCACGACGCCGTCTCCGACGACGACATTTTCGCGAATGTAGGCGCCGTTGCGGATTTCGCATCCTTCGCCGATCCAGGCCGGCCCTTTGATCATCGCGCCATGCTCAATCACCGTGCCGCGTCCGATGAAGACGGCGCCACTGATGAAGGGCTTGCCAATCAGTTTGCCATAGATGCCGGGTTTCAGGCGGAACTGGAGGTAGGTGCTGATCTTCGCCAGCGCCTCCCAGGCATGGGTGACATTGTCAAAAATAAGCCGGTGCTCGGTATGGTTGAGATCGAGTAGGGAATCGGCGGAGAACATTGAGAGAATGATGAAAGCTGAACGCTGAAACTTGAAGTAGTTATTTTAAGGCCTTTTGGTTCCCTTTTGTCTGGCGATCCTCCCGGATCAGCCATCTGGGCTTTGCCCAGACTGCCTTCGGCATGACTAAGCCGTGTTCCGACACGCCTTTTGCCCGTCCTTGGTGTCTTTGACCAGCCAGCCGCGTGCAGCAAGTTCATCGCGGAGTTCATCGCTCTTCGTCCACTCTTTGGCGTTGCGTGCTGCGGTACGGTCATCAAGCAGTTGCAGGATTTCGGCGGGCAGCACGTCATCGGCCTGATCGGGCTCAAGGCCCAGAACGCTGTTCACGCGTTGATACCAGTCTACCAAACCTTTTGCCTGGGGCTCCGTCAGCACTCCCTGATCCAGCGCCCGATTACTCTCCCGCACGGTTTCAAAGAGCACGGCCAGCGCGCCGGAGATATTCAGATCCTCATCAAGTGCAGTAAAAAATCCCTCCGTCGCCGCATCGGGTGTATCGGAAACATCCGCAGCACTGGCCGCTTCAAGCAACCGTTCGTACCAGGCATCGAGGCGCGCAAGTGCCGTGCGCGCGGCACCGAGCCCTTCCATTGTGAAATTCAACGAGGCTCGATAATGAACGCTGAGCAGGGCATAGCGGATCTCACGCCCAGTCCAGCCCTGAGCAAGCAGATCCCGGAGGGTGAAGAAATTTCCCTGCGATTTTGCCATCTTCGATCCCTCGACCATGAGATGGGCACAGTGCATCCAGTAGCGGACGAAGGGTGCCTCTCCATGTCCCGCGCATTCACACTGGGCGATTTCGGCCTCGTGATGAGGAAAAATATTGTCAACGCCTCCGCAGTGAATGTCGATGGTCTCGCCGAGCAGGCCCGTCGCCATGGCGCTGCACTCGATGTGCCAGCCAGGACGGCCTTTGCCCCAGGGGCTTTCCCAACCCACGGCTCCCTCTTCGGGCACCCAGGCCTTCCAGAGGGCGAAATCGGCAACCGCCTCTTTCTCGTATTCATCGCTGGCGACTCGCTGACCGGGGCGTTGTCCCTCGAGATCGACACGCGCAAGTTTTCCGTAATTGGGAAAAGAGGCGATCCGGAAATAAACCGATCCATCCTCGGCCTGGTACGCATGCCCGCGCTCCATGAGCGTGCTGATCATCGCGATCATGCGGGCGATCTGAGCGTCATCGGTCGCCTCGGGATAGGCGTCTGCCTTGAGCAGACGCAGCGTTTCGGCATCGGCAAAAAAGGCCTCCTTGAAGGGTCGTGTGTACTCGGCCAACGAAAGGCCTGCCGCAATGGCTCCGCGGATGGTCTTGTCATCGACATCGGTGAGGTTCATGACGCGTCGGATGGTGAAGCCCCGCACCTGCAGGTGTCGCTGGAGCAAATCCTCAAAGACATAGGCGCGGAAATTTCCGATGTGGGCGTAGGAATAGACGGTCGGCCCGCAGGTGTAGAGCGAGAGGGTGTTGCCCTGATCAGCGCGGGGGATGATCGGCTCCAGCGAACGGGTCAGGGTGTTGGTGATGTACACAGCCATTGCTTTCTATTCTTCTGGCATCTCCACGGAGGCGGTTGCCATCGCCGCAATTCCTTCCCCTCGCCCCAGGAATCCAAGGGACTCATTCGTCGTCGCCTTCACACCGATGCGCGTGACGGCCAGGTTGAGCGAGCGTCCGATACTCGCTCTCATTTCAGGCACGAAGGGGCCGATGCGCGGTTCCTCCGCTATGAGCGTGGAGTCGATATTGATGATCCGTCCCCCGACTTCAGTCACGATTTCCGCGACACGGCGCAGGATTTCGAGGCTGGAGATGCCACGCAGCGACTCGTCGGTGTTGGGAAAGTAATGGCCGATATCCTGCAGTCCGGCAGCTCCAAGGATCGCATCGGCGATGGCGTGGCAGAGCACATCGGCATCGGAATGGCCCGCCAGGCCAAGTCCCTGCGGATGCTTCAACTCCACTCCGCCGAGAACAAGCTGGCGCCCCGCTTCAAGCCGGTGCACATCGTAGCCGATACCGCTGCGCGTGATCATGAATTGGAAATTAGAGATGCGTGAAGGGGATCGCGCCACTCGAGGCCACGACGGAATATTTATCCGGCACCGTGGCATGCGGCTTGAGATCGACCACCCCGCCGGCAAGCTCAACCATGAGTGCGCCCGCGGCGATATCCCAGAGGCTGATCTGGCTTTCGATGTAGGCATCGAGCCGTCCGCTGGCGACATAGACGATGTCGAGCGCGGCACTTCCCATCATGCGGGTTTTGCGTGCGGAACGCATCATCTCGCCGAGTACGGGGAGTCCCGCAGCGATGGCGCTCACCGTCTTTGAAACCCCCACGGAAACGATGGCATCGGCAAGTTTGTCCCTGCGGCTCACACGGATCGGCCTGTCGTTCAATGTCACGCGACCGGCAGCCCGCGAGGCCTCCCAGAGTTCATTGCGCATCGGGTCGTAGACAACGCCCGTGGTGATCACCCCGTCGCGCCGATGGGCAATCGAGATAGCAAAGTGCGGGATGCCGTAGAAGAAGTTCACCGTGCCGTCGATCGGATCGATGATCCATTGATCCGGGGCGTTCGGATCGCCACGCATCCCCTCCTCGCCATAGATCGCGTGATCGGGAAAGGCCGCCAGCACGATCGATTCGATCAAGGCCTGGGAACGGCGATCGAGTTCGAGCTTAATATCATGAGCTTCAGCGGCATCGACAGTGAGTTCCCGTTCAAAGTGACCGCGAATAAGTCCACCGGCTGTCAGAGCAGCCTCGCGTGCGGTGGCGAGTAATAAATCATCCATGACAAGGATTTAGCCGAGAGGGGTGTTGAGGTCGAGCGAAGCATCACAAAAAGAAATTGGGGGAAGCGTTTGTGGCGCTTCCCCCAAGTTTTGGCTCGTCGCCGAACGCAGTGTTCCGGCGGGAGAATACTTATTTCTTTTTAGCGACGGCTTTCTTAGCGGGCGCTTTCTTGGCGACGGCTTTCTTAACAGGAGCCTTCTTCGCCACGACTTTCTTAGCCGGCGCTTTCTTGGCGGCGGCCTTTTTGGCCGGAGCCTTTTTAGCGACGGCTTTCTTAGCAGGAGCCTTCTTGGCTACGGCCTTCTTAGCGGGTGCTTTTTTTGCAGCTTTTTTTACGGGCATTTCAATCCACCTCCTTTTTTCCGCATGGGCGGAGATTGTGAAAATCTTGTGAATAACTCACTGCTGTTTGTGAATAAGTCGCTTGGCGTTCAGCGTCAACGGATTTTCAAAACTTTTTTTCACTCGCAGAAAAAATTCTGCGTTCTTCCGGATCACGCCGAAAGCATCTCCACCGCGCGGAGCACGATATCTGCTGGCTCCGCAAGCCGTCCCGCTCCCTCGTAACCACAGGCAAGCATGCCATCGGCCGGTCCGATAAATTTTACGCCGCGCGCTCGAAGTCTCTCCACATTTTCCTGTGTCGCGGAATGTTCCCACATTTTTCCATTCATCGCTGGTGCGACCAACACCGGCGCGCGTGTGGCCAGCGCCACCGCACTGAGCGCATCATCGGCAAGGCCGTAGGAAAGTCGTGCGAGACTATTCGCCGTGGCGGGCGCCACCAGCAGCAGATCAGCTCGATCAGCCAGCTCGATGTGTCCCGGTTTCCATTCCTCACCATTCTCTTCGGAAAGATCACTGAGCACAGGATGACGCGAGAGTGTCGCCAGCGTGAGTGGCGTGATGAACTCTGCGGCGCTTCGTGTCATGACGACGAACACTTCGTGCCCCGCCTTGCGCAACAGGCTCACGATCTCCGCCGCCTTGTAAGCAGCGATGGAACCGGTCACGCCGAGCACAACCGTCTTTGCTCCGCGATCCAATGATGTTTCCGTGTGCATTATTTAACTACCACCGGGGACATGCGGTGGGTGAGATACCGCTCGGCACGCATGACCGCGCGGAACTTTTCGATGTTTTCCTCCATGGAGCCGCTAATGATGGTGTAGCGGTAGTCGCGCCAGCATTCCATTTCCTCCGCAGCGTTGCGCATACGCACTTCCACCTGCTCCTCGGTTTCGGTACCACGGCGCAACAGCCGCCGGCGCAGTTCTTCCAGATCGGGTGGGACGATGAACACATCGGCCAGTGCATTCAGGATCATCGGATCTCCACAGGCGCGGATATTCGCTGCACCACGCGTGTCGATGTCGAGCAGCACGTCGATGCCCTGTCGCAAATTTTCCAGCACGGGCTCCTTCAGGGTTCCATAGCGGTTGCCATGAACTTCGGCTTGCTCAAGAAACTCGCCCGCCTCAAGACGCCGCGTGAATTCCTCCGTCGAAAGAAAATGATAATCCTCTCCGTCGACTTCTCCTGATCGTGGGGCGCGCGTCGTGCAGGAAACAGACCAGACAAAATCCGGTTTCTGCCGCAAGGCCGTGCACAGGGTCGTCTTTCCCGCACCGGAGGGCGCGGAGATGACGAACAGGATGCCTGTGCGGCGAAATTGGAAAGCTGTGTTACTCAAGGTTGGCGACTTGTTCGCGGATTCTATCGAGCTCCGCCTTGGATTGCACGACCCGTCGTGAAATGGTGGCGTCTCCCGCTTTGTTACCCAGCGTGTTGAATTCGCGAAACATTTCCTGTGCAAGGTAGTCAAGCGTGCGCCCCGCGGGCTCGCTTCCGTCTAGCGCCTCGCGGCATTGCACAAAGTGGCTCTCGAGGCGCGTCAACTCCTCGGTGATGTCGCTTCGTTCCGCCATCAGGGCGAGTTCGCGGGCCAGTGAAGGGTCGTTGGCCTGCACCGGGGAACCAAGTTCTTCCAGGCGCTGTTTGAGATGATCGCGCCGTCCGCGCAGGACAGAGGGAACACGCCCCCGGATCGCTTTGGCCGCGCTTTCCAGCAGACGAACCCGCTTCAGCAGATCAGCGACCAAATGGGCACCCTCCTTCCGACGCATGGCACTGAGTCGTTCGAGTGCCTGGGACAGGGCCGCCTGTACGATTGGCCAAACCTCTTCGGGCATCAGCACTTCCTCAGCCGGGTTTTTGATAACGCCCGGTGAACGGAGGAGGAGTTCAAGCGGTATTTCACCAGAAAGGGAAAGTTCGTCCCGCAGCTCCCGCAGTTCTTGAAGAGCGCGGCGCGCGGCAGCCCGATCGATGATCCCCTGCTCGGATCCCGCTCCGCCATTCTCAAGTGAGACCGTGATATTGATCCTTCCACGGCGGACAGCACGCTGGACTTCCTCTCGAATTCGCGGTTCCAGAGTGATAAGGGGCTTCGGAAGCGACACTGCGATTTCGATTCCCTTGCGGTTCACTGAGGCGCATTCCACGGTGATCCGTCTGCCCGCTTCCATGGCAGATCCTCTGCCGTGTCCAGTCATGCTTTCCATGGTCAGTTTTTAGGGGTGTTCCGGTTTTCGTTCAAGGGCAGGGAGGTTGTTTGCGCTACTCTAGGGGGTTGTAACGTCATGCTCCAGGCTCCGCCATAAAATCCAAGGGCACCTGCGGCAACGCCCGGTTCTCGGCGACTGATCCAATCCCTGGCAGCACTGCGGAAGAGCATGTTCTGCCTGATCCAGAAAGGAATCTGGACGAGTGGCGCGACGTTCGTCCTCTCGGGCGTGGCGAGTGCCAGGATGAGATCAGCCTCACTGGCCTGTGGGAGAGCTGTCAGCAGGGCCACGGAAAAACCTCCATCACGTAAGAGCCCTGCGTGGTGGATGGCACAAAATCCGAGCCGTGTCATTCCATAAGCTGTGAAACTGAGGCTCTCTTGGCCCGGGTTGTCGGCCTGAAGAGTTGCTTCAGGAATCACAAACCGGCCAGTGGGAAGATCGAGCAGTGCATTCCTCGCCATGATGCTTCCACTCCAGCTCGGCTGTGCAAGAGCTCCCTGAATGTGGAGAGCCCCCTGCAGTTGCGTCGGTTCATCCCTCTCATTGTTCAAAGGCAGCATGCCTTCTGTCTGGGCCTCAAGATCGAGCAAAACCGGCGTGGTTGATTCCGTGGCAGAAATCAGCGCCACCGGTTTGATCCACCCTATACCCGGTGGGACAAAACTCGGCATGATCGCCGAAGGCAACAATCCACCGATCTGTTTCACCGTCAACTTTCCTGCAAGGATAGGATCGTTTGTTCCTAGCATGGACAGGGACACCTCCGCATCACCCCGTGTCTCCAGTCCCCCAACAGCTGGAAAGATAAGATTTTTTCCGGCAAGATCCACGTGGGCTGAAAGCGTGTTGCTGCTCCAGTCGAGCATTCCCGCCACACTCACCGGATTGGTGCCCGAAAGCGCACTGCCACCCGAGGTTGTCACCTTGGTGAGCGTGCATCTGATTGGAAGCTTCAGGGAGCCAAGGGGGGGCAGTCCCGGAAGTGATGTCTCCCCGGCACGAAGCGTCAACTTTCCTTCCACCGAGGGTTGATCCAGCGTGCCACCAAGGGAGACGGCCCCATCCAGTTTGCTGTCGTGCAGCATCCAGGACGGGCTGCTCCAAAGTGCCAGCCATCCGCTCAATGGAGTGGCGTGCAAGATGGCCTCCGCGTGGAGCGGAGCGGTCCCGTCAGCAAAACGAAACTCCCCTTTGTCCAAGATAAGATTGAAGGGAAGGTCTGCCCGGAGTGAGAGTGTCGGGTCCTGCTCAAGCTGGCAGCTGGCCCGTCCTGCACTGGAGTCAAAGGCTAGGGTCGTGAGGGGGGAAACGGTGGAGTCAGGCAGGGTGAGCCTGCTAATTTTTATAGAACTATGAATCTCCGGTGTCGCTGGCGTACCACTCGCGGCAAGCGTTCCCTCGAGTGTTCCGGTACAGGGGGTTTTCTGCCCAAGCAGATGGGCCATCTCCTCGACCTTGATGCCTCGGAGCTCCAACTGGATCTTGAGCGCTGCTTTCATATCGAGGTTTTCGACAAGGGCTCCGGTTGTCCAAAGTTTGGGTGCATTCACCGGGAGTGACACTTCTCCCTGCACAAGGGGATCGGTTTTTCCCTTTTTCGTTGCCATGATCGACTTGGCTTCGAGGAGAGTTGGCGAAGCCGAGAGCTGTAGTCCGAGCTTCAGATCCTGAGCTTGGAATTCCGCCTTCGAGAAGTAGAGGTGCCCGGGTGAATACGATCCCTCGAATTTTCCAGACATCCCCGCGCTCGTCCAGGGACTCACCCAGTTGTTGACGCTGGCCTGAAAGGTTCCCGAGTGGCCCTTTGTTGACCCATCTCCGCTCCAGGTTCCCTGCACGGCACCACCCCCGATCTGGGAGGCCGTGGAGATCCCGATCTGGGCAAGCCGTTTGGTCAGATTTCCAAGATCGAACTGAGCCGTGGATTTGTAGGCGTGGGGGGCGCTGTTCTCGATACTTCCTTCCAGTACCATCCGATCCTTTCCGCTCCAGATTTCCAGATTGCTGAGGTGCGTTTTGGCTCCTTCGAAGAGCAAGCAGCCCTTTAGCCAGTCGATTGGCATATTGCGGATCGTCATGCCTGTGCCGAGAAGATTGCAATATCCCTCAGCCTTGTTCTCCGATCCCTTGAGGCTCCCTTCGAACTCGAGACCGCCCGAAAGCTCTGCAAAATCAGGTCCTGCCAGCGCAGCAAGAGCGCCGGCATCATCAAGTTGAGCATGAAATGACGCTGTGAATGGAGCCTTCAACGCCTGATGCCAATCTTCCGGAAGTTTACTCTCCCCTTGGGCAACAACCTCATTCCCCTGTTGAATAAGTACCAGTTCTGTGAGGGTGAACACCCGTCCGGTGAGCGTGGCGGCAAGGCGTAGCGAATTCCACCCGTGGCCCTCCCATCGGAAGTCATCGGCGACCAGCCGAAGGGAACTGGCCGCTTCAAGCGGATGTTCCAAATCGCCGCGGAACGTGATTCTCCCCTGGCGGATCGTTCCCCCGGCTCGACGATCCCCTTCCTTCAACAACTGGGAAGCCGCTTCCAACCGGAGATTTTCGCCCACGAGGGTAACCTCGAGGCTTTTTCTCTGGTCATTCACCGCCAGCGAGCCGTCTCCCCTCAGAAGTCCGGCTCCGAGCGTTCCCCTCAATCCAAAATCCAGATGACCCGGTTTGGGCACCAGGGTGACTTCTTCCAGCTTGAGTTCCTTGGTTAAATCGATTTTTCCAAGTTGGAGCGTCGTCCCGTTCCAGTTGGCGGGGGCGCTCGCAGCCCCGAAGCTTTGGTGTGCCGATCCGATATCGAGCATGGCTTCGGAATAGGAGACCCGTCCGCTCCAACGATTGGGGAGGTAAAAACGGAGGCCATTGATCGAAAGGCGGCTCTCATCTCCAATAATGATCAAGTCCATCGGTCCTGCCGAGGCGGCATCGGGCAGCAGAGAAATCCAGGAAAAATTTGGGTGCGGGCGGGTCACGATCTCACCGCCACCTGATTTGTCATGGCGATTATCCTGCAGCATTTTTGTTTTTCCAAACACCACTTCATGCAGGAAATGCCGGTTCTTTGATTTTGAAAATCCAAACCAGGTGATGGGCGCTGAAATCTGGATTGCCACCGCATCGCTCTTCCAGGAGCTGCGATGATTCCTCGATCCGAAGGAATAGACTACACCGTGTGCCTGAAGGGTTCCGCCTTTTCCCAAGATCAGATGATCAATGGATAGTTCCGCACCCTGACTCCATGCCAGAACCCCCAAACCAAGGCGCAGCGTGCCACAAACGATGCCGTCAAAAAAGAGGAGTCCAACGATCAGGCCCGCGAGAAGGGTCAGCGTCAACCAGGCTGTCGGCGTGCCTGACCGCGCCGGCAGGTGGTCTTGTGCATCTGAGTTCTTCGAAAGGGAGGCCATGATTCAGAATAGAGAAAGCTCATTATGCCAAACCCCTGTGGGAAAACCACGAAAAGAACCACCCAACCCTGATCCGTATTTTTCTCTATCCCCGGAAAAGATACAGGCCGCCGCACCAAAGGTACGACGGCCTGTTGTTCCCCCCAGAACAATCTTTCAATAAGTTGATCTTATGGGTTTTTGCCGCATGTGCAACATTTATTTTAAAAAAAGTGTTTTTTTCTGCTTGAGTCCCCTGGTGGCACCCCTCCGTTATCCAGTTGAGGAAACTCGTGATATCGCCGTTCGGATACGTCTCTCCAGCCGGGCCAAATCTTTCATCGTATTCAGTTTTCCTCCGTCCTTGGCGCGCAAATAAAAGACATCGAGTGCCGCCTTTTGCTCTGTGGCAATGCGGGCAGCCTCGATTTTGATACCCCCATGCGAGATGGCCCGCAGCAGATGATATAGAATCCCGATACGATCCGGAGCCTGCACCTCGATGATCGTGCAGGTTGGGTGAGCCGAGTTGTTTACCAGGAATCTTACGGGCAACTCCTCGGCCTGTTTGGCGGCGTGCAGGGATCTGTTTTTTGGTTCCGGTACAATCCTGCTGCCAGATGCCTGGAGTAACTCTTCCAACTTCTCCTCAAAATCCCGCCGCGATCGTTCCCTTGGGAGGGGCTCGCTGCGGTGATTGGCCACGCGAAAGATGTCGAGCGCCAGATGATCTGCTCTGGTGTAAATGTCCGCGCCGAGCACATTGATACCAGCTTCAAGGAAGGCCGCTGCAATCCGCTCCAGCAGACGATCCCGATCCCATCCACAGATGATAACTTCGGAATAGCCGGCTTCCGCATGATCGACCCACTCGATGACTGGCTCGAGGTGGGGGCCTTCTGTGGACAACCCCTCTGCCAAGAATTTTCTGAACAGACGGAGGTGACCACAGATTTCCTCTTCTTCCTTGAATGCAAGGTATCGCTCGGGCATGCCGATAAAATGAGCCTCGATCTCCTCCGCGAAATCTCCAGGCACTTTCTCGGCAACTTTTCTGCGGAGTGCATCGCGTCTTTCGCTCCGTTCTTTTCGGAATCCCTTGCTGTCAGCCAGGAAAGCCTTGGCTTGGTGGTAGAGTTGCCAGACAAGCAATTCCTTCCAGTCACTCCACCCCTCGTCGCTTGTCCCCATCCCGTCGGCCAGCGTGAGAACCATCAGTGCATCCAAAATCACAGGATCCCTGATGATATGGGCGAATTCCTCAACGGTCGCTGAATCTTCCAGATTACGGGATCGGGCCACCGCACCCAACTCACCGTGGGCATCGACGAGAGTGATCAGCATCTTCCTTCGATGAGGGGGGAGCTGAAGCCGTCTGGCCACCCGTTGGGCGGCGATGGCACTGGCCTCCTCGTGACGGAGTGTATTGGCGGCCTTGCCTGTGTCATGGAGGAGCATGGCGAGGTAAAGCATCGCCGGATCCTCGAGGTGGCGAAAAAGTTCCGCGTAGCGTTGTAGCCGCGGCTCCGTGGAAAAAAGAAGGGCGTCGATTTTTTCTGTGCAGAGCAGGGTATGTTCATCGGCCGTGTAGCGGTGGAAAAATTCGTGCTGCACGAGACAGGTGAGCGGCTCGAACTCTGGGATATATTTCCCAAGAAATCCCAGGTCGTGCATGAGGCGAAGAATTCGGCTGACTTCTCCCTTCCGCGACAGGATGGCGAGAAAAATGGCTCTGTTTTCCTTGTTGTACTGGAAGGTTCGATCAACCAAACGGAGGCGTCTTTTGACTAGATCCTCGAGTTCCGCTGAAAAGGTGAGCCCCCTTCGCTGGGCAAGCTGAAACGCCCTCATCATCCGGGAGGAGTCCGTGTTGAAGATATCGCGGCTGCGCGGAAACAGCTCTCCGTGACGGATCAGAAATTCGCCGACCACTTCATCCTTGTTTCTCCCCATCAGCTTGGTGAGCAGATGCCCCTGTTCCTCGCGCTGTTCCCTGACGCGACCCAGCGCAAGCGTGGAGATCAGGTAGATTTGCCGCGTGTGTTTGTAATAATCACGCATGAAGGCCTCGCAGCGTCTGAGGATATTCTTCTGCGGATAGCCGAGGGCCGTTGCGACGGTTCCCTGCAGCTGAAGTGTTAGCTGCTCGGCCGCCCTTCCGGTCTGGTAATGCATTTCTGTCCTGACTCGCAGCAGAAAATCATGCGCTTCCTCCAGGGAGCGGCGCTCCCTTTCCCTCAGTACCTTTTCCTCTACCAGGCGCGTCATACTGGAGGATCCCGAGTGAAACATCCCCGTCCAGAGCAGATTCTGATAAAATCTCAGGCCACCACAGCCCGACTTGATGTTCGGCTCCTGCATGAAAACACTGGCTCCGAATTTGTTCCGGAGTTCCTGGAGATTCTCGATTCTCCAGGCAATGTACTCCTTTTCATAACCNNCCTGTCAGCCACCGGCATTCCAGCATGGCCGTCTTGCTGGTCATGTCGTTGTTGGCCTGGATGATCGATTCCCTGATGGAACGTGTAGCATGTCCCATTTTGAATCCGAGATCCCAGAAAATCATCAGCGTCGCGGAGATGACTTTTTCCATTTCAGCCGTCGGCCTTCTTCCGGAATGGATGAAGTTAATGTCCACGTCACTGAAGGGGTTGAGTTCCCGCCTGCCGTACCCACCGAACGCACCGACGGCAAGCCCCTTCAGTTCCTTTTCTCCGGTGATCGTAATGACGTTGTGCCGGTATATTTCACGAAACAAGATATCGACGAGCTCCGTGCGGCGTCCCACGATTTCTTTTCCTCCTCCTCCGGCGCGGTGCCATAGTTTAAGACGATGTTCTTCTTTTTTAAGAAGGCTCTGCAGTTTTTGAATGGGTATTTCTTTCTGGTCATCCAAAACTGCGGCCAGCCTCTTTGCGACTTCCTGCTGGATACGCGCACGATGCTCGGAAATGGGTACAATGCCTTCCATTACGGATTATTTGGGAACAGTGATGACGATTTCCACCCGGCGGTTTAGCTGCTGTTGCTCCACGCTTCCTGTGGCAGGAACCAAAAGCCTGCTCTTTCCTAATCCTATTGTGCTGATTCTGGAAGCATCTATTCCCATATTAAAGCCGAGCCAGCTTTTGACCGCTTCCGCTCGCCGGAGACTCAACCCGTTATTATAATCGTCTGTTCCAAAGGAGTCGGTATGTCCTTCTATCCGAAATGATGCCTTTGCATTCTTTTTGATCAGGCTGCCCAGTTTGGTAAGGGTTGCAGTTGCTGCCGGTTTGAGCGCATCAGAATCATACTCAAACAGAAGATCTGTTGGCATGAGTATCGGCGCTGTGTTCCTTTTCACGGTACCTGTCCCCGAAAGAAGATCATCCAACGAACTGAACTGGGGAGTGTCTGATTGTTTTCCCCCTGATTCCTGAGTTTTTTCCATTCCCTTCAAGAGATTATTCTCACCGGGATCGGGAAGTTTTGTGTCTTGTTCCATGCCGAGTGCACCTTGATTTTCGGTACTCTTTGGCATTTCTCCGTTTGGTGAATGAACTGTTGTTAATGCAGGCTTGTTCAGGAGGTCATCCATTCCTTCTGTTGGTATCTTGGCTTCCGGTTTTTCTACCGGTAAATTCTCGGTTGGATTTGAAAGAATACTTTTTCCGGCCGTGGACTGTATCGGTGGATCAGTTTGGGGAATCTCTTTCTCCAGTGGAACTGCCACGGGCGTTTTTTCCACTTTTGGAACCACAGGCTTTTCTTCCTCCATTGTCTTGGGATCAATTTCTACTCTTTTCATCCGAAAGGTTCGAGGAACGATGGTATCGTAACTTTTAGGTGAAAACCCGGGCATCTGCCATTTTCTGGCGTTTTGAAAAAAGAGGAAATGAATCAACAGGGAAATAAAGAAGCAGAACAGCGATAGGAGGAGAAAATACGCGCCTGTCTTGGAACTCTGATTTTTAGTCGTAACTGTTCCCATGAAGAGATGATGCTAGGCGAATTCGCGCAAAATTGCTATTTCTGACTCTCCTTTTCTCAACGATTGAAACACTGATGTTTCGAGGGAGGTGAAAGAGGATAGAAAAGTAGCTATAACGAAACAACCTGATTTTATTTATTCACACCGTTGGTTAAGGAAAAATATATTTTGTCCCTTGATTCATAATCTTAATACTGTGAATCGAAGCTTAAAATATCTATAAAACTCTTATATTAAGGTAAATAGTTAAATTTAAAGACAGTGAATTAAAATCGATTGAAGAACGAGAAACCATGAAAATCTTGTTCCATGAAACAAAAGTGACACACACCAACACAACCGTTCACACGATGTTCACACCGCATTCACGGAAAACCAAAAACTTATATATATATTTAAAATATTGATATACATATAGTTATAAAAGTGTTCCATATGGAACATTCCTAATGATGTTTACCTATCCCATTTCTTTTGACGTTCTTGTTATTGGTGCCGGCCATGCTGGTGTTGAGGCGGCGCACGCTGCAGCTCGTCTGGGAGCAAAGACGCTCCTGCTGACACAAAATGCTGACACCATTGGACAGATGTCCTGTAATCCTGCCATCGGCGGTTTAGCCAAGGGACATCTGGTTAGGGAGATCGATGCCTTGGGTGGGATTATGGGATTAAATACCGATGCTACAGGAATTCAGTTTAGAATGTTGAATGCCTCCAAGGGCCCCAGTGTTCGTGCTCCAAGAGCGCAGTGTGATAAAAAGGCATATCAGTTTCGATTGAAGGCACTGTTGGAGGAACTCCCGAATCTCACCTTGATGCAGGCCAATATCACAACCTTGATTGTGAAAAATGATCGAGTGGAAGGAGTAGAAACCAATCTCGGACTTCGATTTCTGTCGAAGAGTGTGGTGATCACCACAGGTACATTCATGAGAGGGTTACTCCATGTCGGACTCAGAACTCAGATTGGCGGCCGGATGGGAGATACAATATCCACCTTGAGTGATAATCTTAAGGAACTTGGTTTTGAAGTGGGACGTTTTAAGACAGGAACTCCCTGCAGGTTGATAGCGAAGTCTATCGATTTTTCCAGATGCGAACGACAGGATGGAGATACACCGGCACCACTCTTTTCCCATATTCCCGAGAGCATCACCCGGGAAAAACACGATCTCCACACCCTGAATTTTATGAAGGATGGAATGTTCCATGTGGAACAAATTCCCTGTTGGATCACGTACACGACCGAGAAAACTCATGAAATCATTCGAGCAAATCTTCACCAATCCCCACTCTATGCAGGAGTGATTGACGGAGTTGGGCCACGCTATTGCCCTTCAATTGAGGATAAAGTGGTGAAATTTGCAGATAAGACCCGGCATCAGATTTTTTTGGAACCGGAAGGTCGCAACACGGGAGAAGTCTATGTCAATGGAGTTTCGACCAGTCTTCCCTATGAGGTTCAGTACGAATTCATCCATTCCATCCCTGCCCTTGAGAATGCCCAGATACTTCGTCCCGGCTATGCTGTGGAATACGACTATTGCCCTCCCCACCAATTGCACACAACTCTTGAAACGAAGAAGATCGAAGGGCTCTATTTCGCAGGGCAGATCAATGGGACTTCAGGCTACGAAGAAGCGGCGGCCCAGGGTTTGATGGCCGGTATTAATGCCGCTCTCAAGGTTCAGCAGAAGCAACCTTTGATCCTTGGTCGGGATGAAGCCTATATCGGCGTGCTGATCGACGATTTGGTGACGAGGGGAACCCCTGAGCCCTATCGGATGTTCACAAGCCGCGCGGAATACCGCCTGAGACTTCGACAAGATAATTGTGATCTCCGACTGACGGGGAAGGCTATCGAACTGGGAATGGCTTGTGAGCATCGACGAAGTACCTTTTTGGCCAAAAAGGCATCGCTCAAAAAGTTGCATCAAGAAGTCCTGACTCTCCAACACGAAGGGCTTCCGTTAGCTCAGTGGTTGAAGCGGCCTGAAAATACCCCTGATAAATTACCGGATGAACTCCTTTCGTTGTATAGAAGTGACCTATGGAATCTCGTGGAAACCGATCTCAAATATGAGGGGTATCTCCGTCGAGAAGAGGAGCAGATCAAGAAACAGCAGCGACAGGAATCACAACGCATTCCAGGTGATCTTGATTATGATACCATTCCAAGCATGCGGTTAGAAGCGCATCAGAAGCTCCGAGAGTACAAACCGGAAACCCTCGGTCAGGCATCCCGTATCAGCGGCATCACGCCCGCCGATATATCCGTACTCTCCGTGTGGATTAAGAAAAAAACAACGGTACCGCTCTCCTAGAAATAAAGACAATTAATTTATAATCAGTATGTTATAAATTAATCAAGCGCGATGATTGCATCGGAAGGAGCTGAGACAATCACAAAAAGATTATCGAGGCCTGCAAGATGAAAAAGGTCACGCACCGGATCAGTCAGTGCGGCAAAGGTGACCCCGCCACCTTGGGAACTGAGCGTCCGCAGGGTGGAGATAAAAACCCGAAGGCCTGCACTGCTCACATACGTCAACCCGGAACAATCGAAGATGACTCGTTGGCCTTCAATGGAGAGCAGCGGCTTTACCCGGTCTTCGAGTAGCGGGCTGGTCGTGACATCGAGACGGCCGGCGAGATGAAAGACCGGAACCTTTCCCAGAAACGAAAGCGTAATATCCATGAGATATCATACGCACGAAGTAGGGAGTTCAGCTAGGGAAAGGCTGAATAAATCCCACGATGAACTCCTGTCGATTATTACCGGTCCCAGGAAAAATGAACGCAATCTCCGAGAAAATCTTTTTGACGCACAGGCCACTGACGCAGAGTCTCTAGGAACTTATGGCCACCACATCATACGACCTTATCGTCATCGGAGCAGGACCCGCCGGTTATGTCGGCGCAATTCGCGCGGCACAGCTTGGCAAGCGCGTTGCGGTCGTTGACATCGAACGTGGCGGGGGCACCTGCAACAACTGGGGGTGCATCCCGACAAAGGCCCTGCTCAAGAACGCCGAGCTCTATCATCAGATGGCCCATCGCGCAGAGGAATTTGGATTCAAGATTGCGGGCCTTGAGTATGACTGGACAAAAATTATTAAGCGGTCACGCGATGTTTCCGAAAAGGGTTCCGCCGGGCTCGATTATCTTTTTAAGAAGAACAAAATCGATTTTATCCGTGGCACCGCCCGGCTAGACAAAGCGGGTGAAGTCACGGTCACGGCAGCCGATGGGGCAGAGACGACCTATGCAACGAAGGACATCTTGATCGCGACTGGCTGCGTGACGCGTCCCCTCCCCGGCCTTCCCTTTAATGGTAAGACCGTCATTGGCTCCAAGGAAGCCCTCTCCCTTCCAACGCAGCCTAAGTCCATCGTCATCATCGGGGCAGGTGCGATCGGTGTGGAATTCGCTTACTTCTTCAATGCCTTCGGCACGAAGGTAACCATCGTGGAACTGCTCCCCAATCTCCTTCCCGTCGAGGATACGGATGTTTCGGTGGCGCTGGAAAAATCCTTCGTCAAGCAGGGTGTCAACCTGCTCCTGGGTCACAAAACTACCAAGACCGAAGTCACCGACAAGGGAGTCACGATTACCGTGGCCGACGCCAAGGGTGCCGAGAAAGTCGTCGAGGCTGATGTCGCCCTGGTGGCGATCGGCGTCCAGCCACTGCTCCCTGGGGGGGCATTGACGGTCGGTCTCACCGACCGCGGCTACATCCAAACCAGTGACCGCTACGAGACAACGATCAAGAACGTCTACGCGGCCGGAGACATCATCGGGCCACCTTGGCTCGCCCACGTTGCCAGCTACGAGGCGATCCAGTGCGTCGAGGGCCTCTATGTTTCCGGATTCAAACCAAAGAAGGTCACCTTATTCCCAGGTTGCACCTACTGCCATCCGCAAGTTGCCAGCATCGGACTCACCGAGCGCGCCGCCAAAGAAAAGGGGCTCAAGTACAAGGTGGGAAAATTTGCCTTCATGGCCAGCGGCAAGGCAAGGGCCATCGGAGAGCTTGATGGATTTGTGAAACTGATCGTCGGCGAACCACACGGGGAAATCCTTGGAGCCCACATCATCGGCGAATCGGCCACCGAGCTTATCGCTGAGCTCGGTCTTGCAATCAATTTGGAGGCCACCTACGAGGAGCTGATCGACACGATCCACGCCCATCCGACCCTTAGCGAAGCGGTGCACGAAGCGGCACATGCCTCACAAGGGCACGCAATTCATAGTTAATTATTAGTTCGTGGAAAATCCCGCCGAGGAGAGCGTCCAGGACCTTCAGGAAAAACTGAACGATAAAGCTGCCGAGGAAAAAGATGGTTTTCTTACGCGCATCGCTCTGACCACAGCGCTCATCGCAGCGCTTGCGGCGGTAACGGGATACCTGGCGGGAGAGCGGGCGGATGAATCCTTGGTCGATCAAATCCACTCCTCGGACAGCTGGTCTTACTATCAGGCCAAGAGTATCAAGAGTGCCCTTCTCTCCGCAAAAATGGAGACTCTTCAGAGCCTGAAGGGTGTGCCGCCTGCGAAGGCAGACCTCGACAAGATTGCCGAATATCAGACGGACATGAAGGAGATCAACGCGACGGCCGAGGAGCAGCACAAGACGGCCGAGCATCGGCTTGAACAGCGCAAAATCCTCGCCAACGGCGTGACACTTTTTCAAATCGCCATCGCCATTGGAGCAATCTCAGCCATTACCAGAAAACAAAAACTTTGGTATGGGAGTCTGTTCTTTGGCGCGGCGGGACTCGTGCAACTTCTGCGCGAACTTTTTTTCAGCTGACGAACAGCCCCTCACAGATGCATCGACGACGGCATTGCCAGAGGGTCACGGCATTGCCACGCTGATTTGTAACGCAGGCCAGTTTCACTAGGTGAAAAACAGAACATCATGAACGACCAAGCGAAACAAACCCTGAGCAAAGTTCCCGAAGTCACGATCATCTTCTGGATCATTAAGATCGCCGCCACTACCCTCGGGGAGACGGGGGGAGATACCCTCTCGATGTCGATGGATCTCGGCTACCTGCTCAGCACGGGGATCTTTGCAGCCCTCTTTGCCGTCGCGGTCATCGTACAGATCGGAGCAAAGAAATTTCGCCCGGTGATCTATTGGTTCACCATTATCGCGACAACGACCGTCGGAACCACGCTGGCCGACTTTGCCGACAGATCGCTGGGAATTGGCTATGCTGGCGGCACGACAATGCTCCTGATCCTCCTGGGCCTGTCACTTTTTCTTTGGCACCGCACCCTTGGCACGATCTCTGTGGAAAGTGTCAGCACGCCAAAGGCGGAAATCTTTTACTGGGTCACCATCATG
>DKEN01000057.1:0-188 GCA_002452515.1 Spartobacteria bacterium UBA6821 | reverse complement strand
GGCCTTTATCCTGACGCGGCCCTTGGGAGCGGTGCTCGGAGATTTCCTCGACAAGCCGCATGACCAGGGAGGCCTCGCCCTCAGCCGATTTAGTGCTACCGCCGTGCTGCTCCTGCTCATGGGTGCCTGCATCGCACTATTTCCGCAACGGGCAGCCCAAAAGGCGCACTAGAGCGTTTTTTGTTTGA
>DKEN01000060.1 GCA_002452515.1 Spartobacteria bacterium UBA6821 | reverse complement strand
GCTTTGGAGGGCACGCCGGCCGTTTCCGTGATCGAGCGGGCGATCGAGCGCCGGAGGCTCTCCCATAGCCTGCTCCTGGCGGGCGACGACCCGGAGGTCCTGGCGTCGGCCGCCCTGGCGCTCGCCGACCGGCTCCTAAACCGGGGCGCAGGCTCCCCGTCCCCCTACCCGCCCGAGCGCCACCCCGACTGCTTCCTCGTGCGCCCGTCCGGCCGGTCCNNCGAACAACAGCGTCGAGCAGGTTCGCGACCTGAGGGAGACCTCCCGCTATGCCCCCGCCCAGGGGCGCTTCAAGATCTACATCATTGACGAGGTGCACATGCTCTCGGCCTCGGCGTTCAACGCGCTGCTAAAGACGCTCGAGGAGCCGCCGGCCAACACGACGCTCCTCCTCTTGACGGCCCGCCCCCACGCGCTTCTTCCGACCATCCGGAGCCGGGTCCTTCATTTCCGGTTCCCGGGGCTCTCCGCGGCGGTCCCCGCGGAGGGATGGGAGGCCTGGATCGCGGACTACCGCGCGTGGCTCGAACTCCTGGGCCAGGGCGTGGCGGCGGGCCGCTCGGCGGCCGAGGGCATCTTTGGCCTCTATGGCCTGGTGGCGCGCTTTGGGTCTATGCTCGACAAGGCCTCGGCGCTTGAGACCACGCGCCGCAAGGCGCTTTTGCCGGAGGCCACCGATGACGACGAGGTGGCGGCCATAGAGGTCGAGATCTCGGTAGGCCTGCGCATGAGGATGTTCGCGGGGATCGAGGCGGCGACCCGCGCGCATTCCCTGAAGCTCCTTGCCTCCGGAGACAACGAGGCCAGGCGCCCGCTGATCGCCTCCACCGACGCCCTGGAGAGGGCCGCCGGACTCCTCAGGGTGAACCTGAACGAATCGGCGGCCTTGGAGGACTTCCTCCTGGCCTCGCTCAGGGTTTGGACGAGGCGCTGAGCATCGCCGCGCCGAAGACGCCGGCGCTGTCGCCCAGCGTGGGCCGGAGAAACTCGGTCCTGAGGTAGGGGTTAAAGAGGTGCCTAAGGACCGCCGTCCGCGTGGACTCCTCGTAGAGGAGGTCGATGTTGCCGACACCGCCCCCGATCACGACCGCGTCGGGATCCAGGATATTGATCACGGCTCCCAGCGCCTCAGAGAATTTTGACCGGAGGCGTTCCAGGGTGATGATGGCGGAGGCATCCCCTTCGGAGGCACGGGAGACGATCTCTGGAAGAGACCTGGCAATGCCGCTGTGGGCCGCGTAAAACTTTTCCAGGGAAGGCCCTGAGCAGACTGTCTCAATGCAGCCATAATGTCCGCAATAGCAGGGCGTATTTTCACCCGGCAGGGGATTATGTCCCCACTCGCCCGCGATGCCATGGGGACCGGAGAGTACCTGACCATGAACCACGATCCCCCCGCCGACGCCGGTTCCAAGGATAATGCCGAAGATCGTGGGATATCCACGGCCGGCACCAAGTGTTGCTTCAGCAAGCGCACAACAGTTGGCATCGTTGGCAAGAATCGCCTCACAGCCAAGCCGCGCTGAAACGTCTCGGCCAACAGCTTTTCCATTCAGGCAGAGCGTGTTAGAATTTTTGAGCAAACCCGTCCGGGGCACGGTGACTCCAGGAGTGCCGATCCCAATCCGAGCAGGACGAGGAAGTCCTGAAATCTGTTCAAGTTGCTCGATCATCCGTTCTATCTGTCGGAGAATGTGATCATATCCCTCGGTAGCCTCGGTCGGAAGGCGGAGCCGATAAAGAGCCTTGTTCGGCTCCGAGGGATCCAGAATGGCACCTTCAATTTTCGTTCCTCCCAGGTCGATGCCCCAACAGGGGAGCATGGTTTTTGCTGGGGACATCGTTGCAGAATCTGCTGAAATTTCTTCGGTTGGCAAGGATGGAGCGGCAGAGTTATTCAGATTGACAGAAGGCGATCCATTTTATCTGATGTTCAGCATGAATTTAAAACGCTTCTCCCCGGCGATCTCACTTTCCGTTTTAATCGCTGCATCGCTGATTGGTTCAGCACAACTCCAAGCTGGTGCTTCAAACAAAAGTGGCAACCCTTATGGTAACGGGTCCTTCTTTTCCGATACCGGAACCTTCAGTGCGATTGTGCGTGGAAAAGATGGATTCCTTGGAATCGTCCAGTTTTCAACTTCCCCGACGAACGCTTCCAGCGTGGTCTCGACAAATGCTGGTACCACTGGCACTTCTGGCACCACTGGCATTGCCACTGTTTATGCCTATGGTGAGCAATTCATAGGCACTGCCAACGGCACAGTCTCAGGCTCCAGCCTAGCGGCCACCTACTTCGCAAATTACAACTACAACCTCCTGCTCCCCAACAGTACAGTTACCACGCTCACTAATGGGCAATCACAGACCAATACTTCCTACGCTGCACAGTCAGTGAGTGATACGGTGAACGGTCAGATTGATTGCACGCTTTATAATTCCTATCCCACGCAAAGTTTTTCTGGAACTGGACAAGCTACGACGATTTTCACGGTTGTTAATCAAACAAATTTCACGATTTCGGGAGAAGAAATCTCTCAGGTTAATCAAGTGTCTGGGACGCGTTTGACCCAGTAATTGCCTTGCCAAAAGGCCAATCCCTAATCGTACAGGTGATCGGTTCTTCAATGAAAAATCAGCCAAGGGGGGCGTTTACGCTGGTAGAATTACTGGTGGTCATGGTGATCGTTGGAATTCTCATCGTCCTCACATTCCCAAACTTCACAGCCCTTCGTAACAAGGCCGAGGGAGTTGTCTGTATGGGGCGACTGAGGGGACTTTGGACCGCATTTTCATCAAACCTCAATGATGGCAATCCCTGGCCACAACTGCCCACAAACATCACTGTCGGCACCCAGGGGGAACAACAATGGTGGCTTGACTATTCCGCCACCAATTTGAACCTCACCTCTAATGACTGGCAATGTCCCACGGTCGTCCGGAATCAAAAATCCCTGACTAATAACCAGCAAATATCGTTAATTTCCTATCTCCCGACGCTCTTTGATTCGAAGCCATTGAGTCCTAAAAATTGGCCCCGAATGCCATGGTTTACGGAGATTCAGGGAGGGCATGGTTCGGGTGTTCTGAGTGTTAGGGCGGATGGATCGGTGTGTCCGGTTCAGGATCCGTAGGAAACGCTTGGAAATCTTGTGACGGGTAAACTCCAGAGTACTTGGCTTCCTGTTATTGCGCTGATTTCTTTCCAGATCGCTGCTTTTGCTGCTGAGAGGGAAGTGAGGCCAACTTTTGCCAAGGAAGGAAGCGCTCAGGTTTCACGTGGTGGGGAAGTGCAGATCGTCATGGAGGCCATTCCTGATTACGGCAATCCGATCACCTTTGAAATTCAATCAAAACCAACCCATGGGCGACTTTCCGAAATATCGGAAAGTTCCGATCATACGGCCGTAGTCACCTATCAGCATGATGGATCAAAAGGCTTTCTGTATGATGAATTTCAATTTCGGGCGCAATCTCCGGGCAGGGCCAAATCGCCCGCCACGCGTGTCAGTATCACGGTCATTCCTCCACCGGCACGACTGGAAATCGAGCCCGGAGAAATCAATTTTGGAACATTGTTTCTAGGGGAAAAATCCCTAACCAATGTCATGATTCAAAATGTCGGAGGGATGGTGGCAACCGGGCGAATAGCACTTCCAATTGGATACTCCGCCCCTGAGGGGAATGAATTTTCTTTGAATGAGGGGGAGCGGAAGAGCATGTCTGTGGAGTTCTCACCCAGGGAGATAAAGAGTTACGCGGCCCAAGCTGATTCACTTCCGGCTTACGCGGGTGTATCCCTACAGTTGAGAGGTGAGGGAAAGGCTCGATTTGCCGTTACACAAACCGATCCGCTGACCTGGTTGTTGACGAATAATTCCGACCAGGTGATTACCCTCTCCTTTACAGGCGATCCCGCCTGGGTCATGCCGCCACGAATGGAACTTCCTCCACATGACGGAAAGGAAGTTTTCTTTCAGCAGGCAGAGCATGACGATGAGACCCCTGCCACAAGCTATTCCTCGCAGATCCATATTTCAGACGGAATCTCCACCGAGGATATTGAACTGCCCCCCGTGCAGGGATTCATCCCATTAAGTGTCACGGCAACACAGCCAACCAATTTTGGTATCGTTCCATTGGGAGATTCCCTACCCGTCAATTTTTCAATTCAGAACCGCTCTGAAATGAGTAAAAGCACCCATTGGACGGCTATCTCATTAGCCGGCGGCGGAATGCCGTTCGAAACTTCACTCCTGGTCAAGGGAGGTGAAACCAAAAATATGCATTATGATTGGAAGCCTGCACTTCCCGGGGAGGCAACGCTTAAAATATCCGTCAAGGAAGGAACAAAGACCACCCATGATCTTCTCTGGCAGGCAAGTGTTAAAGGCGTTCGTAGCGAAGCCAATCCAAATTCCTCCCCGACATCGGAAGTAACCCAGAGCGAAGATACAGGCGATCAGTCAGCGCCTGCTTTTTCTTTTAGAACAGCACCTGTCTCCTCCATTGATGATCTCTCCTGGAATGAAAAAACATATTGGAATGGAAAAAATGGTCTTGAGATTCACTGGCAGGAAAATGAGGGGAGTGACTCCCGAATGAAGATCGAAAAGATTGTCATGCATCCCAAGGGGAACTCCCCCGATGAGGCGGGGCATTCTGTGGCGTCACCTTTTGTGGCTGAATCAATTCCTCTGAAATTTTCCTCGTTAAGCGAGCAAGGCTCGGAGGAAATCGGGGAAATTGGGAATATAGCCCCGGGCTTCCATCTCCTCACGCTTTCGAGAATTTCGAAAGAGGGCGTGCTTGTCGCACAATCCCAGATTCAGGTGTTGATCCATCCCCAAAAATCGTGGTGGAGCCGTCTAAAAACTCCAACAGGTCTACTGGTCCTGGTTCTGCTCGGCGCTTTTCTCTGGAAACAGCGGAGTTAAGTTTCCGTGGGAGATCACAGGATCTTCGCCAAAATTCCTGCCGCTTTTGTCAGCGCTTCCGGTGTATGGGCAGTCGAGATGAAGCCTGCCTCGAATTGTGATGGTGCGAAGTAAACGCCTTCCTTCAATGCTTCATGAAAATAACGGGCGAACGCGGCTGTGTCGCTCCGTTTCGCGTCGGCAAGATTCCGCACTGGTCCTGGTGTGAAGTAGAGGCAGAACATGGAGCCAATCCGCTGAAAGGTGAATGGTTTTCCCGCAATCATAGGACGGATGGACTCCTCCAACTGGGCACCAAGACTCTCCAAAAACTGCCATCCACCGATTCGTTCCATTTCACGAAGTTGAGCCAGTCCCGCGGCAAGGGCCAGGGGATTGCCGGAAAGTGTTCCCGCTTGATAAACGGGACCCAGGGGGGCGAGGTTGTCCATGATGTCAGCCCTACCGCCAAAGGCTCCAACGGGGAGCCCGCCGCCGATGACCTTACCTAGTGTTGTGAGATCCGGGGTGATTCCGTAGATTTCCTGCGCGCCACCCGGAGCTAGACGGAAACCAGTCATGACCTCGTCAAAAATAAGCAGCGATCCGTGGGATCGACACAGTTTTTGAACCCCTTCGAGAAATCCCGGTTCAGGGAGATAGAGTCCGGCATTGGCCGGAACCGGCTCCAGAATAACGGCAGCGATATCTGACGGATATTCCTTAAAGACCGAGGCCAGTGCTTCAATATCGTTGAAGGGAACTGTCGAGGTCAGGGAGGCGAGAGAAGACGGAACTCCGGCACTATCCGGTTGTCCCAGCGTGAGGGCACCGCTGCCAGCCTTGACCAGCAGGGAGTCGACATGACCATGATAACAGCCCTCGAATTTGACGATTCGTTCTCGTCCTGTAGCTCCCCTAGCCAGACGGATGGCCGACATGACAGCTTCAGTACCGCTGTTCGTCATGCGGACTTTTTCAACAGAGGGAACCAATCGGCAGATGGTTTCAGCCATCTCGACTTCCAGAGGATTGGGAATGCCAAAGCTCGTGCCGTGAATTGCTGTTTCCCGAATCGAATCAATGACCACTTGGGGTGCATGACCCAGGATGGCCGGTCCCCAAGTGCCGACGAAGTCGATGTATTCCCGCCCGTTAACATCCGTAATAGTACACCCGGAGGCCTTATTGACAAAAAAAGGTTCGCCGCCGACTCCACGGAAGGCGCGCACGGGTGAATTCACCCCTCCTGGAATGCGCAGGAGGGCGCGTTCCCAAAGGTCTTGTGAGATGGAGCCCTGTACGTGAGTGCTCACTTGCTCAATTCCAGCATGCGACGCACGGAGCCTTCCGCAAGCTTCCGGAGCGGTTCATCCAGAGTGATCTCGGGAGTGAGATCACGGAGCGAATGGTAAAGTTTTTCCAGAGTATTGAGTTTCATGTAACGGCACTCGGCACAGGCGCAATGATCTGTTGGTCCTGGAATGAAGACCTTGTTTGGAATTTCGCGTCGCAGGCGGTGGAGCATGCCCTCCTCGGTGACAATAACGAAAGCTGTGGCGAAGGAGTTTTTGCAATAGGCAATCATCTTTTCTGTAGAACAGACTTCATCGGCAAGAAGTCGAACCGCTTGCGGACACTCTGGATGGGCGACAATTTCCGCATCGGGATATTCCCGGCGCGCCCGCTCGATGCTGTCCCTCGTGTATTCCATGTGGACGTAGCAGCTTCCCTGCCAGAGATCCATCGGGCGTCCCGTCTGTTCGATGACCCAGGCCCCAAGGTTCTGATCAGGCACAAAGAGGATAGGACGATCAACCGGAGCCGCCTGCACGATCCTGACGGCATTCCCGCTGGTGCAGATGACATCGGCAAGTGCCTTCACTCCGGCACTGCAATTGATGTAGGCAATGACGAAGTAGTTTTTTAACACATGCTCCGTGAGGAAGTCGTCCAACTTCTCCGCGGGACAGGAATCGGAAAGAGAGCATCCGGCATTCAGATCAGGAATGACTACCGTCTTCGACGGATTGAGAATCTTCGCCGTCTCGCCCATGAAGTGGACACCGCAGAAGACAATGACGTCGGCCTCAGTTTCGGCTGCTTTGACGCTCAAACCCAGGGAGTCGCCGACAAAGTCAGCAACTTCCTGGATTTCCTTGATCTGATAGTTGTGGGCCAGGATGACGGCATTCCGTTCCTGTTTTAAGCGCACGATTTCACTGGCGAGATCCACACGATCCATCTCCGCCTTCCGTTCAAGTTGTTCTGTCTGCACGAACCAATACTACACTGATTCGGCGACAAGCTGCCGCAAAATAAAGGGCAGGATGCCGCCATGGCGGTAGTAATCCACCTCAATCGGCGTATCGATGCGCACCTTTACCTGGATATCCTGAACACTTCCATCCTTGCGTGTGATGCGGAGAGTCATGTCTTGACGTGGTTGCAGATCTTCTCCGAGACCAACGATGTCGTAGGTTTCCGTGCCATCGAGTCCAAGGGTCTGGGCATTCGTACCCTCCTTGAACTGCATGGGGAGAATGCCCATGCCAACGAGATTGGAACGGTGGATACGCTCGAAGCTGGCTGCAATCACAGCCTTGACCCCGAGAAGTCGGGTTCCCTTGGCTGCCCAGTCGCGACTGCTTCCCGTGCCATATTCCTGACCCGCTAGAATGACGAGTGGAGTCTTTTCCTCGGCATACTTCTGGGCTGCATCAAAGATGCTGAGGCGTTCGCCGTCTGGCTGATGCAGCGTTTCACCACCCTCCACACCCGGAAGCATCAGGTTCTTGATACGGACATTGGCAAATGTACCGCGGGTCATGATGCGGTCATTACCTCGACGGCTTCCGTAGCTGTTAAAGTCTTCGCGCGTGACATCATGCTCACTGAGGAAGCGACCTGCCGGGGATTTTTCCTTGATCGCACCTGCGGGAGAAATGTGATCGGTTGTGACCGAATCTCCGAAGATGCCCAGAGCACGGGCACCAGTGATCGGTGTGATGGTTCCGGCTTCCATGCCGAAGTTCTCGAAGAATGGCGGTTCCTGGATATAGGTGCTCTTGGTATCCCACTGGTAGATGCCGCCTGTCGGGGCGCTAATCTCGTTCCACTTGGGATTTTGTCCGGCGAAATTACCGTAAAGAGTGGAAAACATCTCCGGAGTGAGTGCACTTCGCAGGGTGTCACGGATTTCACTGAGACTCGGCCAGATGTCTTTCAAGAAGATTTCCTTTCCATCTTTTCCAAGACCGATCGGCTCCAGAGCAAAGTCGATATCAACGCGTCCCGCGAGGGCAAACGCGACGACCAAAGGCGGAGACATCAGGAAGTTGGCCTTGATATTCTGATGGATACGGGCTTCAAAATTACGGTTTCCTGAGAGGACGGCGGCGGCGACAAGATCATTGTCGGTAATGGCCTTTTCAACTTCAGGATTGAGCGGCCCCGAGTTCCCGATACAAGTGGTGCAGCCGTAGCCGACTGTTTGGAATCCAAGCTTGTCAAAGTAAGGCTGAAGGCCTGTTTTTTCGAGATACGCAGTGACGACGCGCGACCCGGGAGCCAGTGAAGTTTTTACCGTCGGGTCCATTTCCAAACCTGCCTCGACGGCCTTCTTCGCGAGCAATCCTGCGGCCAGCATGACGCTGGGGTTGCTGGTATTGGTGCAACTGGTGATGGCNNATGGCTGCGATGATGACACTGCCGTTACGGATCGTGCTCTGCCCGTTGGTGGCATGATATGGGGAAACTGACATGCTCCCGGGAGCGTCGGGAGTCGGACGATCGCTGATCATTTCTTCCTCGTCGGAAGGAATGGTCGGGTTGCGACGGGAGACTCTGGAAGAGGCTGAAAGTGTGGCTGTTTCCTTGCCGTAGCCACCTTCGGAAACAGGCTTCACCAGCAGATCAAGGAAGGTTGGCTTGAGCTTCGGAAGGTCGATGCGGTCCTGCGGACGCTTCGGCCCGGCGACGCTTGGGAGAACCGTGGCGAGATCAAGTTCGAGATCGACGCTGTAGTCGACCTGGCCCTTCTGCGGCATCCCCCAGAGGCCCTGCGCCTTGTAGTAGGCCTCGTAGGCCGCCACGTGCTCCGGGCTCCTTCCCGTCGCGAGGAGGTAGCTCGAGCATTCCGAATCGANNGACACTGTAGTCGAGCTGGCCCTTGCGAGGCATGCCGAACATCCCCTGTGCCTTGAAGTAGTTTTCAAAGGCGTTACATTCGGCTTCGGTGCGACCCGTGGCGCGCAGGAAGGCGACTGATTCCCTGTCAACCGGGAAGATACCCATGGTGGCTCCGTATTCAGGGGCCATATTGGCGATGGTAGCGCGGTCGGGGAGTGGGAGGGATTCCGCCCCATCACCGTAAAACTCAACAAATTTCCCGACAACTTTTGCTGCTCGTAGCATCTGGGTGACACGCAGGGCGAGATCTGTGGCGGNNTCGGCTTCGATGCCGCCGACGCCCCAGCCCACAATGCCCAAGCCGTTGATCATGGTGGTGTGGGAATCGGTACCGACAAGACTGTCCGGATAATAAAGATCACCACTTCCGTTCTTGGCATGAAGGACGCCTCGGGCGAGGTATTCCAGGTTCACCTGATGGACAATGCCGATGCCCGGAGGAACGACGCCGAAGGTCTCAAACGCCTGCTGGCCCCATTTCAAAAACTCATAGCGTTCACGGTTGCGCTTGAACTCCATGTCGAGATTTAACTTCATGGCATCAGCCCATCCGTAGTAATCGACCTGAACGGAGTGATCGACGACGAGATCCACCGGAACCAGAGGTTCAATAATGCCTGGCTTGCCGCCGAGACGGGCGACGGCACTGCGCATCGCGGCCAGATCAACAAGGAGAGGAACCCCGGTGAAATCCTGGAGGACGATACGGGCCACAACGAACGGAATCTCCTCGGGAGCGGGAGTCTTGGCATTCCAGGAGGCAAGGGCGCGGACATCCTTTTCATGCACTTTGCGTCCATCGCAATTACGGAGAACTGATTCCAGAACAACCCGGATCGAGAATGGAAGACGCGAGATGGCACCGACACCCTGTTCCTCGAGAGCTGGGAGCGAGTGGAAGTAGGCGGTGGTTCCGGCGAAAGGCTCGAAGCTACGGAGTGTCTTGAACGGGTCGGTTGTACTCATGGTTGATGGGTTTTAGTGAAGGAATGATCTGGCCGAAATGTTTTCGAGTTACTTGAGTTCCGCCAGTTTGGCCTGGATGGCGGCAAAATCGGGGAGATGTTTCGGATCATCGCTGGACTCCGCGTATTGGATGATGCCGGCGCGGTCAATCAGGAAAGCCGAGCGCTTTGGAACACCACCAAAACCGAGGCCTATCTGAGGAAGAAAGCTCTCATAGGCAATCCCATAGGCCTTGGTGACTGTATGCTCGTAATCGCTCAAGAGTGGAATGGTGATGCCTTCCTTTGTCGCCCATGCCTGTTGGGCAAAAGGATTGTCTCCGCTGATGCCAAAGACGCTGCAATCAAGTGAATCATAGGCTCCGATTCCCTTGCTGATCTCACAAAATTCAGCGGTGCAAACACCTGTGAACGCGAGAGGCACAAAAAGGAGCAGGATATTTCTCTTTCCAATTTCTGATGAGAGAGAGATCTGTTTGGGCCCCTCGGCGGTGATGGTGGAGAGAGTGAAGTCTGGAGCCGTGGTGCCGATGGTGATCATGAGGTGAACGTTTTGGGGATGATGGTAGTGGGTTGAGTGGCTGAAAATAGACGGGAAGCACTTTGGGGAGAAAGGCAGAAATCCTCGGGTACGAATTATTGCGGCGAGTTGGTGGGTGTAGGGGTCAATGCTGCGGAGTTTGTGGGTGAAGGAAATGAAGCAGGATTCGTGCCAGAGGATGCATCAGGTGTTAATGAAGGGATTGGGGAAGGCGAGTTGGTTCCATCAGGGGAGAGCGAATTGCTGGCTGAGGTAGAGAACTGAGGCTCAACAGAAGGGGTGGGATCCGGTGAAGGTGTTGGCGATGGAGTTGGAGTGGGCCATGGTTTTTCAAGGGATTCCCATTCCTGCCAGGTGGCAGCATCGCTCCCACCAAATTCTTTCCAAAGAGCGTGACACCTTTCCGACCAGTGCGCGTAATCCGGTGTGGAGAATGGTTTTTTTGCGCTCCCGGGGAAGATGAGATAGGTGACGGTGGGATGATCAATCGGACGGATCTCGGCCGTGGAGTCGTCGTTAATTTCTTTGCAGATCCGGAGGGATGCCTCGCCAATCTTATAATTTGGCCCCTTGTCCCCAAGGATGGCCGGATAGAGTGTTCCATTGGCAATCACAATTGCGTAGTCGCCGATCGTTGGATGGCCTTCAGCCCCTGTGATCATGAAGGAGGGAAGGACAATAAACGGATCGGCATTTCCGACCAAAAAACTCCAATGTTTTAGTTCTTCAAGAGTGGCCTTGGTATCTGCCAGTGCGCTCAGGAGGCGAGAATTTTCCTCTTCGACGGCTGAGGTGGAAGCGTTTGTGGAGGTCTTGATGTCGGCGAGTTTCTGCTGGATGACGGCAAGCCGGTGTTCTATCTCGGGCAGGCAGGGATTGGGACGGGCGCTGAGTTTTGGCCAACGGTAATTCGTCTGTGGCTGAAAGAATGCCGAATGGGCATCCGGCTCCAGGTTTCGGTCTCCATCGGCTCCATCCGAATTCACATTCATGAGTGCCTGAATCAGGAGAGCCCGGCGCTCGGTCTTCGTATTTTGAAGATTCAGGATGGTCTGGCAATCGTAGAGCGTGTCGAGTGGAAGCAGACGTTGAAGGGTGTTAAGGTTTGAACGGAGATTCTTTTCCTTATTGGCAAAGAGCGTTGCGAAATCGGATGAAACGCTAGCATTGGTTAGGAGAGCCTCAAAATCGGGGAGCAACTCTGCAAGTTCCGGTGTGGCCGCGAGCAGATTGGTTGATGTAGTTGCGGCTGATGGAACGCTCAGGTGCAGTTCCAAGCCGAGGGTGTAGGACTCCGGATGTTTTTCGAGATGAAGCGAGGATTCCAGAGAAGAGGTAGCTTCTACGGAGGATTTCAGCGTGATTCCGTTGAAGAGACGGGCTGTTTCATACGCCTTCCTTGGCAGGATGGGAATCGGGGTTGGCGTCGGAGAGGGTGATACGGTGTGCGTGGGCTCTTTTTTGAAACATCCCTGAGTCTTAAGGAACAAAAGGATCATCGCCCCAACTCCGATGATGGTGATGACTCTGAGGAATGTTCCCATCTTTCCAATTTCTTTCCTAGGAGTAGGCAAGGAAGGCGGTCATCACATCATTGGGGATATCGATCATTTTATAGTCCGTGGAGGAGACGAAGAGCAGGCTCTGGCTCCCCTTGCCAAGTAGGCTTCCCGTCGAGTCGTAAACCTCGTGCTCCAGGGTGGCAAATTTACGGTTATGACCCGCGACCCTGATCTTGACGCTGACAGTTTCAAATTCACGGGTTTCTCTGACAAATTTATGCTCGAAGGAACGGGTCAGAATATAAAAGGGGGTTTCCTTCAGGTTGAACTTCGGCATCAAGCGGTTGAAGAGAAGTTCACGTGTCTTACCTACCCACATGGCATACATGCCGAAATAGACATTTCCGACCGAATTAGTGTCTGCGTAGGTGGCGATGAACGTATGGACGAACCACTTGTCTTCAAAATGTCCGGAAATATCGTGGGTGCCCGTGGGGGCGGGAGTCAGCACGGTATTAACCGGAGTAAGCGGTACGACCGAGGCTACGGAAGGCTGTTCCAACTCCTCCCCGCCCGTTGTGAAATCCTCCCCGACAAACGGCTTGAAAAGGAGCCAGACGACATAGCCGAGAGGCAACAGCGAAGCGAGGATCTGGAAGATCGGCTGATGGAGGAAGTAACCGTAAGCGAAAATCACAACGGCCGTTGACCCGATGCAGAACATCTTCACCTGAGGAATTACATTCACTGGTCCGTTCATGAAGGCCCGTCCGATCGCCAGAACGGAATAACCGACAAAAAAGGTGGCGAAGAAGATCATGAAATATTCCAACTCGATCCCAATGGCTGCACCCGTTACCGCGATGAGGGCGCAGAGGATCATGGGAGGGATAGGGGAGGAAATAAGGCGTTCCGGTATCAGGGAGAAGATCGGATGCTGACTCTTGCTGGCATTGCTCTGAAGGAACCAGCGCAGGGCGATGTAGCCGCTGTCCAGAGTCGTCAGGATGCAGCCACTCAGAAAGGTCAGATAGGCTCCAAGCAGCCACGGATTTGCCGGAGGGGCACTGAAGACACGGGTAAGCAGCGACTCGGCATAGGGGTAATCTGCAAGTCCCATCTGGATGTACTTGGAAGCACCTCCCTCCATGGCCCAGAGGGCAAGAATACCGTGAAAGAGGAGGATCGCACCGAAGATCAGAGCTCCAACTGCATAGGATGCAGTGATGGAGGTATTTTCACGGCGCATCTGGATGGCGCGTTGCCACTGCTGCAGATCAAGCCAAGGGCCGACGAGGAATCCGATACAAATGGGGATGACATAACCCCAGAAATTCAGGTCATGGGTGGAAAAGAGGCCGGGACGTGCAATCCCCCTGAAGTAAGGTGATCCAAGTTCGGCAATGATGATGACGACACAGAGGAGAATCAGTGCGAGAAAAGCAGCGTGGCTGTACTTGATGCGGCGAATGGAGAACTCCTCACCGAACAGGATGCCTCCAGCCAAAATAATGAGGGCTGTCAGCGGGAGGTAGAGAGAGTCCGGGTGCAGGCCGAGAGGTTGCCATCCGTAGCGGATCAGGGCGAAGAAGGTGAGGGAGATCGCGATGATCTGATAAAGAAAGAAGACTAGGCGAAAAGGACGCGACCAATTGTTGAAAAAGGTGGCGAGCGATTCTGATCCTGGATAGCGCTTTGCGATCACATCGGTGACAGCGCCAAAAAGAAAGAGGCCAAGGCAGTTGGGGATGAGAAAAGTGAGAAGTCCTTTGAGACCAAATTCAACAGTGAATTGCACCGAAAAGAAAAGACCCAGACCCCAGACCCAGGAAAGGGCCACGGTATTACCCCAGAGGAGCACATTCAGAAGAGGGAAGCGTTGAGAGGAAGATGGGAGGGCCATATCAAGACAAGACTAGCGTCACAAGGCCAAGGGTTCAACCGCAATACCCGCAGCGCACTTGCAATCGTTGCGTGGCGCGGGCACTCTTACTGACTTTTCCCCGTCGTCCATTCAGATATTCTTTTCCTACATTGAAGATTCTCGACCGTTATCTCCTGACTGCCCTTGGTGTTGCCACTGCCATGGGGGTAGCCTTGCTGAGCCTTGTGCTGGTTCTCGGTAATGTTTTCAAGGAGATGCTCGATCTCCTGATTAATCACAATGTTCCGCTTGAGACGGTCTTTTCCTTCGTCGCCTTTGTGCTCCCGTTTTCGATGACCTTCACGATACCGTGGGGATTCCTGACCGCGGTGTTGCTTGTTTTCGGACGCCTTTCTGCCGATAACGAAATTATCGCGCTGCGTTCGAACGGCGTGAGCTTCACGAGAATCTTCCATCCCGTGCTCGGAGTGGCATTGCTGATGGTCGCACTCTGCTTCTGGATCAATACCGAAGTCGCCCCGCGTGCGCAGTACGCCATGCTTACCTCGCTCTTTCGCATCGCCACAAGTAACCCGACGGCGATGTTCCAGGCCGACGAGGTTGTCGATCAGTTCCCTGACTATCGGATCTATGTCGGTGGCCGCGACGGGGATCAGATGAATAATCTCATCGTCTTCAAACTGGATGACAAGGGAAAGGGAGGGTGGATTCCAACCCAGGTGGTTTTTGCCAAGAGCGGAATGCTGACCTCTGATCTGGAGAACAGCCGGCTTCTGCTGAAGGTCGAGGATGCCCATTTCGAACAACGCGATGATCGTCACCCCGACAATGTTGAGCTCATCCGCCAAGGGATCACGATGAGGGAGGGGATTTTCCCACTCTCCCTGCAGAAGCTTTTTGATGAGAAAAAGAAGGATAAACCATTGAGTTCCCACACCCTCAGCGAGCTTTTTTCCGAACTTGCCAAGCCCGACAATCCGAGACGCCTCGCCTTTCAAGTGGAGGTCAGTAAACGCTTTTCACTCTCTCTTGCGGCGCTTTCGTTCGCGCTGATTGCCGTTCCCCTCGGGATCACCGCTCACCGAAAGGAGACCTCCGTCGGATTTGCTCTCAGTCTGATCATCGCGTTTGGCTATTTCTTCTTCATCATCATCGCAGACACATTCAGGAACAATCCGCATGCCTTTCCCGTCGTACTGATCTGGATGCCAAACTTGTTTTTCACAGGATTGGGACTCTGGCTTTTCAGTCGACTTGCCAAACGGTAGGGAAGCACTGATTTAATTCCCTCGCAATTTCATCATGCCCCTCCCAGAACACTCCTCCGAACGAAAAGCCTTGGATAATAGGATCAAGGAACTCGTCTCTGAGGTGGCGTCGGGACGTCCTGCCGACTATCTGACGGCGATGATCCAGACGGCTCTTCAACTTGGACGGGACCATGCGTCGCTGGTTGATCTGAAGCTGATCAGCCGCTCCATGCATGAGATCAGGAATGCGGCTTCGATTTTTCAAAAATACTCCGGCATCCGCAAAGTTGCTGTCTTTGGCTCCGCTAGAACACGGGCCGACGATCCGGATTTCAAACTCGCCCGGGAATTCGCGAGACGGATTGTCGCGGAGAATTTCATGATCATCACCGGAGGTGGTGATGGGATCATGGGGGCTGCCCAGCAGGGGGCTGGGGCGGAGAAAAGCTTCGGACTCAATATCCGGTTGCCGTTTGAGCAGAGACCGAATCCTACAATTGAAGGCGATCCCAAGCTGATCGATTTCAATTACTTTTTTGCCCGTAAACTTAGCTTTGTGAAGGAAACATCGGCCTTCGTTCTCTTTCCCGGAGGATTTGGAACAATGGATGAAGGGTTTGAAGTCCTCACACTTCTTCAGACGGGGAAAACCTCCCTGGTGCCTATCATTCTGATGGATCGTCAGAATGGATTCTATTGGGAAACGTGGCGCCGCTTCCTCGACAATGACCTGCTGGAACTGGGACTCATCTCCCGTTCCGACTTCAATCTTTTCACCATCACGCATGACATCGATCTTGCAGTGCACGAGATCAAGCACTTCTACAAAATTTTTCACTCCTATCGTTGGGTGCACAAAGAGATGGTCATCCGTATCCAGCAACGACTTACCCCGATTGCCCTTGCTGAGTTGAATGATCAGTTCAGTCACTTGCTTCTCTCCGGGCATATCATCCAGAGGGAGGCTCTACCCGAGGAAGCTGACGATCTGGAGATAGCGGAGTTGCCAAGACTGGTACTCTCTCCGAATAGGCACGATTTTGCCATGCTCCGACTGCTCATCAATGCGATTAATGATTCCTCGGTAATGCCCCAATAAGGGGGGCAGGTTCCCTGACTTGAAGCTTTCCCATTCTGAGGATAGGATTCTTCGCTCATGAAAAAACCGGGTGCTAAAAAGGATACTATTTCGCTCTATGATACCACGCTGCGTGATGGAACGCAGGGTGAGGGGATCTCCTTTAGTCTGATCGACAAAATCCGCATTGCAGAGAAGCTCGGTGCCTTTGGCATGGATTACATCGAAGGGGGGTGGCCTGGATCAAATCCGAAAGATATGGCCTTCTTTGCCGAGGCCAGGAAACATAATCTGGGAGGAGCGAAGCTCGCTGCCTTCGGAAGTACCCGTCGTGCCGGAGTGGCCGCTTCTCATGACCCTCAGATCGCCCAGTTGTTGGAGGCGGAGACGCCGGTAGTGACCATCTTTGGCAAAAGCTGGAAGCTTCAGGTCGAGAAAGTACTCGCCGTGCCCCATGCCGAAAATCTCGCCATGATCTCCGACAGTGTCTCCTATCTGAAATCCCGAGGACGCGAAGTCTTCTACGACGCGGAACATTTCTTTGACGGCTACAAGGACGATGCGGAGTTCGCCCTAGCCACACTCGCGGCCGCCTCCGAAGCAGGAGCTGATGTCCTCGTGCTCTGTGATACCAATGGAGGAACGATGCCTGACGAAATCGCAACAATCACGTCGGTTGTCGAGACGAGGTTCCCGGGCAAGATAGGCATCCACACGCACAACGACTGCGGATTGGGAGTGGCCAATGCGCTGGCAGCCGTGCGCGCGGGAGCGATCCAGATCCAGGGAACCATGAACGGCTATGGTGAACGGACGGGCAACTGCAACCTCACGACAGTTATCCCGTGCCTCCAGCTTAAAATGGGACTCCCTGTCGTTCAGGATCTCACGCGTCTTCGCGAAGTGTCACACTTTGTTGATGAACTTGCGAACTGCCAACCGGACATCCGCGCACCCTTTGTCGGAAGCACCGCCTTTGCCCACAAGGGAGGAATGCATGTCAACGCAGTCTCCAAGACAGCCGCGGCCTACGAGCACATCGAGCCGGGATCAGTGGGCAATCATCAGAATATCCTCGTTTCGGAACTTTCCGGCCGCAGCAACATCTTGCTCAAGGCCGCTGAACTTGGCCTCCCCCTACAGAAGAACGATCCCGTTGTCATCGCTGTCTTGGAAAAAATCAAAGCCCTCGAATCGGAAGGGTATGAATTTGAAGCAGCCGATGCCTCGCTGGAGTTGCTCCTGCGCAAGGAACTCGGTCTGCACACACCGTTGTTCCAACTTTCCGGCTATCACTGCAGTTTCCGTCGTGATGAAGAGGTTAGTGCATCCAGTTGTGTCGCTACTGTGACTGTGCGTGACGGGGAGGGATTCCAGGAAACCACCGCAGAAGGCGATGGTCCGGTGAACGCCCTGGATGCCGCATTGCGTGAGGCGCTCCAGATACTTCATCCTTGGATTTCCAAAATATCCCTCTCCGATTACAAGGTTCGCATCGTTGACGGCGGCAGGGGGACTGCGGCCCGCACCCGCGTGCATATTCTCTCAAACGAAGGATCCGAAACCTGGGGAACGGTCGGTGTCTCCGATAATATCATCGAGGCGAGTTGGCTGGCCTTGGTCGACTCCCTCGAATACCGCGCTTTAAGGAAGCAGTAAATCCAAGGAATCCGCTATACGACCAAGCGGCATTAACCGAAGACGAGCATGAGTTCGCACAAAAAGAAAACACTAATAGTTGTGGTGTCTATTTTCGCAGTTCTGGCGTTATTGAACCCCTCCGAGAAAATGCACAGGGAGGCAGAACAGGCTTATATCATCAAAGCACACTCGGATAACCTTATTCCCTATGAACAAGCAAAAGTTGAGCGCATAATCTACCACAACTTCATTATTTTTTCCTTCACGATAGATGACGGAACAAAATGTCTATTTGGAAGTTCAGTATCAACTATTGGGATTTGTGGAAAAGTGTTCGTTATGCCTGAGCCTGAGGGATACGGATAAAAATCAACCAATTTCAAACTGAGCCACTACCCCCGATTTTGGCAGCTTTACCTTTCAAGAGATTTTCAGCTAGACTGGCTTTTCTATGCGTATCCTGATTACCGGCGGTGCCGGATTCCTCGGTTCCCATCTCTGCGACCGTCTGATTGAGCAGGGCCACGAAATTATCTGCCTGGATAATTTTTTCACCGGACGGAAGGTCAACGTCGAGCATCTGATCGGGAATCCTCGCTTCGAACTGGTACGTCATGATGTCATCGACCATTTCAAGTTCGAGGTCGATCGCATTTACAATCTCGCCTGCCCGGCATCGCCGCCGCATTACCAGTATAATCCGATCAAGACGATGAAAACATCGGTGCTCGGAGCGATCAATTGCCTAGGTCTTGCCAAACGCGTGAATGCCCGCGTCTTCCAGGCCTCCACTTCGGAAGTCTATGGAGATCCTCTTGTTCATCCGCAGACGGAAGGATACTGGGGCCATGTGAACCCCATCGGTCTGCGCTCCTGCTACGACGAGGGGAAGCGCTGTGCCGAGACCCTCTTTTTCGATTATCATCGTGAGCATGGTGTCGATATTCGCGTGATCCGCATTTTCAACACCTATGGCCCGCGGATGCTGGCCGATGATGGCCGGGTGGTTTCCAACTTCATCGTTCAGGCACTTCAGGGTAAGGATATCACGGTCTATGGAGAAGGTTCCCAGACGCGCTCCTTCTGCTTTGTTGACGATCTCGTCGATGGCTTCATGCGTTTCATGGAGCAGGAAAAGACGGTCGGTCCGATGAATCTCGGAAACCCCGGGGAATTCACGATGCTCCAGCTTGCGGAACTTGTCCTCAAAAAGGTTGGGGGAAAATCCAAAATCACTCATAAGGAACTGCCTGCGGATGATCCCAAACAACGCAAACCGGACATCACTCTGGCTCGCGATATTCTCGGATGGGAACCCAAGGTTCCTTTGGAAGAGGGGATTGAAAAGACGATCGCCTATTTCCGTGAGTCCCTTGGACTCAAATAATCCGACGACGTGTCGTTGCGTTGTCGTTGTCTTGCCATTTTTTGATATTTAACCATTAATTTTTGACCCCACCCATGAAACCATCTCTTTCTATTTGCTGTCTCGGCGCCGGTTATGTCGGCGGTCCCACCATGGCCATGATCGCCGCGAAGTGCCCCGATATTCGCGTTACTGTTACCGACCCGAACGAGGCGCGCATCGCCGCCTGGAATTCCGACACGTTGCCGGTTTATGAGCCGGGACTTCAGGAGGTAGTTGAGTCGGCCCGTGATAAAAACCTCTTTTTCTCCACCGACATCAAAGGTGCAATCAAGGAGGCTGATATCATCTTTGTCAGCGTCGGTACTCCGACCAAGCATTATGGCAAAGGTGCAGGTCGTGCCGCCGATCTCAAATATATCGAGTCCGCTGCCCGCATGATCGCCGAGGTTGCCGAAGGACCAAAGATTGTCGTTGAGAAGAGCACGCTCCCCGTCCGTACGGCATCCGCACTTCTGACCATCCTTCGCTCGAATTCCACCAAGGCCACCTTCCAGGTTCTCTCCAATCCCGAGTTCCTGGCCGAAGGAACCGCTATTGAGGATCTCGAAAATCCCGATCGGGTGCTGATTGGTGGAGAGCAGACCCCTGAAGGACTTGCTGCAATCGAGAAGGTTGTCGCCATTTACTCACGTTGGGTCCCGAGGGAAAAAATCCTCACGACTAACCTCTGGTCATCCGAGCTTTCCAAATTAGTGGCCAACGCTTTCCTTGCCCAGCGCATTTCCTCGATTAATTCAATCTCCGCGCTTTGCGAGGCCACGGAAGCCGATGTGGATGAGGTGGCCCGTGCGATCGGACATGATTCCCGGATCGGTCCCAAGTTCCTGAAGGCCTCGGTCGGCTATGGCGGTTCCTGCTTTCAGAAGGATATTCTCAATCTCTCCTACCTCTGTGAGCACTTTGGACTTCCCGAAGTCGCCGCCTACTGGGAGAGCGTGGTGAAGATCAATGACTGGCAGAAATCCCGCTTTGCCTCCCGTATTATCACTGATCTCTTCAATACCGTCAGTGGCAAACATATCGGCATCCTCGGTTTCGCCTTCAAGAAGGATACCAACGACACCCGGGAGACAGCTGCGATTGCTGTCTGTCGCGATCTGCTAGCCGAAGGGGCAAAGGTTTATGTCTATGATCCTCAGGTTTCCGAGGAGCAGATTCGTGCTGATGTGCTCGGTAAGAAGGAGAATGAGAATCTCATCGTGGTGAAGACCGCTCTGGAGGCCTGTAACGGTGCCCATGGCGTTGCCGTTCTCACGGAATGGGATGAATTCAAATCGCTTGATTTCCAGAAGATCTACGACGGTATGCTCAAGCCTGCATTCCTCTTCGATGGCCGCAATATCCTGCCTCATGCCAAGCTCAAGGATCTGGGATTCCGCGTCTTTGCTATCGGAAAATCCTTCTAGGGAAGCACCTTAGAACATTTGTATCATGGTGGGCAGAAAGTTTTCGCGCTGAGACGCGGAGACCGCAGAGGATGCTAAAAAAAAGTCCAAGCGTCATCTCAGAGTACAACTCTCTGCGCCTCAGCGGGAGAATCTCTTCTTATTTCTCTCCGACAAGAATGTTCGGAGCGAAATAAATATACTTTAGACGTCCAGATTGCGGACGTTGAGGGCATTGTCCTCAATAAAGATGCGGCGAGGCTCCACGACATCACCCATGAGGATGTCGAACATGCGTCCGGCTTCCAGGGAGTTGTCATCGTTGAGCTCCACCTTGAGGAATCGACGCCTTTCCGGATTCATCGCGGTTTCATAGAGCTCTTTGGCGTTCATTTCACCAAGACCCTTGAATCGCTTGATCTGGACACCCCGGCGACCGACTTCCTTGACGATTTCCAGAATGCGTGGAATGGCAAGGATATCATGGGTGGTCTCACCGTCCACAAGTTGGTAGAGGGGCGTCTTGCTGTCGGCATAGTGCTCGATCTTGAGTCCCTTCTTGGCGAGTTCGGCAATGAGGCGTTCGATACCCTTCGACTCGTGAATCTCGACAAGGCGGGCACGACGACGACGAGCGTTTTTGACGGCTTTGCTGATTTTCTCACCACCTCCATTCTCATCTGCATCACTGCTCTCGGACTCGAAAAGGTTGAGGTCGATATTACGGGTCGTGAAATCGCGCAGTTCGGCCTCGTTATGGAAATACTCAACGCTCTCTTCATTTCCTGTGCGGATAACGACGAGGTAAATGGGGAGGACGCCTTCGGTGGAACGGGCGCTGAGATAGGCTTCAAATTCCCCGCCGAGACGGCGGATGGCCAAACTGGATTTCTCCAGCCTGTCGAGCAGCTCCAGAATCTCTTTGAGTTGCGAGGAGGGGATTTCCTTTTTGTCGGAGAAATTGACGAGTTTGAGTTCCTCGGCGCCGAGCGAGATCAGGATGCGGTTGAGTTGCACATCGTCATCGACATACTCTTCGCGCTTCTTTCGCTTGATCTGATAGAGCGGGGGCTGGGCGATGAAAATATGTCCGCGACGGAGGAGTTGCGGCATCTGGTTGTAGAAGAAGGTAAGGAGCAGGGTCCGGATGTGGGAGCCATCCACATCGGCATCGGTCATGATGATGATGCGNNCCGGTGCCGATGGCGGTGATCATGGTCTGGATTTCGGTGTTCTGGAGCACCTTGTCCAAACGGGCTTTCTGCACGTTGATGAGTTTTCCGCGAATCGGAAGGATGGCCTGGAAGCGGCGATCACGTCCCTGCTTGGCGCTCCCGCCTGCACTGTCGCCCTCGACAATATAGAGTTCGGTGAGAGCCGGATCTCGTTCGGAGCAATCAGCCAGTTTTCCGGGCAGTCCCCCACCGGTGAGGGCGCTTTTGCGAACGGTCTCACGGGCCTTGCGGGCTGCTTCACGTGCGCGTGCCGCGGTGAGGGCCTTTTCAATGACCTTCTTGGCAACGGGAGGATTCTGGTCAAAGTGATCCATCAGCCCTTCGTAGACGGCAGAGTTCACGACACCTTCTACCTCGGTATTGACCAGCTTGACCTTTGTCTGGGACTCGAAGCGTGGGTTGGGAAGCTTGACACTCAGAACCGCTGTCAGTCCCTCGCGGACATCATCACCGGAAAGAGCCGGATCCTTATCCTTCAGGATGTTGTTTGCCTTGGCGTACTGATTGACCGCGCGCGTGAGTGCCGTGCGCAGACCGGTAAGGTGGGTGCCGCCGTCGGGGTTTGGGATGGAGTTGGCAAAGCAGAGGATCTGATCGTTGTATGAATCATTGTACTGGAGAACAACATCGACATAGATTTCGTCTCGCTTGCTGGATATGACAATCGGCTTGGGATGGAGAATCTGACGGGTTTCGCTCAGCTGACGGACGAACTCCACGATACCATGCTTGTAGTAGAAGGTCTCGCTGCGGGGACGATGTTCCTCGTCGTCACGCTCATCGGTCAGGACGATTTCGATGCCGGGGTTAAGGAAGGCAAGCTCGCGAAGACGACTGGCAAGGCGCTCAAACTTGAACGTGACCGTGATCGTGAAGATCTCGGGATCAGGCAAGAAAGTGACGAAGGTGCCGGTCTGCTTCTTGTTTTTCAGTTCGCTCAGAACGGTCAGTTTCTGAGTGGTCTTACCTTGGGCAAACGACATGAAGTGAACCTGTCCCTCGCGCATGACCTCGACTTTGAACCAGGTGGAGAGTGCGTTGACGCACTTGGCACCAACACCGTGAAGACCACCGCTGTACTTGTACGCCCCCTGGCCGAATTTTCCACCCGCATGGAGGTTGGTCAGAACAAGTTCAAGCGTCGGAATCTTGAACTTGGGATGCACCTCGACCGGGATGCCTCGCCCGTTGTCCCGGATGGAAACGGAGCCATCCGAGTGGATGGAAACGTCGACCCGTGTACAGTAGCCGGCGAGATGTTCGTCGATGGAATTGTCGAGTACTTCAAAAACACAATGATGGAGTCCTCGCTCATCGGGATCACCGATGTACATGCCGGGGCGTTTGCGAACTGCTTCCAGACCCTCAAGTTTGTCAATCTGGGCGGCACCGTAAACATCGCCTCCAGTAGTGTCCTGTTTCTCGGGAATATCGCTGTCGTCGAGAGGAATGATTGGTTCGGAAGGAGGGGTTTTGGCCATGGGAGATGCTGGAGATTTTCGATTCCTTCCGAGGGGGAAGGAGAGCTGTTTGTAACTCAGTTGAGGGTAGGGATGGCAGGGGTATCGGGCAACGCTTTTTTCCCCTTTTTACGCCTAAAAACCCCATGATCTGGGGAGGAAAACCAAATGAGGCACAATATCTTGGGGTAAAAGAAGGTAATGTTTTTCAAAGTTGCCTTCGTGAAATCGGAAAGCTTTCCAAACTTCACGATTGGGTTCAGTAATTGGAAATGAAGCGGTATGATTTTGCGGTGATCGGTGGAGGAAGCGGTGGTTATGCCGCTGCTCGAACCGCCGTATCGTTGGGTCTTTCAACGGTTGTGATTGAAGGGGGGCAGGAGGTGGCGGGGCTCTGCATTCTGCGGGGATGCATGCCCAGCAAGACACTTATTGAATCCGCCAACCGCTATCGAATCCTCCGACATGCAGAGGAGTTTGGTTTGAGTGCCGAAAGGATCGGGTTTGACGCAGCCCAGATTATTGCACGCAAGAGGAAGTTGATCGGGGAATTTGCGGACTATCGACGCGAGCAGCTCGAAGGAGGCGGATTTGATTTTATCCGTGGTAGGGCGGAATTTCTCGATGCCATGACGCTCAACATCCAACTCCGTGACGGTGGAGAGGAGATCATCAGCTTCCGCAGCGCCTGCATTTCGACAGGATCGGTCGTTAACCATCCACCAATCCCCGGGATTGAACTTTGCCTGACCAGCGATGATCTCCTTGATCTTACGGAGATCCCTCAAACAGCGATCGTGCTGGGAGGAGGACCTGTGGCACTTGAGATGGCTCATTATCTGGATGCCCTTGAAACAAAGGTCACGATCCTCCAGCGCAACACGCAACTGCTGACTGGTAGCGATCATGATGTGGCGGATGCCGTGGCCGACGCCTTCCGCAAGCGGGGGATGAGCGTGCACTGTGGAACCCGGTTGCAGCGCATCGAGAAGAGCGGTGAGGGACTGCGGGTGATCTTCGAACTAAGCGGTGTGGAGCATGCCGTCGAAGCAGGAATGGTGCTCAATGCCTTGGGCCGTCGTCCCGCCCTTCACGGACTGGGATTACAAAAGGTCGGCGTTGCCTTGGAGGGACCCAGGATCTGCACGGATCTGGAACAGCGTACAACAGTTTCCCATCTGTTCGCCGCGGGGGATTGCTGTGGCCCCTATGAGGTGGTTCATATCGCTATCGCCCAAGGTGAGACGGCGGCAAGAAATGCTGCGGCGTTGTTAAACGAAGGGACGCCGACAACGCTCGATTATCGTCTAAAGTTGTTCGCCACCTTTACGGAACCTCAAATGGCCTCTTGTGGAATGACGGAACAGGAAGCCCGTGAAAGCGGTCATTCCGTCATTACTGCGAGCTATCCCTTTGCTGATCATGGAAAATCGATTGTTAAGGGTGAGACGGAGGGATTTGTGAAGCTCGTGGCAGATGCGCATGACGGTAAAATCCTTGGAGGTGCCGTTGTGGGACCGGAGGCCTCCGAATTGATTCACGAAATCGTGGTGGCGATGGCCTTCAACTCCACCGCCGCACAGTTGGCTCAGATCCCCCATTACCATCCAACGCTCTCGGAAATCTGGACCTATCCTGCCGAGGAGATCGCCGACAAGCTTAAAGCTTGAGGTGATCTCGCAGAACCAAGCCCGTGGGAACGGGCGCGGTAGACTGCCGTAGGCAGCCCGAAGGGGGGCACCGCTTTGCGGGAGCAAAGTGACCTCAAATAAGCTGAAAAGACGCTTGGGAACGCGGCTTAGTCATGCGAACCGAAGGGTGAGCAGTCCGAGCGCCAGCAGGTGAGAGTGATTCCTGATTCGGGAGAATCGGAAGACACAAGCTTAAAGCTTGAGGTGCGCGGTAGATCCCACACTAGAGCGTTTTAGGAAAAGATGTGGCCGTTGATAAGCTACTGATTCCCCGAATTTTTTACCACAGAGAGGAATCCAAGGGCCATCCAAGGTGGGATAAGGTAAAAGAGGGGTATACCGGTGATGTTTTTTAGGTCCTATACGACAACCTTGGCTGGTTTCTTTGACAGTCCTTTGTGGTGAAAATCATTCGGCAGTGACTCAAGTGAACATGCTCTAGTGGGACCCGGAGGGCGGCACGGCTTGCCGGGAATACATAGGCGTGGGCAAAGCCTCGGATAGACTGTGCAGAAGCACAGCCCAAAGGGCGAGCTGAGCAGGGGCGAACGAGTCAAACAAGTGCCGTCAAATCGTCGATAAAATCAGGGAAAGATAACCTTTACGCCCGCCTGGGTTCCATCAGTGAACTTTGCTGTATAGAAAAGATTGCCCGTGTCCTGATTAAAGGATCGGGTTTGACCTGCAATTGGGTTGGCAGAGTTGAGGAAGGAGAGGGAGGCGATTGTTTTGTTGGTGCCTCCCACATTCAGAGTGCCTCCCTGGTGCGTAATCAACTGAAGCGTTCCAGTGGTATCCTGAGCCCAGATACCCTGCTGGGATTGTGACTTGTAGTAGAATGGCTGTTGGATAGCGAAAGGCATCGCGTCACCATTTGTTGATGGTGGTAAAGGTGGTATATAATTGGGATTGGTTCCAATCACGACGCTGGTGGAGACGGTAGCTAGTAGTACCACACCACCCTGATCGGGGAGTGCTATCCGGTCGAAAGAACTGAAGGTAGCCTTGTTTGTGTAACCTGGAGCTTGAGAGCCTAATGAAGTAACCATGGTGAGGTTGGAGGGAAACTGGGGGAGGAGTTTGGGAAAAGTAGTATTTGTCCACCAGTTTGTTGTGGGAGTGTTGGTGCCATAGAAAGTGATGACGGGAAAAACATTAGCGCTCGTGGCATTGGTGTTTTGGAAGAGCTGCGAGGTCCAGATACCAGTTGTTATGGAAGGAGAAGGAGTAGAGTTGTGACCTTTCCATTCGATAGGGAGTTCAATTGTTGGCTCTGTTACCGTTCCAATAAATGCCACGGCATTACTGTTGTTGTAGACGGGATCGGAAAATGAGGTGAAATAACTTACGAAACCGAAGTAAGATCCGCTTCGCACAATGAGATTCCTATTTCCGGCGACATCATCGGCCCAGATACCTATCCAGGTATTGGTGACAAGTTTGGAGCCTACCGTATCAGTTTCTTTCACCGTAGCCTGAAAGGCGACGCCATTGAGGGTATTGAAAGCCGGATTGCCGAAGGAGACAAAACTGGCGTTGGTATTGGTGGCACCCGGAACGGAATCTCCGGTAGCGAAGGTAATCGTTACTTGAGGCACCGTGTTCGTCTGGGCTTCCAGAGTCGGGATGAGAGCCAATAGAAGAAATAGGAGGGGGAGGAGTCGCATTGACATCAACAGGCTATCACACTGCCAAGGTTTTGAAGCAAGGGGGAAAAACACGTTTCCAAAAAAGCTATTTCCAGACGTAGCTTATTTTTACTCGGAAGCAGCACTTCCAGAGGGATTGGAGGCAGGCTGTCCTCCGCCAAAGGCCTGTGCCGCAACCGATCCCGGATATTGGCTGACCAGCGTCTGAAGGATCTTTTTTGCATCCTCTGGTTTGCCTGATTGAAGAAGGAGTTGTATTTGGGAGTAGAGGGCAAAAGGAGCGCCGTAGGATTGGGGATAGGCAGCCCCCGCCTGCTGGTAGTTGTTCAGGGCGGCATCGAAGTTTTTGGAAACACGGGCATTTGCGGCTCGGCCGAGCAGTCCGGATACTCCCAAGGTGCTGGTTGGGAAAGCCTCGCTGAAACGGGAATAGAGATCATCGGATTCCATGATTTTTCCTTCATCTCGAAGGGAGGATGCCAGGAGCAGCATGGCGTCCGCAGCAGCAGGAGCATTCGGATATTTGGCAATCACTTCACGCAGTCCCTCATCATCCGTGGCATTTGAGAGAAGTGTCTCCGAAGCCAGCAAGGAAGAGTGCTTCGAAGCCACGACGCCCAGAACAATGAGTCCCAGCACAATCACGGCTGCCAAGCTAAGGAGTACAGTGTTGCGATGGTTGAACCACAGGAGTTCAAGTGCCGAGGGAGGGGTGATTTCCAGATGGGAATCGGAGGATGAAAATGACATGGCTGGATAAATTAAAAATGAAGAATGAAGAATGAAGAAAAGTGAGCCTCAGGCAACCCCCTTTTCATTTTACCTTCTGCTTTTCTTAGCCTCCGACCTGAGCGCGTGCTTCCTCGGCGAGTGCCGTGCTGAGATAGCGTTCTCCGGTTGAGCAGGCAACAGTGACGATCAGTTTGCCCGCATTTTCAGGGCGCTTGGCAATCTCGATGGCCGCATGGACATTGGCACCAGAGCTGATGCCGGCGAGAATGCCCTCTTCCTTGGCCAGACGGCGGGCCATGATGATGGCCTCATCATTGGTGACCGTGACAACCTCATCGACGATATCAAGATGAAGATTCGTGGGAACAAATCCTGCGCCGGTACCTTGGATCTTATGGGGACCTGGTTTTACCGGTTCTCCGTTGCGGGTTTGGGTGATGACGGGGGAGTCTTTCGGTTCAACCGCGATCGCCTTGAAGTCCGGCTTGCGTGATTTGATGACTTCAGCCACGCCGGTGATGGTGCCTCCCGTTCCAACTGCTGCAACGAGGATATCCACTTTGCCGTCGGTGTCGGCCCAAATTTCTTCCGCGGTGGTCTTGTGATGGATAGCGGGGTTTGCAGGATTATTGAACTGCTGCGGTACCCAGGAGTCAGGAGTGTCCTTGTGAAGCTGTTCGGCACGGGCGATGGCTCCCTTCATTCCCTCGGAGCCCGGGGTGAGAACCAGTTGTGCTCCGAGCAGGGCCAGAAGGGTGCGTCGCTCCAGACTCATTGTTTCCGGCATCGTCAGGATGAGTTTGTATCCTTTGGCAGCCGCAACGAAGGCGAGCGCAATTCCAGTGTTGCCGCTGGTAGGCTCGATGATGGTTGTCGTTGGTTTAAGAAGTCCTTGCGCCTCCGCATCCTCGATCATTGCGGCCCCGATACGATCCTTCACACTGCCGAGCGGGTTGAAGTACTCGCATTTAATGGCAATCGTCGCGGGAAGATCCTTGGTGATGTGATTGAGTCGCACAAGCGGTGTGTGGCCGATGGTGTCGATGATGGAATTGTAAATGTGGCCCATAAAAAAGTGGAGGATTGGTGGGGAGAA
>DKEN01000073.1:6413-11470 GCA_002452515.1 Spartobacteria bacterium UBA6821 | reverse complement strand
ACTCCAGGCAGTTCCGGCATCGCCTCATCGGCGGCGTCGGCTGTTTTCACAACGGGTTCCGGCAGTCCCTTTGGTAACGGAATATGGCGCAACTCGGCGGCATTCGGCAGCTCGTCGAGGTGACGAAGACCGAAGTGATCGAGGAAATACTGGGTTGTGGCGTAGAGCAGGGGGCGACCGGGGACTTCAGCGCGTCCGGCGATCTTGACCAACCCGCGGTCCAGCAGCGTCTGCATGACGCCATCAACGGCGACACCCCTCACCGCCTCCATGTCGGCGCGCGCGATTGGCTGCCTGTAGGCGATGATGGCGAGGGTTNNTTGGCCTCCGGATAGAGGGCGCGCAGCCAGGGGGCGAACCCCGCCGCACTGCTCAACAACCAGCCCGTCGCCGTCTCCCGAACCTGATAAGCGCGACCGGAGGCGGATGTCTCAGCCTGAAGTTCATCCAGTGCCTCGCGCACATCGGCCTCCTTGATCCGGGCAAAGGCGCTGGCAACGCTCTGCGGTTCGGCAGTCGCGGCGCTCTTGAGATGCGCAAGCAGTTCCTTGGGCGTGACCGCCTTCTGCGAGGCGAAAAGAATCGCTTCAATAACCAGGGAAAGACGGGGAACTTCTCCCTGCGGCACATCCCCGCTGAGTGTTCCTTCAGGCACGGCGTCNNAAGAATTACTCATGAATCGTGTCGGCGTCCTCAAGTTCTTCGTCGCTCGGCAGCGTGCGTTCAAGCCAGATTTCACCGAATTGCTCCTCCTGACTCACGCGAAATTGTTTCATCCGGATCAATTCAAGAATGGCCAGGAAGGTCACCACCAGTTCGGAACGGGTGGAAGCCGTGCTGAAAAGTTCCTCAAACTTCATCGAAACACCCCGATCCACGATCCTCATCAGGTGGTTGATACGATCGGTGACCGTGAAGACCTCTTCGTGAATCTCCCCTTGCTTTTCCTCGGCGGGAAGGCGCTTGAGTGCCCGCTGAAAGGCATTGATCAAATCGAAGATCCCGACATCGCCGATGAGCATGTTCTCGTCAACCACCGGGGCGTGGGCCGGATCAAGCGATGCGACTCTGGGAAAAAGGGCTGATTGCAGTTCCTCCTGATCACGGAGATGATTAGCCGCCTCCTTGAACTTCCGGTACTCGATCAACTGGCGGATCAGTTCCCACCGGGGATCATCCTCCTCCGCCTCCTCGTCGGGCATCTGCTGATCCTTGGGGAGGAGCGTGCGGCTCTTGATGTAAAGCAGGTTGGCAGCCATCACGAGGAACTCTCCCGCCACCTCGATCTGGAGCACCTCAAAGGCCTCCAGATAAGCAAGGTACTGCGTGGTGATCCGCTCGATGGAGATATCGTAAATATCGACCTCGTCCTTTTTGACGAGGTAGAGCAGCAGATCGAGAGGCCCCTCAAAGACCTCCAACTGCACTTTGTAATCAGTGTCGACCACCCTGCGTGATATCAGCGCATGAAAACCGCCGCCTTAACGGCGATAGCCGTGACGCTCGATTTCTTTGGCGACCTTGACCTTGTGCTTTTCCTTCTCCTTGGTCTTGGTCTTGCGTTTGCGCAACTGCTGGGCAAGCTTGTGAACGGTCAGGTCGATGGCAGCGTAAAGATCGTCCTCGGCATCCTCGGCATGAAGGTCGGGCCCCGGCAACGCCAGGTGGATCTTCACCTGGTAATCCTTCTTCTTGGAACGGTGCTCATCGAAGAGCAGCACCACATGGGCGGCAATAATGCTATCGGTGTATTCCTCCAGATGGGCGACCTTGTCGGCCACATGGGAATGAATGGCTGCGGTGAGCTGGAGATGACGGGGGCTGAGGTGGATTTGCATGGTGTGTGTTTCTTCTAATTCCTTTCTAAGCCTCAACGTGGCTTCGCGCCACCAAAATGCTTCATCGCAATGAAGGATCAGTAAGGGCCACGGATCTGCGAGGCAACCGACGTTTCATAGAAACGCCTGAGATTTTTGTGGAGTTCGAGCGAAAGGGGCGGGAGCTCCGAGACCGAGGCGTTCAGATCAACCTGCGCGGGAGTACTGGCCCCGGTGATGACGGTGGTCACAGCATCATGGTCGAGAATCCATCGCTGAGCCATCGCAGCCATGCTGAACCCTGCGGGTACAAACGGCTTCAGCTCATCTGCGAGGGCCACGGCTTTTTCAAACGGAATTCCGGCGAAGGTCTCTCCCACATTGAAGGCCGCGCCATCACGGTTGTAATTGCGATGATCCTTCTGACTGAAGTGTGTCTCCCTCGTGAACTTTCCCGAGAGCACACCGCTCGCCAGGGGAAGCCGGACAATGATGGCGACCCCTCTTTTTTTCGCCTCATCCAGCAGATGAAACGCCGGCTTCTGCCGGAAGATATTGAAAATGATTTGCAACGAGGCGAGTCCCTCCTGTTTCAGACAAATCAGACCCTCCTCGACGGATTCCACGCTGGCTCCGAATCTCTGGATTTTTCCCTCTTGCCGCAACGTTCGCAGCCACCCAAAAATCTCTCCTTTACCCAGCACCCCCGGGGGGACGCAGTGCAACTGGGTTAGATCCAGGGACTCCACACCGAGTCGTTTCAGCGAATCCTCCGTCGCCTGACGCACTCCGGCTTCCGTGTAGTTGGAGGGGAAAAGTGCGGCCGTTCTCCCCAGTTTCGTCGCGACAAAATACTTACTCCCCTCGTTTTTGAGAAAACGCCCCAGCAACTCCTCGCTGCGTCCCGACCCATAGACATCAGCCGTGTCAAAGAAAGTGATGCCCGCATCAACAGCCTGGCGGAGGATTGCAAACGCCTTCTCATCATCCACAAATCCCCAGTCCGCGCCGCCGAGCTGCCAACAACCGAGACCGATTTCGGAGACAGTGCGTTTGGGATCTTGGATAAGGCGATGCTGCATGGAAAACTTCTGGTTAGGCGGTCAAGCAATGTAGAAGCGAAGGATGGCATCCACAAGCCCGGGAATGTCGTGCTGGGCGGATTCCAGATCGACTGCGAGCCCCAGGGAGCGCATCTCCGCAGAGGTAACTGGGCCGATGCTGGCAGTTTTCAGGCCCTCTGGCATGGGCAGGCCGAGCGCAGTGAAATGTGTCGCCGTGGAGGCGCTCGTGAACGTGATCATGTCCGCTCCCTCGTCACGGAACCGTTTGATACCTCCCGTGACATCCTCTGTCTCGGGCACCGTTTGATAGACCGGCACGTCATCGACGATGGCTCCGAGTTTTTCCAATTCAACGGCAAGCACCTCACGGGCACCGGCGGCTCGTGGCAGAAGAATGCGCAGATGCTCGACATTGAGTTCCTTAAATTCCTTCAGGAGCGATTCCGCGACAAATTCCTTCGGGATGAGATCGACGGCGTAGTGATACTCCCGCACTTTTTTTGCCGTGCCGTTTCCGATCACGGCAAGGCGCGCTCCACCGAGATCGCGTGCATCCTCATAGGCGGCGAAGAAGGCATTAAAAAAGGCCTCCACTCCATTCGGACTGGTAAAGACAATCCAGTCGTAGCCGCGCACATCGGCCAGCGCCTCGACGAAGGCAGTCTTATCTGCCGGAGGATCGATCCGAATAGTCGGAAGTTCATAGGCATCGGCCCCCAATTCCCGGAGAGCCTCGATTAACCCTCCTGCCTGACGCCGGGTGCGGGTCACCGCAATACGGCGACCGAAAAGGGGACGGGCTTCAAACCAGTTTAGCGATTCTCGGAGATTCACTACTTCGCCAAAAACTGCCAATGCCGGCGCTTGAAATTGGGCTTCCTCAGCAAGGGAGGCGAGCGTTCCCAGCGTCCCTACAAGGGTTTGCTGATTTGCCATGGAGGCGCAGCGCACCAGGGCCGCCGGCGTCTCCACTGCCATGCCGGCGCGGGCAAGTTCCCGGGTCACGGTGGCCAGATTTTTGAGCCCCATCAGCATGACCTTGGTACCCGGGGCCGCGGCGATGGCCTTGTAATCAATGCTGGAGCTTTCCTTTCCCGGACCCTCGTGACCGGTGAAAATTGTCAGGACAGAATTGCGCAGGCGGTGGGTCACCGGAATTCCGGCATAGGCAAGTCCTCCGATGGCGGAGGTCACACCGGGAATGATTTCAAAACGAAGTCCGGCGGCGGCAAGTGCAGCAGCCTCCTCCCCTCCTCGACCGAAGAGGAAGGGATCGCCCCCCTTCAAGCGCACCACGCATTTTCCAGCACGCGTGTGGTTGACGAGCAGCGCATTGGTCTCTTCCTGGTGAAGGGCATGCTGTCCGGCAATTTTGCCTGCATAGATTTTCTCCGCCCCTTCCGGTGCAAAACCGAGAAGCTCCTGATTGCTCAGATAATCATAAATCACCACATCGGCCCTACTCAGGCACTCTCGTCCGCGCAGGGTCAAGAGTCCCGGATCGCCCGGTCCGGCACCGACGAGATAGCAGATACCTCTCGATTTCTTAGCTCCCTTTAATTCCCTGGCTCCTGTTTGGGCGTTCTTCTTCATGGGGAAAGAAGTTGGTTGGCAACGAGGCGGGCCGCTTGCTCGGGCGTGGCGGCGGCAGCCTCGGCTTTAAGCGGGTGGGAAGCAGCATCCGGCACGAAGACGGCGCGAAGCAGCACCTCGCCCGCTTGCTCTGTTGCCAGAGCTCCCAGAGCCAAATGACAGCCCCCACCAAGATGTTTGAGTACCAAGCGCTCAGCACACACACATCGGGCGGTAGCCTCATCGTGCAGCGCGGAAAGTAGTTCAACCGCACGATCTTCACTCCGCGTCTCCACGGCTATCGCACCCTGTCCCGGCGCGGGAAGCATCCAGTCCAGCGATTCGATCGAGAGTTTCACGCCGTTCACCTCCAACTCTCTGGTGGAGAGATCATGTCCCAAACGACCGAGTCCCGCAGCCGCAAGGATGGTGGCATCGTAATTGCCGGCAGCCACTTTCAGTAAGCGTGTCGGCACATTACCCCGGATCGGTTGTATCAGCAGATCAGGTCGCTGCTCCTTGAGTAATAAGGCGCGGCGCGGGCTGCTCGTGCCGACCACTGCTCCGAAGGGAAGTTCTGTAAGGCCCCCGGGATGACGGGAAA
>DKEN01000073.1:0-6403 GCA_002452515.1 Spartobacteria bacterium UBA6821 | reverse complement strand
GTGGTCGTGATGATCTTCTGTTCGATGATCAAGCCGGGATGGGCGGCTTCCAGTGATTGTTTCACCAGAAGCGACTGGGCCAGCGCAAGATCACTACCGCGCGTGCCGAGAATGAGAGGCTGTGTCATGGCGTGGGTCGCGGTTCGTGGATGGTTTTCAGCCAGCTCAGAAATCCCTCCACATGCTCGTCAATGAGCGATTCGCAGCGGATCACCTCCTGTTTGCGGATATCGAGTGACTGGGCGGCGATCTGCTCCAAACTGTCGATATCATACAGGAAGACCCCGTCGAGTTCGTTGATCTGCGGATCGGCGTCACGGGGCACTGCCAGATCGATGACAAAGAGGGGAACGCCACGCCGCTGTTTCAGAAACGGGGCGAGTTTTTCAGGAGTCAGCAGGGCGTGAGGAGCGTTTGTTGAACTGATCAGGATATCCACATCGCTCACCGCCTTCTCCCAGTGATCGAAATGGAGGGCCATTCCACCGATCTCGGCAGCGAGGGAGGCAGCCCTTTCGTAGGTGCGGTTGGAAACAATGACACTCCGCACTCCGCGTGACTGAAGACTTCGCGCGGTTCGTTCGCTGATTTCCCCGGCACCGAGGATCATGACCCGGCGATCCTCCAACGATCCGAAGATTTTTCCGGCCAATTCCACAGCCACGGATCCGATCGAGGTCGGCCCGCTGGTGATCTGGGTCTCCGTCCGCACTCTCTTGGCAACGCGGAAGGCGTGCTGGAAGAGTTTGTGCAACGAACGCGTTGCCGATCCGCTCTCACTGGCAATTGAGTAGGCCTTCTTTACCTGGCCGAGAATTTCCGTCTCCCCGATGACCATCGAATCAAGCCCGCAGGCGACACGGAAGAGATGCCTCACCGCCTGTGGCGTGTCGTGATGATAGAGCGGTGCCTCGAAACCAGCGCGTTCCGCCAGGATGGAACGGAAACCCTCCAGCGCCTTGAGTGTGCAGAGACCGGAGGCATAGAGCTCGACTCGATTGCAGGTGGAGAGCATCACGGCCCCCGAGACACCGTCGATCCCGCGTAGCCGCTCGAGCAACTCCGTCATCTCCTCCTCACGCACGGCGAACTTCTCCCTCACATCGAGTTGGGCGGTACGATGATTGATTCCGGCGCAGAGGATATTCACGCGTGCGAGAGATGCTGGATCAGCGGCAGAAGAGCCAGGGCTAGCAGAAATGTTCCGGCTGCCAGCAGCGCGAAGCGCCTGTTGCTGAGGATCCCTTTGTTTGACCCGGCAAGAAGAAGGCCGTAGAGCACCCAGATCAGGATCGAGTAAGTGAATTTCTCACCGGAAACAAAGAGGCGCGCATGCATTCCGGCGGCGAAGCTGAGCGTCAGCAGCAGAAATCCGACCCAAAGCAGGCGCTTCATTGCCTCCGCAAGAACGGTGATCGGCGGCAGATCATGAAAGATTGCCGAAGGACGCTGGGATTTGAGTTCCCGCTCCTGGATCAGGAACATGATTCCCGCGATGCAGGCGAGTCCGAAGGCCCCATAGGCCACGAGCGATAGAGCGGCGTGCGTCTCCACCCAGGGATTGGGTCGGAATATCGTGAGGGTCGTTTGCTCCGGCAGCAAGAGGGCAGCAATTTGCAACAGGAGCACCATTGGCGCGGTAAAGGCCCCCATGAGCGACAGCCGGTAGGTCGACCCGATGACCAGATAGATCAGCGCAATGGACCAGCTCAAAAAGATCAGCATTTCCGGCAGCGAGCCAAGGGGACAGGCATGTTCCGCCGCGCCCCGCAGGGAGAGATACCATCCCTGAGCAATTGCCCCAAGCGCCATGGCGATGAAGTTGAAGCGCCCCGGATGAAATCGTCCCGATCCAAGCACAAAGAGGGTATGCCCGAAACTGAAGAGATAGCAGAGCGTGGCTGCCAGCAGGGCGATGCGTTCCATGGGAGTTTCGCGCGGTGACTACTCGGACCGCGTGGTTCTGCGCTCGATCAGCGCGTAAGCGTTGTGATTGTGAATCGACTCGAAGTTTTCGGCCTCGACCCGATACCAGAGGATATTCTCATCCTCTTCGGCGCGACCCGCCACATTCCGGACAAGATCCTCGACAAACACCGGATTGTCATATGCCCGTTCGGTGACGAATTTTTCATCGGGACGCTTGAGCAGGCTGTAGAGTTCAGAACTGGCCGAATCCTCCACCAGACGGATCATCTCCTCGATCCACATCGGCTTGGCGCACCGGACGGAGAAGGTGACATGGCCGCGCTGGTTATGCGCCCCCGATTTGCTGATCGCCTTGGAGCAGGGACAGAGCGTCGTGACCGGAACGACGACCGTTACGACGAAATCGACCTTGCCATCAGCCTTCCTCGCAAGCCCGCCGGTCAGTGTGGCATTGAACCGAACCGTGTAGTCGAGCAGTCCGATGGCCTTGGTGACGGGGGCTGCCTTTTCCAGAAAATAGGGAAACTCAAAGTCAATATGGGCCTGATCACTCTCCAGGGACTCGGTAAGCTGCACCAGAATATCGCGGATATTGCGGACATGGAGGACCGGCCCGTGCGAGTTCAGTACCTCGACGAATCGGCTCATGTGCGTCCCCTTGAAATGATGCGGAAGATCAACCGTCATCTGAACCGTGGCGATTGTTCCCTGCTCGCTGTGATTTTTATCCCGGACACGGATAGGATAACGCAGATCCTTCACCCCGACGCGATCAATCGGAAGCTGCCGGTCATCCGGAAGATTCTGCGTGTCGGAAAGGTCATCGAAATCGTTGTCGTCCATGAAATGAAGGGAAGAGACTAGAGAAACACTTATTAAATCGCAACGAGGCTGTTGCAGAAAGGCTAGAACCTAAAAAAGCTCGTGCCCCAGAACACTCAGACAATAGAGGGCGGCGGTTTCGGTTCTGAGAATGATCGGGCCAAGCGTAATCGGGAAAGCCCCTGCACCGAGAGTTTGGGCGATCTCCTCCGGAGTGAAGTCTCCTTCCGGGCCGATCAGCACCAGGGCGCTCTCGGGCAAGCGAGTGTGCGTTGTCTCGAAGGAGGCAATCACCTCCTTGATAGAACGGGCACCGGGTTGCAGCGAGGCGACCAGCATCATGTCAACCAAAGGTGGAGCAGACAAAAATTCCTTCATCGTGCGCGGCAGCCCGACCTCCGGCATCCAGTTCTGCCCGCACTGCTTGCAGGCCTCCAATGCGATGGATTGCCAGCGTTCCTGTTTTCGTCCGGCATCCCCCGGCCCATCCAGTCGCACCACCGTACGCTCCGAAAGCAACGGAATGAGGGACGATGCTCCAAGTTCGACAGCTTTCTGGATCACAAGATCCATGTTCTTTCCCTTCGGCACAGCCTGCGCAAGCGTAAGGGAGCAGCGCGGCTTGGGCGTTGACCGGCGCTCACCGAGGGAAAGAAAGGTGTGCTTGCGCATCACCTCGGTCAGCGTTGCCGAGGCTTCATTCCCCTGACCATCAAAGACGGTGACGGCATCCCCACTACCCAGCCGCAACACATCGGTACAGTGATGAGCGTCAGCCGGATCGAGCTCGGGCTGATCCTCAGACCAGCGCGGGGGAGGAAGATAAAATCGATGCAGGGACATGAATCAAAAATGTCAGCCTACCTCACCATGGAAACGGGACAGACTCCGCCAACGGGATAGACCGGTTCCGGTGGGCGTCCGTGACCAAACCAGGACTGGATTTCTTTCATCATGCGCCGGATATGGCGGTAGGAACGGACGCAGATCATCTTGCGGTAACTGACCCAAGGATCACCCCATTTATAGATTTCGATCGTCACGCGACGCACTCCCCACTCATTCATGAGTCGGCGGGAGGGCTTGTAGAGATCGATGGTATTCACTCCCGAAAGAGCAAAGCCGTAGTCATCGATTTCGAAGAGTTCTCCCGTCGCCCGGATGCGAAAAATGGTCCCGCATGGCCAGCGTGCCCAGTCGGCGGCGGCACTGTTGATGGCTCCGTATTTCAAGGGAGTGCCAAGAGCGGTCAGAGCCTTGTAGCGACGGTGGTCGCTCTCACTCTGCGTGTAGGCGGTGGTGCGGACTTTCTGCACGGCGGCACGGCGCATCGGAGGCTCGTAACGGGGCAACGGATGGGCGCAGCCTCCCAACCAGAGTATCGGAAGAAGGGCAATGGGGAGAAAGTGGCGCTTCACTCAAAAGTCGTCGCATAACACGGGCAAAGATTCCAGATTTCTTCGGAAAAAGGACGCACAAGTCGTTCCACACTGTTTCCCTCTAGTCAGAGGGCGTTTCTTTCATTACAAGCATCGCAAGATGATCAATCAATTTGAGATGAAGGCCAACAAGAAGGCCTTTGAGATCAACATGACGAAGGGGATCTATGGAACCTTCGCTGAAATCGGGGCGGGTCAGGAAGTGGCGCGCCGCTTCTTCCATGTGGGGGGAGCCGCCGGGACGATCGCCAAGACGATTTCGGCCTACGACATGACCTTCTCCGATGCGATCTATGGCAAGAGTTCGCGTTTTGTCAGCCGTCAGCGGCTTGGCGAGATGCTGGACAAGGAATTTGGACTGCTGATCGAACGTCTCGACGAAAAGGCGGGTAGTGAGAAAACCTTCTTCGCCTTTGCCGACACGGTGGCCGCCCGTTCCTACAAGACGAAGAACGAGTCCCATGGCTGGATGGGCATTCGTTTTCAGACCACGCCGCGCTCGCAGCCCAACGAGATCATCCTGCATGTGCGAATGCTCGACGTCGAAAATCTCGCGCAGCAGGAAGCCCTTGGCGTCGTCGGGGTGAATCTGATCTACGGCGCCTATTTCCTCCGCAAGGAGCCAAAGGCCTTCGTCGCCTCCCTGCTTGATGATCTGGACTCCAGCCGCATCGAGATCGATGTGATCCGCTTCTCGGGCCCCGATTTTGCCTGTCTCGACAACCGGATCATGTGTCTGGAATTGGTCACCCAGGGACTGGCCCAGGCGGTTCTCTTCCGTGGCGACGGTGAGGTAATCCAGGCTGCCGATGCCTTCTACCACAAGCCGCTGCTGGTGGAGCGCGGCAGTTTCCGACCGCTCACCAATGTCGCCAACGACATGCTCGAATGCGGCAAAACGATGTTTCTGATGGAGGAGGATCTCGGCGGGGAACAGCCTGAAATCCTGTTGGAAATCACGATGAAACATCTGATGCGCAGCGGACAACTCGACCTGCAGGACTTCCTCGACCGGGTCGATATGCTCGGAGCCCTGGGACGCACGGTCCTCATCTCGAACTACGGCGAGTATTACCGGCTGATCCAGTATCTGCGCCGTTATACGGATCGCGCCATCGGTCTGCCGCTCGGCGTGCCGACGCTTCAGGAAATTTTTGACGAAAAATACTATGCCAATCTGGACGGTGGCATTCTGGAAGGTCTGGGACGGCTCTTCAAAAAAGGGGTGCGGCTTTATGTCTATCCCACCAAGGACGAAAAGGGGCATATCGTGGAGGCCGCCTCCTACCGTGTGGAATCGAGCCTTCGTGCCCTCTACTCGTATCTCTTGGAGAACCGTTTCCTCGTGCCGATGGCTGGATGCAAACTCGACTATCTCGGAATCGTTGCCACAAACGTCCTTACAGACATCCAGGCAGGCAACCCCGACTGGGAAAAGATGGTGCCGGAAAAAGTTGCCGAGATCATCAAGTCACGAAAATTCTTTGGCTGGACGGAAACCAAGCAGCCCGAACCGACCGCCTTGGTTAATCCCGAAAATTCTTAAAGTTCAGGAAGACACCGAAGTCCCGGCTCCGCAGGAATGCGATCACCGACTGAAGCTCGTCCCGCTTGGTGCCATTAACGCGTACCTGCCGATCCTGAAGCGAGGCCTGCACTTTGAATTTCTCCCCCTTGATCGCAGTGATGATCTCCTTCGCCCGATCGCCATCGAGCCCCTGGGTGATGACAAATTCCTGCCGTGCATGGCCCAGTGGTGAAATGGCGGGATCCTTCTGATCGACATTGCGAAGATCGACGCCGCGCTTGGCGAGCTTCCCGACCATCATCTCACGGAGAGCCTTGAGCTTGATTCCGTCGTTGGCCGTCAGGGTGATGAGTTCCGGCTTGGTCAGCTCGATCTTGGCATTGCTACCCTTGAAATCAAAACGGGTGGCCAGTTCCTTGACCGCCTGATTGACCGCATTCTCGATCTCCATCCGTTCGATTTCAGAAACTACATCAAAAGTGGGCATGAGAGGAGAAAAACCTGAAAGCCTGAAAGCTGAAAGCTGAAAAGTGAGCCCTCCGCCTGCTGACCTCTTACATTGATCCCACTTTGCCCCTCCTCTGTGGTAAAAATTTAGGATTCACCACCAAGGGCCGAAAAATATAACAGCCAAGTAGACTAAGAGTGAAAAGTAGAAGGTAAAGACTTCCTCCCTTTTCAGATT
>DKEN01000019.1 GCA_002452515.1 Spartobacteria bacterium UBA6821 | reverse complement strand
CTGGAGAGTGAACTCTTTGGCCATGCCAAAGGGGCTTTCACTGGAGCCCATGCCGAGACCCAAGGAAAAGTGGCCGCAGCCGATGGAGGCACCCTATTCCTGGATGAAATTGGAGAACTCCCGCTGGAGATTCAGGCCAAGCTGTTGCGTCTGCTCCAGGAGCGTGAATATGAGCGGGTAGGAGAAAATAAGCCCCGGCGCGCCAATGTGAGGATCATTTCCGCGACCAACAGGGATCTGGCCGCGGCGGTACAACAGGGAAAATTCCGAGAAGACCTCTATTACCGGCTGAATGTGATTTCCCTGCGGTTGCCCTCCCTGCGTCAGCGCGTTCAGGACATCAGGCGTTTGGCCCTGCTACATCTCGCTTTTTCGGCGGCCCATGCAGGAAAACCGGCCCAGGCTTTTTCCGAAGAAGCTTTTTCCGCCATGCAGGCCTATTCGTGGCCCGGCAATCTGCGGGAACTGCGTAATGTGATTGAGCGGGCAGTCATTCTCTCGGACGGTGCCCAGATTGAGGCTTCCGATCTTTCAGACATCGTGTATCCCGCTTCGGAAATCCGGCTTGGGGGGCATTTTACGCTGGAGGAGATCGAAGCCGAACACATCCGACGTCTGATCGCCAACACCAGCACGCTGGAAGAGGTCGCTAAGATTCTTGGCATTGATCCCGCCACGCTCTATCGCAAGCGCAAGCGACTTTAGAACGGTTTAAGTAATTCTCTAGCCATTCTTTGTCTGGCGATCCTCCCGGATCAGCCATCCCCCATCCCTTGAGAAGGAATGATGGGACGGCCTTCGGCATGACGAAGCTGCGTTCCCACACACCTTCTGCGGTGGCATAGGGTGTTTGGTGGTGTAGCACCGCGACTACAACCGCTTCGCTTGCTCCTTGCCAACCAACCCCATGGCACTCGTAAATGGATGGCCACACTATTATTTAAAACGCTCTAAACGCGTTAGCCGCCAGTTTTCACCTTGCAATTTTGCATGATGAAAACGAGATGTTCATGCGTTATTGCAAGGTTTGGGGATAGGAAATGGTTTGCATGAAAAGACATAAGATAATGAATAAAAGGATCTTGTGTGCTATTAAAAAACCTGGCACGGATCACGCTTAGAATAATGCATGACCAATGATGAGTATCTCCGTTCCGCAGAAAGAATGCGGGCGCAGGTGAATGCTCGGCACAGGAGGGTAGGCCATGCTTGTCGTGACCACGAATCATGAAACGCCGCATCTTCCTGGGATTGGCGCCGATTTTTCTCCTGATTCTGGCGATGGGAGCGTACGCCGTCTTCCTTTTTGCCAAGTTGGGTACGCAAGTGGATGTGGTGCTGCGGGAGAATTATCGCAGCGTTATCGCTGCCCAAAAAATGAAGGAATCCGCTGAGAGCATGGATTCGGCACTTAATATCTTCCTTCTGGGCGAGGAAGAGCGGGGAAGAAAAATCTACGAGGAGTCTCTGCCGAAGTTTGAGGAAGGGCTTGAGACCGAGATGGGCAATATCACATTGCCAGGTGAAGGAACCTTGGCGAACACGATTTCATCGCTGCACGACAACTATTCCCAGCAGACAGCACTATTCTGGAAACTGTCCGATCCGAAAGCCCAGAAAGAAATGTATTTTCAGAACCTCCTGCCGATGTTCACGAAGATCAAGAATACGGCTCAGGCGATCATTTCATTGAATCAGGATAATATTGTCACCGCAGATCGTGATGCACGCGACCTGAGTGCCCGCTCCACCCGGTATATGATTTTTGCGAGTGTGACTGGTATTGTGGCGGCCATCCTCTTCGCTGGCCGCTTACAACGCTCGATCCTTCAGCCCATCGAAACACTGACCATGGTTTCCAGAGAGCTTGGAGATGGAAAACTGGATCAGGCCATTCCGGTCGCCTCCAGAGACGAACTTGGTGAACTTGCCGAATCGTTCAATAAAATGGCGGCAAAACTGCGCGCTTACCGCCAGGTGACAAGCGATCAGATTCTTCAGGCCCGTCACATGACAGAACTGACCTTCTCCGCATTCCCTGACCCTATTATCGCACTCACGCCGCAGGGAGTGATCAATTTTACAAATCCTGCTGCTCTGAGCCTCCTGCACAAAATCGGCTCCACCGGCAGCCTTCCCACCGAGATCCAGAAGGAGGCCGAAAATATTCTCAAAGGCGGGCAGGATTATCTACCTATCGGGTTTGAAAAATGTGTTGTTCTTCGTGTTGATGACAAGGAGGTCTTCCTGCTTCCCCGCGTCATCGGCGTGCGGGATGAATTGGGAACCGTCTTTGGTGCGGCGGTGATTCTGCAGGACATCACCCGTCTGCGACTGCTCAATGAAGTGAAATCCAACCTTGTCTCAACCGTGAGTCATGAGTTGAAGACTCCTCTCACCAGCGTGCGGATGGGATTGCATCTCCTGCTTGAGGAACGGATCGGCACACTCAATCCGAAGCAGACGGAGCTTCTTCTTGCGGCGCGTGAAGACTCTGAGCGGTTGTTGGGGATGATCAACAACATGCTGGATCTGGCCAAGTTGGAGTCGGGCGAGTCCCAGCAGAGTCAGGAAACGATGAATGCCGGAACGCTTGTGCAATGCCTCAGCGGAGAGTTGGAGGAGCTCGCTGAAACCCATGGTTGCAAACTCACTCTGGGAATCGAGAACGGACTTCCGGGGGTTCGGGCCGATGTGGAGCAGCTTTCCCATGTCTTCACCAATCTTGTTTCCAATGCGGTCAAACACTCCCGCTATGGCCAAAGCGTGGAAGTGGCGGCCCGCCGCCAGGATGGCATGGTTCGCTTCTCTGTAACTGATCAGGGCGGGGGTATTCCCAAGGAGCTTCAGACCAAAGTTTTTGAACGCTTCTTCCGTATCGATGGGGACGCATCGAGTGGTGCCGGCCTTGGGCTAGCTATCGCCAAGGAAATCGTGATCGCTCACGGGGGCGTGATTGGGCTGAAGAGCAAGCCTTCAGAGGGAAGCACCTTCTATTTCGACCTTCCTGCACTGCAAAACTTGCCAGGTATCACACGGGAAAAAAGTGCCTGAACCTTCCTCCATAATTTGTCCTCAAGAAACGAATTTTCTCCAACCAACGATCCAACCAAAACCAACCAACAACCACCATGCTCGATACTGCCTACATCATCGCGTCCATCGGATTCTTTGTCCTGATGCTCGTCTTCATCAAGATCTGCGAAAAAATCTAACGCACGATCAGTAACCAACACCCAAAAAAGCCAACGCTTTATCACACGAACACACCCATTCCATGGAAAACGCCACTGTCGGAATCATTGCCCTCGGACTGATCGTCTATCTCATCTTCACGATTATTCGTCCGGAAAAATTCTAACTAGAAACCCCTTACACTTAGACTACCCATGAATAGCTCAGGTTGGATTCAACTCATTCTCTATGTCGCCGTGCTACTGGCGATTACCAAACCGCTTGGCCTCTACCTTTGCCAGGTGCTGGATGTCAACGGAAAGACATTTCTCGATCCCATCATCAAGCCGCTGGAGCGCCTTACCTACAAACTGATTTTGGTCGATCCCAAGAAGGAACAGGACTGGAAAGGTTACGCTGCCTCGATGTTGCTCTTCAGCCTCGTCACCCTTCTCTTCACCTACGCCATCCTTCGCCTGCAGGCGGTGCTCCCCTTCCAAGCGTTTCTTAATCCCCAGAAACTTCCGGGATTAACCGGCGATCTCTCCTTCAATACTGCTGCCAGCTTCACCACGAACACGAACTGGCAGAGCTACAGTGGCGAGGGCACGATGTCTTATTTCTCGCAGATGGTCGCACTGACCATTCATAACTTCTTTTCAGCTGCCCTCGGTATTGCGATTGCAGCCGCTTTGGTGAGGGGTATCGCCCGCTATACTGCCAAAACGATTGGCAACTTCTGGGTCGATCTCACGCGTTCCACCTACTATTTGCTTCTGCCGATCTGCATCGTCTTCGCGGTCGTGCTTGTCTCTCAGGGGATGATTCAGAACTTCAAGCCGTATGACTCGGCCACGCTCATAGATCCCTATACTACTCAGGTGCCCCAGCTCGATGCCCAGGGAAATGCCGTGACCAGTACCGACGGTAAGCCGGTGCTCGTGGATCAAAAAGTCACCGCGCAGACCATTGTCCAGGGCCCGATGGCTTCCCAGGTTGCTATCAAGATGCTTGGCACCAATGGCGGCGGCTATACCAACGCCAATGCAGCCCATCCTTTCGAGAACCCGACCCCACTCTCGAACTTCCTGCAAATTCTTTCGATCTTCGCGATTCCGAGTGCGCTGACCTACTATCTGGGCCGTATGGTGAAAAACCAGGGCCACGGATGGGCGGTCTGGGGCGCCATGTTCGTGATCTTCCTCGGTGGTGCCCTGATCTGCTGGCATTACGAAGCCGCTGGCAATCCCAACATTGCCGCGCTCGGCGTGGATCCTGGCGACGGCAACATGGAGGGTAAGGAAACCCGCTTTGGCATCTTCAATTCCGCCTTTTTCGCGACCATTACGACCGATGCCTCCTGCGGGGCGGTCAACTCGATGCACGATTCCTTCACTCCGATTGGCGGATTGATACCCATGCTCAATATCCAGCTGGGTGAAGTGGTCTTTGGCGGCGTCGGTGCCGGACTCTATGGCATGTTGATTTATGTGATCATCGCCGTCTTCATAGCGGGCCTCATGGTGGGACGCACCCCCGAGTATCTCGGCAAGAAGATCGAGCCCTATGAAATGAAGATGGCCTCGTTGGTTATCCTCGTCCTGGCCTTCTCCATTCTGGGCCTTTCCGCCTGGGCCTGCATGAGCAAGTTCGGCTTGCCCGATCCGGTGACCCACCAGTTGACCGATGGTACCAATAACAACGGACCTCATGGCTTCAGTGAGATACTCTACGCTTACAGTTCGGCTACCGGCAATAATGGCAGTGCCTTTGCGGGACTTACGGCGAATGCTCCCTGGTATAATAACACCCTTGCCGTGGCGATGCTCTTCGGTCGCTTTGCCATGATCATCCCGATCCTGGCGCTGGCCGGCTCTCTTGCCCGCAAGAAACTGGTGGCCACCAGTTCCGGTACCTTCCCCGTCTCCGGAGGACTTTTCACCAGCCTGTTGGTTGGCACCGTGCTCCTTGTCGGAGCACTCACCTTTGTTCCTGCGCTCGTGCTGGGGCCTGTCGTCGAACACTTCATGATGATTACGGGAAAACTCTTCTAAGCCACGGCTCACAAAATAATCACCTATTACAAATTACTCACATGGCTGCTAAAACCCATTCCATCTTCGATCCGGCGATCATTATCCCCGCGATCGGAGAGTCCTTCAAAAAACTTAACCCCGCCCACATGGTTCGTAACCCAGTCATGTTCGTAACGGAGGTAGGCGCGGTGATCACCACCGTATTGCTCTTCACCGGCGGTCAGGGGGCCTCCTTTGGCTTCCTACTACAGATCTCGCTTTGGCTCTGGTTCACCGTGCTCTTCGCCAATTTTGCGGAAGCGATGGCCGAAGGTCGCGGCAAGGCCCAAGCGGATACCCTTCGCAAAGCCAGAACTGAAACCCAAGCCACGCGCATCCGTCCCGATGGCTCTGTGGAAATCGTCTATTCCAGCAGCCTGAGAAAGGGCGATATCGTCCTTGTCAAAGCCGGAGAGTTCATCCCAGGCGATGGTGAAATTATCGAAGGTGCCGCTACGGTGGACGAATCCGCGATCACCGGCGAATCCGCTCCTGTGGTACGTGAGAGCGGCGGTGACCGGAGTGCGGTCACGGGAGGGACGCGTGTTCTCTCCGATGAAATCAGAATCAGCATCACCGCCAATCCTGGCGAAACCTTCCTGGACCGGATGATCGGTCTTGTCGAGGGAGCCAAACGCCAGAAAACCCCGAATGAAATTGCCCTGACCATCCTGCTCTCGGCGCTCACGATCATCTTCATCATCGTCCTCATGTCGATGAAAGCCTACGGGAGCTACCAGAGCGTTGATTTCTCGATCACTGTGCTCGTCGCACTGCTGGTCTGTCTGATCCCCACTACAATCGGAGGTCTGCTGAGCGCAATCGGTATTGCCGGTATCGACCGTCTTGTGCAGAAGAATGTGCTCGCGATGAGCGGTCGCGCTGTGGAAGCCGCAGGCGATGTCGATGTCCTTCTACTCGACAAGACAGGTACTATTACGCTGGGTAACAGACAGGCTGCCGAGTTCCGTCCCGCCCCCGGCGTGACCAAGGAAGCACTTGCCGAAGCTGCCCAGTTGGCTTCGCTTGCCGACGAGACCCCCGAAGGGCGTAGTATCGTGGTACTGGCCAAGGAGAAATACGGATTCCGCGGGCGCGAGTTGCACGAGCTACCCCACGCTGTCTTCGTTCCCTTCACCGCACAGACCCGTATGAGCGGAGTGGACATGGATGGCATTTGCTACCGTAAGGGTGCTGCTGCGGCGGTGAAAAACTTCATTGGCACGAACCTACCCGACGCCGTTGAGAAGGATGTGCAGGACATCTCTGGCATGGGTGGGACTCCACTGGTAGTAGCCTCCGATGCCGCGGTTCTCGGAACGATCTATCTCAAGGATATTGTCAAAGGTGGACTCGCCGACCGATTCGAGCGCTTCCGCGCAATGGGTATCCGCACCATCATGATCACGGGTGACAATCCG
>DKEN01000095.1:7985-10783 GCA_002452515.1 Spartobacteria bacterium UBA6821 | reverse complement strand
CGGTGATGAATGGCGCGGGCCAGCACACTCTTGCCGGTACCGTTTTCCCCCAAGAGCAGAATCGTGCTGTCGCTGTTAGCCGCCTTGAAGGCCACATCGAGCACCTTTTGCATCGCCTCGTTGTCGGTTTCGAGATTGATTTCCGGTCCCTCCGACGAGGCAACCAGGGATTCCAATTCGGCTACGCGATTTTCCAAGCGCCGGGTTCTTTCGACATGCGCCAAAGTCTGGCGGATCTGGTCGGGAGTGAACGGCTTGGGCAAATAATCAAAGGCTCCCCGCCTCATCGCCGCCACGGCCGTATCTACCGAAGCAAAGGCTGTGAACATGATGACCTCTGTGCGAGGTGAAATTCTCAAAATATCCTGCAGGACATCAAGACCGCTCTCCTGGCTGAGATTCAAATCGAGAAAGACAACGTCGTAGCGATCCGCTTTCAGCTCCCGGATGGCCAGAGCCCCTGACTGGACGGCCATGCTCTCATGTCCCATTGACTCAAGAGCCAAGATCATCGTCCGCTGGATATTCCGTTCGTCGTCAACAACAAGAATGCGCATAGCACATAACTAGTAGCTGGTTTTCCACCCCAATCCAAACAACATCCCGCCAACCGTGCTCCTGATTCACTCCTGGATGCTCAAAAAATCCAAGACTCCTCAGCACGGAGCTAGCATCGGATACGGCTTCGCAGAACCCAATGCGTACCACTCCCTCTTTGGGGAGTGGAAAAATAGCTCGCAGCCTTAGTGACTGCTTGGAGACAGGGGGCTGGAGCCACCACCGCCAGACTGACTCAACCCACCAAAAGCCAGGGGAAGTGTCACCTGAGGCAGATCCTTCAGAGTGAAGGTCAACAGTGCCCCATATTGATTTCCAATATTCTGAACTCCCGGAGTACTCGAAGCCTGATTACCGCGCACCTCGGCACCGAAGGAAATGATCCAACTGGAGAGATCACGATGGATAAGATAGCGCTGGTAGATGAGAGAATTAGCCTCTCCCTGCTGGGTGTTGTAAATCTCCTGAGCGCTAAAGGACCAGTTGTCATTGGCCCGCCAGAAAACAGAAAGGGGATACTGGTTGTTGTCGGAAAAGCCATTGTAGTTGTTGATGTAACGGGTGCCGAATCCAAGGCTCAGACTGCGCAGGGGCATGAAGTTGAAATCGGTGTTGAATTCCGTGAATCCTTGCGAGACCAAAGGAACCTGCGAACCCATCTGAAAATTAAACCAGCTCACGGGAGAGAAGGTCATCCGGTTGTTCAGGTTGGAAACGGGTCCGTTGATGTAGGGATTGATCCCGTTCAGATCGGCAAAGGTGTCGAGATAGAACCAGTCGTAGGTTCCCCCGTCACGGCGGGTCTGCAAGCGGTTGCGGAAGCCGAGCCGCCAGATAGCCCAGGTATCAATGGCATCGATAGCAGCAAAGCGGGAGAGATCAAGAGGCTCCAGCTGGGTGGAACTTGGCTGATAGCCCGACTTGGTGGGAGCGTTGGGATTATCGGGGAGCAGTCGGTCAAATTGAAGCACCTGATTGACATTTGGGCCACCCGCATAGACACCGGAGAGAATGCTGTATGGCTGAAAGACATGACGAAGCCCATCCAGTCCAAGCCAGCGGGATTGAACACTCTCAAATTCGCGTGAAATCTTGAACGAATTTTCCAGGCTCGCATTGGCAATAGTACGGAAAAACGCTCCGGTGGTGTGGAGGGTATTGGTCGAATTCGTGGTATAAGCATAGGGCAGGATCTCACCATTTGAATTTTGGAAATTCCCCCCCTCACTGTAGGCAGTTCCGCGCAGTCCAACCGTGGGAACCGTCGAGAGCCACCCCCATAAAGTTTGTGGAGCACTGAGCTGCCCGAAACTGTCCAACCGGGTTGCTCCGTAGTTGATATTGCTCGGTGCATTGCTGGAACCAAGGGGCGCATTATCGGAGAACTGCCGCCCCAATTGTCCCACCGATGTCGAACCATCATAGAAAATTGGCAATCCGAAAAGCGGCTCCTGTTTGATATCAAGCGCAGCTTCCGGTTTGCGCTCTGTGGTCTCCTGGAAGTTGTTCATCTGCCAGCGTGTGACAAGCGAGAGCGCATAAACATCAGCCAGCTTGGTCACGGTGATATTGTTATCGGGTTGCGGGTTAAACCGGTTTTCCGACGGGTAAAAATCCTGCATGAAGTCATCATCACTCAGTTTGGTCAGGTCAAAGGTCGCATAGATATCATCGGTCAGGTAGAGCTTCTGCTGATAACCGATTCGATAGCGCCCATGATCCGTCGGTTCTGGCAATTGATCCTTAAACGCGGAAGGGTTGGTATCATTCGCGTAGTAGGAAATAAATTTCCCAACACTCTGGTCATTTTTTCCAAATTTCAGAGCTGCATCAAATCCGGCGGCATAGCCATGAAGCGATCTGATATCCTGACGAATCGTGGCGAGAAAATTATCCCCTGTTCCGAGCGGAAAAGTATAGGAAGTCAGGAGGTAGCCACCCCAGTTGGAATCATATCCGGGAGAAAGATTGAGGCCGTTATGGTTCAGACTGGAATAGGCATAGGGAAGCCACAGGATCGGAATTTTTCCGACATAGAGTGTCGCATTGAGCAGAACCACGCGGTCATTAGGATAAATGCGGATCGTGTGTGCATGAACATGCCAGTCAGGCATGGAGGAGTCGGAAGTCGTGATGTCAGAATCGCGAAGACGGAATTCACGAGTTCCAAACCCCTTGGCCGAAAGGGAGGAAAATTTAAGCGGATTGTGGCTTCCATCGAATTCAAGCGCCCGCATCTG
>DKEN01000095.1:0-7961 GCA_002452515.1 Spartobacteria bacterium UBA6821 | reverse complement strand
GTGATCTCCACGGGCTTGTCGCCGAAGCTACCAAATTGGGCATGAAGCGCCCCAGCTAGGAATAGAAAAAGGGCTGGGATGAGTAAAAATCGACGCATGACGGCAGAACTCATGAGGCTAGTTTGCCCCCCCCTTCGTTCAAGGAGAAAAATCAGGGTATCTCGACTCACTCCTTGGCCGTTTTTCCCAGATGACGGATATCCTCCGCATGAACGGCAAAGACAACATCCTCCGCGATGCTCGCAGAATGATCCCCGATGCGCTCCAGACAGCGACTGATGAAAATCAGATTCAGATAGCCAGGCAGGTTGGTCGAATCATCCTGCATTCGGTTGACCAGCGTATCCGTCAGATTCCTATTGAGCTGATCTAGCTCCTTGTCACGGGGTTTGATCCCCTTGGCAAGATCGCCATTTCTTTCAGCGAATGCCCTGATCGCATCATCAAACATTTCCATGGAATGCAGGATCAATTCATCCAACAAATGAAGCTCCGCCAGCTCCGGTTGCTCATTCAGCTTGCGGGCCCTGCGCGCAATATTGACCGCCTGATCGGCGATTCTTTCGATATTCGCACCGATTTTGATCGAGGAAATCACCTCTCGCAGATCTGAAGCGACAGGCTGGAACCGACTCATCACCTCAATGCCCTCGCGATCGATCTGCATCTCCAGCAGATCGATTTCCTCGTCATCGGCGATGCTGTTATTGCACCAGTCGTCATCACGTTCCATCAGCCCCTTGATGGAGTTCTGAAGGTTCCGCCGCGTCAGGCTGGAAATCATCAGGACGGTGCTGCGCAGCTGGTCGAGAGCTGCCGTGAAAGTGGTGAGCGTGTGGGGTCTAGCTGGTTCAGCGTGCATAATTGGGATCAGCCAAATCGGCCTGTGATGTATTCCTCGGTCTGTTTTTTAGAGGGATTGGTGAAAATTTTCCTCGTTGAGTCAAACTCAACAAGATTCCCCAGATAGAAAAACGCCGTCAGCTCGGAGACACGGCTCGCCTGCTGCATATTGTGAGTCACGATCAGGATGGTGAAGTCCTTTTTCAACTCAATGATAAGTTCCTCCACTTTGGCCGTAGCGATCGGATCAAGGGCTGAGCAAGGTTCGTCCATCAGAAGAATCTCAGGACGGCTCGCCACGGCCCTGGCGATACAGAGGCGCTGCATCTGTCCTCCGGAGAGGCCCAGAGCACTTTCATGAAGCCGATCCTTCACCTCTTCCCAGAGAGCGGCGGAGCGGAGACAGCGTTCCACGGTCTCGTCCAGCACGGCCCGATTTTTCTGCCCGGCAATACGAAGCGGATAGACGATATTCTCGTAGATCGACATCGGAAAGGGATTGGACTTTTGGAAGACCATTCCAATGCGACGGCGCAAGGCGATAATTTCCACGGAGGGATCGTAGATACTCGTGCCATGAATCGTGATATCCCCCTCGTGACGAACTCCAGGAATGAGCTCATTCATCCGGTTGAAGTTTCTCAGCAGGGTCGATTTTCCACATCCCGAGGGACCGATAAAGGCGGTCACTTTGCGGGAGGGTATCTCCAGATTGATGCCATGCAGAGCCTGCTTCTTTCCATAGAAAAACTTGAAATCCTTCACCTGGATGAAATTGGACTCTCCCGGGACGAAATCGTCAGTGAGAGGCAGCGGTTGGGTGATGTCCGGCGGAATCATGTCTTCGGTGACTTTTTCGTTTGAGAGCGTTTCCATAGAAGGCTGCGGTATAAATCAACGATGCCTTGGCCGGAAAATAATCTGGGCAGAAACATTCACTATTGTGACCAGAATCACCAGCACAAGTGATGCGGCCCAGGCCATACTGATGTGATGGGAATAGGGCAGTGAGGCAAAATTATAGATCAGCACGGAGAGGGAGGCCGTTGGCTCCATCAGGGAATGAATCCAATTGTAACTGAAAAGTGCCGTGAAGAGAACAGGAGCGGTTTCTCCAGAGGCCCTCGCCACGGCTAGCATCACACCCGTCATCATGGCAGGCAACGCCTCGGGCAGGACGATTCTCCAGATTGTCTGAAACGGAGTCGCCCCCACGCCGAAGGAAGCCTCGCGATAGGCATAAGCAACCCCCATCAGGGCTTGTTCGGAAGTGAGGAGGATGGTGGGCAGAATCAGTATCGAGAGTGCCACGCCGCCAGCGAGAGCGGAAAATTGGTGAGTGGTCATCACCACGGCTGCAAATGCAAAAACCCCGCAGATGATCGAGGGAATCCCCGTCAGCAACTTGGCAACGAATCGAACGGCGGCAGCAAGTTTGGAAGTTGGTGCATATTCATTGATGTAGACGGCGGAGAGAATGCCGAGGGGGACGGAAAAAATCAGCGCGATGCCCACCATCACCAGCGTGCCGACGATGGCATTGCCAAACCCTCCCCCATCCTGCCCCGGAGCCGGCGGAAGTTGGGTGAAGAGATCCGCCCCCAGCAAGGGGAGACCATTGCGAAGAAGCAGAATGATAATTGAGAGAAGCGGAACCAGGGTCAGCAGGGAAAGCACGATGCAAAGGGCAGTCAGCAATCGATTGCGCAGCAAACGCAGGGGAGAGGTCTGCTTACCTCCCGTGGTAAAAAAATTCTGAGGGACTGGAGCGGAATTTTTGCTCATGGCTTCTTATTCCTTAACGGAGTCCCGCTGTGGTTTTCTGCGTATGCCGCAGGATGGCTTCCCCAGCTATATTGACACACAGGGTCATCAGAACCAGAAGGGCGGCGGCATACATCAGGGCGTTGACCTGAATGCCATCAGCCTCGGCAAACTGGTTGGCGAGCAGTGCGGAGAGGGTGTTAGAAGGTGCCAAGAACGACCAGGAAAGCCTCTGACTATTTCCAATGAGCATGGCGACGGCCATTGTCTCTCCCATCGCTCGGCCAAAGGCAAGGATGCTGGAGGCGACGATACCGGGAGCCGCTGTCGGCAGAATAACTCCAAGAATGGTTTCCCATCGCGTTGCACCCAGAGCGTAAGATCCCTCCCTGAGAGCATAAGGGACGGTAACAAGGGTAGAGCGGGAGATCGCCGTGATCGTGGGAAGCACCATCAGGGCTAGGACAATGCTCGCTGTCAGAAGGCTATTGCCGTAGGCAGGGCCCTGAAAGATGGGGAGGAAGCCAAGCTTATCCGCCAGAATTCCTCCATACTGCTGAACCAAGGGAACCACGACGAAAATACCCCAAAGTCCGTAAACGACACTGGGAATGGCGGCCAGAAGCTCAATGACAAATCGAATAACCTGACGGATCGGGGCTGGCAAAAAATCCTCGCTCAGAAACAAAGCGATGGCCAGCCCAAGGGGAAGCGCAAAAAGCAGGGCAAGCAAACTGCTGATGCCCGTTCCGATAAGCACGGGAAGAACACCAAAGACCTCCCGATTCGGGCTCCACTGGACTCCTGTAATGAAACCAAATCCAAATCGATGAATTGCAGGCCAAGCCTTGCTAAAAACCTCCAAGAGAATGCACACTAACAATAGCACAGTCAGCAGGGAAGCCAGCCAACAGATTCCCTTAAAAAAATCTGTCCGCGGACGATACTCCCGCTGAATCGGGCTTTCAGGCCCAACTGGTATGGAAGCGACACCCACGGGGATTTTACAAGTGATGAAGCCTTATTTGACGGTCTCGAGAGCTGCCAACACCTTCTTCACAACGGAGTCGGGAAGGGTAATGTAGCCAAGCTCGGGAGCCACACTCTGACCGGTCGTAAGTCCGTAGGCAACAAAAGCCTTCACAGCAGCCGCTTTGTCCGCTGTGGGGTAACTCTTCTTCACCAGCAGCCATGAAAACGATGCGATTGGGTAATCATTGGCTCCTTCTGGATCAGTAATAAATGCCCGAAAATTTTCTGGAAGTGTGACTGAAGCCAGCGTGATGGCCCCGCTCTCGATGGTCGGAGTGATGAAATTGCCCGCTTTGTTCTGTGGAGAAGCCATGCTGAGCTTGTTGTTTGCAGCATAGCCGAATTCAACATAGCCGATCGCACCAGGAGTCTGTTTGATCAGCGCAGTCACCCCTTCGTTTCCCTTACCGGCAACTCCGACGGGCCAGGTAACCGACTTACCGCTACCAACCTGGGCTTTGAAGTCAGCGCTCACAGCAGAGAGATGTGCCGTGAAAACGCCTGTCGTACCACTGCCGTCGGACCGACTCACAACCGTGATGGGGAGGTTGGGCAGCTTTAGATCAGTGTTATCCTTGGCGATCAGGGGATCATTCCAGCTTTTCACCGTGCCGAGCAGGATGCCGATATAGGCGGCACGGGAGAGTTTCAGCCCGGTTGAAATTCCCGGGATATTATAGGCGAACACGATGGTTCCCGCCGTCGCAGGGAGCAACAGGACATTGCCGCCTACCTTGGCGATTTCCTCGTCACTCATGGCGACATCACTGGCTCCAAAATCCGTGATGTTCTGAATGAACTGCGTTATCCCAGCACCACTCCCTACAGACTGATAATTGATTCTGGTTTCCGGGTGCGCCTTTTGGAAATCAATACCCCAGCGAATAATAATGGGAGCCGCAAACGAGGATCCTGATCCGTTGATGGTGGTTGAGGCATGCATCTGGATCGATGCGGCGGCAAATGCCACGGCGGCAAGGCAGAGTTGCTTGAGGTTTGTTGGTGCGTTCATAAATGATGGAGGCAAACCAGCATCACAGATGATGAAGCCGCTGGATGGCAACTGATTTCATGTGACAATATTGTAACATTCCCCTGTCTGGCATGAAAGTTGTTATCACCGCCGCTCGTTCCAAGATTCTGAACCATAACGGTTTTTCGCAAGATTTGTTGCCGATTCAATCATGGAAAACGGCAGAACAGATCCCGTGACATTCCTGCTTAAGGATCTCGCAAAAGCCTCGGAAAAGAGCATTTTGTCACCGACATCACCGATTCCCTGCAAACTTCCCTGATAGAGCAGGTTCCCGCCACTCCGGCATTGGGCACCTCCCAGAATTTTTTTCCCCTCGCAGAGCAGATCATCCCGCGCAGGCGCACTAAAACAGGAAGGACCTGCCAGCAACTCCTCCTCGCGGGCAAGATGGATTCCTTTTTTCCCACCGTGAGTGAGAAACTCCGCCAGCGCCTGATGAAGCTTCTTGTAAAACATCACCGGAGAGAGAGCGGCAGCGTCACACATACCCGGGATGATGAGGGAGAACGTCAGATCATCGCCATGCTCCACGATACCTCCTCCTGTCTTGCGTCTCACAAGCACAAGATTCCGATGGGCGGCTCTGACCTCGGCAATTTTTTGAAAATAACCGAAGGTCACACAGGAAGCCGTCCAGCGATAGATCCGCAGCGTCGGTTTCATCACCGTTCTGAGCAGCACCTCGTCGAGAGCCATCTGCATCGGGGCGTCAAAAGCCCTTTCCGGCAACAGGAGATCAAGCTCTTCAAACATCGGTAGCCATCCTGCCCTTTCCAGAGAAAAAGCTGAACACGATTTTCATTCATCATCAGACGAACCTTTTTCTTCCCCATGACTCTCCTGCTGCACTACCTTACACGCAATGGCATCCAAAGAATCTGGTAACGGAGGAAGTGCGGAGACGAAGACATCTCCGTCCAAATCCCTCGGCAAAGGGCTGGGAAAGGGGCTTGGTGCCCTCATCAACACGCGTGTTGCAGCCCCCGTCCCTTCCGAGGAGCAGGGGGAGCGCATTCAGAACATCCGCATCGACCAGATCATTCCGAGTCCCCTCCAGCCACGTACTGAATTCCGGGACGAGCAGCTCCGAGACCTGATCGATTCTATCCGTGAGCGTGGCATTATCCAGCCCCTGATCGTCCGGATCGCCGGAGGCAAATACGAACTCATCGCCGGAGAGCGCCGGTTACGCGCCTCCCTGGAGGTTGGTCTTACCGAGGCTCCCGTTATCGTCCGAAAGGCCTCCGATCAGGAGGTCCTGGAACTGGCCCTCATTGAGAACCTCCAGCGTGCCGATCTCAACCCGATTGAAGAGGCCGCAGCGTACAGCCGACTTTCCAAGGAGTTTCACGTGACCCAGGAAGAAATCGCGCGTCGTGTGGGCAAAAGCCGTGCTTCGGTCGCCAATGCAATGCGCCTGATGGAACTGGATGAAGAGGTTCAGAAACACCTTACCCAGTGCAGGATCACCGTGGGCCATGCCAAAGTTCTTCTCGGAGTCAAAAACCCTGAAGAGCAGCGCCTCCTTGCTGAACAGATCATCCGAAGGAATGCCTCCGTTCGTGATGCCGAGGGACTGATTGCCGCACACTTGGCAGGAATTGGAGAAAAACAGAAGCGCAAAGGCAGAGCCGCCCGCAGCATTCCTGAACTTTCTCCCGCCCTCAAACATCTCGAAAACAAACTCCAACATCGCTTCTCCACACGCGTCTCCCTGCACCACAGCGAGAAAAAAGGCCACATCTCCATTGAATATTACGGATCGGATGACCTTCAACGCCTCATCTCGGAATTTGGAATTCTTGTGGAGTAGAGTTCACCACCGTTCACACCCAACTTCTTTCCACCCATGAACCCTTCAGAATCTGACCCACAGAACGAACTTCTCCGCAGTATCGCAGCAAGTCTCAAGGGGATCCAATCATCCCTTGATCAGCTTACAGGCGCAGTCGAGGGGGTAGCGGAATCGATTGAAAAAGCCCACGAACCGGAGGGCGATCTCGGACATCACCTTGTCGGCGCCTTGAAAGACCTCTCTTCGGCCCTCCATAAGCGTGCTCAACAGGAACGCGCACCGCAGCCGCAACAACGACAACCGCTCCCCAATCAACGGCAAAACCGTCACGAAGAACGTTCCCATCAGCGTCCTGAACATCACTCGCATCAGGAGTTTCGGGCCAACCCAGCTCCGGAATTGCACCCCGACTTACAACAGAACACAGAAGAAGTGGAAGCGGAGGAAGACCAGCAACAACCCGAGCCTCCCTCAGGAGTTCAAAATTCTCCAACTGATGGCCGCGAGCCACGCCCACGCAAACCACGCCCAAGGAGACGTCGTGGTGGTAGTGCCGGGGGGCCTGCTCAAGCACCCGCTGCCTCCCCTTCCGAATTTGGCAACTAGGGAGCCGCTGAGTGAATTAGCGCTCACCATAGGGTGAGGATGAGGTTCCGCGGCAAGCGGCGACAAAACGACGAACTTTGTCGGGATCTTTGCGGAATCGGATCGGCTTTCCCTCGGTATCCAGCAGATTGGTTGCCGTGCAGGTATCGACACCGGCAGGTGCCGTAAAATGGATCCCTTCTCCGACATTATCAGGGGAAAGTCCTCCGGCTAAAATCACGGGGATGGCGCTCTGCGTGATGAGATCACGGGCCATCTCCCAATCGCAGACCTTGCCGGTGATGCCTACATGCCCGGCAACTGGCTGCTTTTCGCCCTGCACAAGCAACGTGTCTGTCAGAAACCAATCGCTGACAGGTTCAAGCCTCCTCCCAAGTTCCAGACTGGGAACCAGATCACCCAGTCCCGGAGGGGCAATCGGTATCGATCTCATGATTTCTACATCTGGAAAACGCTCCTCAATCCCCTGCTGTAAAGCAAAAGCGGCAGCGACAGCCCTCTCGTTGACAGCAGACCCGTCGCTGAGGCTGTCGCAGAAATGCACAATATCCGGCATGTAATACTCAATCACGCGATGCACGGCGTCCGGATGGGCAAAAAGCGGGATAATGCTGCTCTTGCGTCCCATTCCGCGGATCACGCGCACCGACTCGTGAAGCGCCGGAATTTTCCAAGCATCGGTTGAAAGAATCACTCCTCCGATATGATCCACCCCGCAGTCGGCCATCAGGGCAGCTTCGTCGGGCGCCTGAATTTCATACACCTGGATAATCATGATGAAAAATGATGAGTCAAACCCAGGTCACGGCAGAGAAAAAAACACTCTTTTTTATTCAGCATCAAACCCGACTTTATTGGATGCACCAACCAGTAAATTGAGGGGGG
>DKEN01000045.1 GCA_002452515.1 Spartobacteria bacterium UBA6821 | reverse complement strand
TCCCCAGATGTCCGGGATAAAATCAACATCATCCAATCTAGCGGGCAAAGCCTCCTTCGCATCTTAGAAGATATCCTTGAATTTACCCGGGTCGAGGGTGGCGGACTCAAGCTACAAACCATTCCGTTCTCTCTCTCCGAACTGGCCTGGAAGGCGATTCGCCTTGTAGAGACGGGGGCGAAAGAAAAAAATTTAAAGCTTTTCGTTCTAGTAGGAGAGAATGTGCCTTGCACGGTTCTGGGTGATCCAGAAAGGATACAGCAGGTATTACTCAATCTCCTTCGCAATGCCGTGAAATTTACGGACACTGGCACAGTCACCCTGCGGGTGAGTCTTGCTTCACAGGAAGGAGATTACTTCCGGATACATTTTGAGGTTGAGGATACCGGTGCTGGCATACCGGAAAATGAGAGGGAGAAAATCTTTCTGCCGTTCACCCAGGGAGACAGTTCCCTCTCCAGGAAATATGACGGTATCGGCATGGGGTTAACGATTGCAAATCGTCTACTTGAAAAAATGGGTTCCTCCATTTCCTTGGAAAGTCAGGTGGGCAAGGGGAGCATCTTCTCCTTTGATCTCAGTCTTTCTGAAGACACTTCCACGAAGATGGCAGGAACATCGGATGAATCAGAATTAGGAATCCTGGACAAAGGTTTTGCCAAGCGTTTCCCAACCAGAATCCTCATTGTGGAAGACAATCCCCTGAATCTCAAACTGGCACTCATGCAACTTGGAAAACTTGGCTATGAGGATGTCCTGACGGCGGCCCATGGAGAGGAGGCTCTTGCTGTTCTTGAGAAGCAGAAGATAGATCTGATCTTTATGGATCTCCAAATGCCCATCATGGATGGAATTACCACGACCAAGAGAATTCGTGCTCTGGAGTTGAGCAATCCGTCGGTAGTGCCGATCTTGATAGTCGCCTTGACAGCAAATATAAGTGCCGACATCCGCAATGAGTGTTTTAAAGCGGGTATGAATTATTATCTTAGCAAACCATTCAACCTGCGTTCACTCGCTGAGGTGCTGACGGGGAAAAGCTGATGATTTTAGAGATCTGCCTTGCGGTATTCGCGCGGGCTCATTCCGGTCCATCTCCTGAATGCCGTGGAGAAGACGGATGCTTCCTTATAGCCACACTCCCTGCCGACTGCCGCGATAGTGAATTCCGAAGTCTTCAGCAGTTCTTTGGCACGCTTTTGACGCAGTTCCTGGAGAAGTGCGCCCGGTGATTTTTCACATTCTGCCAGCATCGCCATTTCAAAGGAACGGCGTGACATCCCTGCCAAATGGGCCAGTTCACCGGCGCTCATGCTACTGCCCGGATTGCTGCGCAGATAGGCCAATGCACGTGTCACCCCTGATGTAGAACGCAGGCTGCTCTCACGTTCGTGGAATTTTGGGGTGATCTGTACCGATAAATTGGCGCTGACACTCTTTCCCTTGATCAAGTCAGCCATGATGGATCCGGCTTTGAGTCCTATTTCTCCAAGAGAAAGATCAAAGCTGGAGAGAGATATGCCTGCCTGGAGAGACTCCATTCGCGAGTTGCCGATGCCGATCACCGCCAGGTCCTGGGGAATACGAAGTCCAATATCCCTGGCCGAATGTGCCGCAAGATGAGCCAGTCGATCGGTTGCGCAGAGGAGACCGGCGGGAAGGGGGAGTGAATTCAGAAAGGCCTTCAGTGTTGGGGCGGAAAACTCACAGCAGACGGCCACGGTGTGTCCGAGAAGATTGCAACTTTCAATGAATGCTTCTCCGAGGCGGACCGAGTCTGCCGGTCCTGAAGCCCCGAGGTAGGCGCATGATTTTACCCCGTTTTCAAGGAAGGTTCTGGAGGACTCCTTGCTAATTACTTTCAGGTCTGCCGAAACCCAGGGGATTTTGTCGCCTGCATGTTGGCCCAGTTGCACCACGGGAATCCCCTGGTCAATGAGGCTTTTTAGCCAGACGGGACTCATAAATTCTCCGATTGTTCCTGCAAGTTCGCCTTGGTCAGCCAGTTTTCTAAGAGATGCTTCGTAACCACCACTTAGTAGCAGAACTTCGTAGTCTTCACCGAGTGACAAAAGGCTTTTACGCACCCCTTGCACCAACTCGATTTCACCCTCGGAGAGCAGTGGAAGTGCTACCACAATAAGATTTGCACGGGTGCTTCCAAGCGGATTGCGCATTAAGTAAACAAATAATTGCGCATATACGCAATGACAAGCAGTAATGCTTGTTTTATGATTGTTTGATGAAAAAAGCACTCATCACCGGCATTACCGGACAGGATGGCTCCTACCTTGCAGAACTCCTCCTAGGGAAAGGCTATGAGGTTCATGGCATCATTCGACGCGCTTCAACGTTCAATACCAGCCGGATCAATCATCTCTACACGGATCCGCACATCAATGGGACGAGACTCTTTCTCCACTATGGTGATCTGGCCGACTCCTCCCAGATGACAAAACTGCTCTACGATCTCCGGCCTGATGAGATTTATAATCTGGGAGCGCAGAGTCATGTGCGCGTCTCCTTTGATGTGCCTGAATACACGGGGGATGTCACCGGCTTGAGCACGGTCAGAATTTTGGAAGCGATTCGCGAATCAGGGCTTACCCAGGACGTCCGTTTCTACCAGGCATCTTCCTCCGAGATGTTTGGCAAGGTACACGAGGTTCCTCAGACGGAAACGACACCTTTCCACCCCCGTTCTCCCTATGGTTGTGCGAAGGTTTTCGCCTACTGGCTGACAGCCAACTATAGGGAAGCCTACAACCTTCATGCCTCCAACGGCATTCTCTTCAACCATGAAAGTCCCCGACGTGGAGAGACCTTTGTGACGCGCAAGATCACCCGTGCGGCGACCCGCATCAAGATGGGGTTGCAGAACGAGCTCTTCCTTGGAAATCTCGATGCCCAGCGCGATTGGGGTTATGCGAAGGAATATGTCGAGGTGATGTGGCTCATGCTGCAACAGGACAAGCCGGATGACTATGTCTGCGCAACCGGGGAAACCCATTCCATCAGGGCCTTCTGCGAAGAGTGCTTCGGTCTCCTGGATCTTGACTGGCAGAAATATGTGAAATATGACCAGCGTTATGAGCGACCAAGCGAGGTGGAACTGCTCATTGGAGATCCTGCCAAGCTGAAGCGTCAGATCGGCTGGGAGCCCAAGGTGAAGTTCAAGGAACTGGTTCAGATCATGACAGAAGCAGATCTCGAATTGGCCCGGCGTGAGTTGGCCTATCAGAATATCGGTGGCATCCAGGACGGATCCATCACACCTCCCTAATCCTTAACCAAAGCATGAAATCATCAGATCGTATCCATGTTGCAGGACACACCGGAATGGTTGGCTCGGCGATTGTCCGCGCGCTGAAGCAGCGAGGATATGACAATCTGCTGCTTCCTTCACATGGTGAACTCGATCTTTGCGATGCCGCTGCGGTTCGAGAGTTCTACCGTGTTCAGAAGCCCGATGTCGTGATCGTGGCGGCCGCCCGTGTCGGAGGCATCCATGCCAACAGCACCTATCCCGCTGAATTCATTCATGAAAATCTTGCCGTGGCACACAACACGATCCATGAGTCCTGGAAAAACGGAGTGAACCGGCTGCTCTTCCTCGGCAGTTCCTGTATCTACCCCCGGGAGGCTCCGCAACCGATGAAGGAGGAATGTCTTCTCAGTTCACCCTTGGAACTAACCAACGAGGCCTACGCGATTGCAAAAATCACCGGCCTGAAACTCTGCCAATACTACCGGAAGCAGTACGGTGTCCTGTTTCATTCCGCCATGCCGACCAACCTCTATGGGCCCGGCGACAATTATCATCCTAAAAACTCCCATGTGCTTCCTGCGCTGATCCGGCGTTTTCATGAAGCGGTTGTGAAGGGGGCCCCGACTGTCACCATTTGGGGAACGGGTGTTGCGCGGCGCGAATTTCTCCATGCAGACGATCTGGCCGAGGGACTCCTGACCGTGCTTGCCATGGAGAATCCTCCCGATTGGATCAATGTCGGATCTGGTAGTGACATTTCCATTCGCGAACTCGCTGAACTCATTGCCAAGGTCACGGGCTTTAAGGGAGAACTTCTCTGGGATACCTCGAAACCGGATGGTACCCTCCGCAAACTCATGGACAGTGGCAAGTTGTTGGCAACTGGTTGGGCTCCCAAGTATGATCTTGAACGTGGGATCAGGGATGCCTATGCGAATTTCTTATCGCTGGAAAATTCGGGAAAGCTGAGGGAAGTTTAAACTGTTCGCCCTTTTGATCCCATTCAGGGATCAGATTTTTAAACAATGGAGCCGTCCAGTAAATGAAAACCAGTTATTCCCTGCCTTTGATCAATGAAAGCCTTGTTGATGAACTCTTCGGTTTTTCGGATGACGTGGATGTGATCGTGATGCAGCGGGAGATATGGAGTGGTGTACGGGGGAGTTTTTTGAACGATCTGGAACAGATGGTCGTTGGTGATGCCAACTCAGCACGCTCCTCCTTGCACCGGATCAGGGGCTACTGTTCCTCAACGGGGGCACAAAGGGTCGCCGAGTTGCTGCAGGCTTGGGAAACGGAATCAGATCCATTGGCTGTTGCACGGGAGTATCTGGAGGAGTCCAAAAAAGTCAGCCTCAATTGCTTTACCGCAATTGAAAAACGGCATCCTCATTTGGTTGGAGGTTAGAGCGGTATAGAACTGTAGCCTCTATTAGATCATTTTTGATTTATTCTGACGCATTCTGGAAAAATTGAGGAATCTCGCGCAGAGACGCTGAGACGCTGAGAAAAATGGATGATTCACAGGGAGGATGAACGGGTAGCGGCGGCAATCTCCAATGCAAGCCCACACTAATTCTATGCCTTTTGACGAAACTCTCCGCGTCTCTGCGCCTCCACGCGAGCCCCGCGTGAGAATCTCAGAAAATGATCTCATGCCAATCAGCGGTAATCTCTCGTGAAGAGACACGAAGGCTGACTTGCAACGATTATTCCTGATCAACAAGCAGTACGCTCAAACGCTTGGGACCATGCGCCCCGAGCACGAGAATCCGTTCGATGTCACCGGTTCTTGAAGGGCCTGTGATGAAACTCATGAATGATGGAAAATTATTCCCATACTTGTTCTTCACGTGCTGGAAGGATGCGGTGAGATCGGGAACCATCTGGCTGGTTCGTGCAATCACCACATGATGCGGTGGAAGAACAGAGAGGGCCCGTCCTCCAGAGCTCTCCACCGAGACCAGGATGCCACCTGTCTGGGCCACGAGGACCTCGCATGCAGTCAGCCCAACATCACAAGATTCGAGATCGCTAATCGTGTATCCCAGATCCGTCCTCACGATGGGCAGCGTGCATCCTGTAAGCAGGAAATCCACATCGGTGTGCTGGTGGCTGCCGATTTTTTTCCAACCATTCTCCTTGGAGAGAGCTAAAAAGCGTTCACGGGCTGCTGCGAGGTTTGCTACCCGGTGAACTTCCGTTTTCAGGCCGGCTGAGATTGTTGAAAAGAGGTCAATCTGCTCGCTTAGGGTTTCGCCTACCTTGGGGAGCCAATCTCGCTGGGGATGGCCACCCGTATGAGTCTCCGCTTCCGCCTGCGAATGCGACGTATGGGGATGCGGGGCTGGATTGTCCCGCAGGGCCTCGCGAATCCTGTTTAGGATCAAGGAACGACCGTCGTTCATTTCTCGCCTCCACGTTCTTTTTTCCACTGTTCCTGAAAGGATGTTGTGGCGAGTTTCGGTAGCTTCCGTGAGCTCGTCCAGGACCGCAGGGGATCGAGAATGGTTCCATTCACCAGATCATGGAGAGGTTGTAAGAAACGGCCTATCTTAACGGCGAAGCGGTAGAGGACCGGATGACCCATCATGACGGAAAAACCCCCGTAAGTTAACTTTTCAACTGGGGAAGGGGAGGCCTGGGCACCATTCCGACGATTCTGGAGGAGGTGATGATGCAGGTCGATTTTTACCGGACACGCCTCGGTGCAGGCGCCGCAAAGGGAAGAGGCTGCCGAAAGGTGTTTCCAATCCTTCAGGCCGCGCAGATGGGGGGTGATGACCGAACCAATCGGACCACCGTAGGTAGTGCCATAACTGTAGCCTCCGATGTTTTTAAAAATCGGGCAGACATTGAGACAGGCACCGCAACGGATGCAGCCAAGGGCGTCACGTTGCTCGGCATCGGCCAGAAGTTCCGTGCGGCGATTATCGAGCAGGACGACATGCATCTGTTCGGGGCCATCGGGTTCACCTNNGAAAGATCTTCAAGGTGAGGGAGCACTTTTTCGATCCCGAGAAGGGCGACATGAATGCGCGGAAGAGAGGTGGTGAGGCGTGCGTTTCCTTCGTTCTCCGTGATGGAAATCATGCCGGTTTCCGCCACGGCAAAGTTCGCCCCACTGATCCCCATATCGGCTTCGCAATATTTACTCCGCATGACGTCGCGGGCGATCATGGTCAGTTTCTCTGGTTCGTCTGTCGGTTCGGAGCCGAGTTTTTCCTGAAAGAGTTCGCTGATCTGTCCACGCGTGAGGTGCATCGCGGGAAAGACAAGATGGAAGGGAGGTTCCTCGCGAAGCTGAACGATGTATTCCCCTAGATCAGATTCAATGACGCCGAAGCCCTCCTTTTCGAGAGCATGGTTGAGGTGGATTTCCTCGCTCGTCATGGTCTTGGACTTGATGATCGCACGGACACCATTCTCCTTTGCCACCTGCAGAATATAGTTCCGGGCCGCTTCCGCGTCAGGAGCCCAGAAAACCTTGGCTCCCCGTGCGGTTATTTTCGCTTCAAATTCAAGGAGGTAATCTTCGAGGTGATTGACCGCCTCATACTTGATCTCGGCAGCCAGATCCCGTGCACCCTGCCAATCCTGGAAATTGGTCTTGTTCTCGTCGCGCTTCTGATAATAACCGCCTAACGCCTTGCGGATGAAGGCGCGAAGTGGTTTGTCCGCCGTGTAGCGGCGGGAGAGTGTTTGAAAATCGGTTGATTGCGCGGGCATCAGCGTGACGCAAGAATTTCGGCGAGGTGAAGGCCTCGCACCTTACTGCCTTCCTTCTCGAGCATTCCCCGTATCTGCATGAGGCAACTCGAGTCGTTGGAGACAACGGTATCGACTCCCGTTTCAATAATGGAGGCGCATTTCACTTCGTCCATCGCGGTGGAGATGGTGGCGAATTTCACGGCAAAGGTGCCTCCGAATCCGCAACACGTCTCTGCTTCGTTCATTTCGATCAGTTCGAGGCCCTTGACCTTTTCCAAAAGAACCCTTGGCTCCTTCTTGATTCCAAGCTCACGGAGTCCGTGGCAGCCGTCATGAAAGGTTACTTTCCCCTCAAACTTCGCCCCGACATCGCTGATGCCCAGAACATTGACCAGGAAGCTGGAAAATTCATGGGTCTTAGCCGCCAGTTCGCGGGCCTCCAGCTCCTCCGGTTGCCCTTTGAAAAGATCAGGGTAGAAAACCTTGATCATGGTGACGCAGGAACCGGATGGGCCGACAACCACTTCGGCATCGCGAAAAGCCCTCATCGTCACCAGAGCGGCCGAACGCGCCTCATCCCAGTAACCGCTGTTAAAGGGGGGTTGGCCGCAGCAACTTTGTCCCTGGGGAAAGATCACCTCGTGACCCAAGCCCTCGAGCACTCGAACGACCGACCAGGCGACGTTCGGATAAAGCTGGTCGATGAAGCAGGGGACAAAAAGCGAGATGCGCACGAAGGAACGTTAAACGATGAAATGAAAAAGTAAAAGCAGCCCGAAAACTTCCCGGGTGAGATTGTCACCCGGGAAGTAGGGGAAGCTATGTTTAGCGGAGGAAGGCCTCGTGGAGACCTCCGTCGACCGTGATGACCTGGCCGGTGGTTTTGCTCAGACGCTGACTTACGAGGAGGAAGTAGGCTTCCGCCTGATCAGCCGGCGTGATCGGTGCCTTAGTAAGGGTACGATCTGCATAGAACTGCGCCAGTTTGCTCACAAGCGACTCGGTGGCTTCGTCGTCTGAGTAAGGGATATTGTATTTGGCCAAGGAGCCGATCACCCGATCCCGAGGGAACATCGCGCTACCCTGCACAACGGTCGCCGGAGCGACACCGTTCACACGGACGAGCGGAGAAAGCTCGATGGCCAACTCACGGACAAGATGGTTCGCTGCTGCCTTCGAGGTGTCGTAGGCGACGCTACCCTTCTTGGCGACAGCTGCATTGGCGCTGGTGGTGAGGACCATCGCACCNNTTGAAGGTGAGAGCCCATTTGTCATCGGGAATATGTCCGGTCGTATCACTTGGGACAAAGATACCTGCGGTGATCTCAATGGCGTCAAATCCACCGTAGGCGAGGGCCACCTGGTCCAGCATCGCTCGGATGCTGGCACGGTCGGTGATGTTGCCTGCTAGACCAATGGCCGGACCGCAACCGCTGAGTCCGGTTCCGGCGACACCGATTCCGATGCCGTACTTGTCGGTGATTTCCTTGGCTGTTGCTTCCGCGGCGGCCTGGTTCAAGTCAACACAGACGATGTGCGCCCCTTCCTTGACGAGACGATGAGCGGTCTCCTTGCCGATCCCGGATCCTGCTCCGATCACGATATGGATCTGGCGTGCAAGTTCCTTTTCGGCTGGCATGCGCTGAAGCTTTGCCTCCTCAAGAAGCCAGTATTCGATGTCAAAGGCTTCCTGCTGGGGGAGTGAGACATATTCGTCGATTGCTTCGGCACCACGCATGACCTCGACGGCGCAGTTGTAGAACTCGGCAGTGACACGGCTCTCGCTCTTGTCCTTGCCCCAGGCGATCATTCCCACTCCGGGGATAAGAATGACGGTTGGGTTCGGATCGCGCATGGCCGGCGAATTTGCGTGTTTGCAGCGATCGTAGTAGTTGGCGTAGTCAGCGCGGTAAGCTTCGAGACCTTTTGCAAGCTTGGCCTTGAGGGAGGCGACATCCTCTTTTTGAGGGTTCCAGTCAACAAAGAGAGGCTTGATCTTGGTGCGCAGGAAATGATCGGGGCAGGAGGTGCCGAGTTCAGCGAGACGGGCGGCATCCTTCGAATTCACAAATCGCAGGATTTTTTCATCCGACTGCACGGTGCCGATGAAACGCTTCTGCTGACTGACCTGGCCGCGGAGCCAAGGGAGGATGGCCGCGAGGGTGCTGTTTCGGGCTGCCTCATCCAGAGATTGGTATTTGGCACCACCGAAGGCAGTGGCATCGCCACCCTTTGCCGCGTATTTGGATTCGATATAGGCCGTGGCTTTGTCGATGAAGGCCAGGGTCTTGGTATAACAAATTTTGGCATCGTCATCCCAGGAGATGAACCCATGCTGGCCCATCATGATGGCTCTCACGGAAGGATTGATTTTCGAAATCTCCTGCATGGCAAGGCCGAGTTCGAATCCGGGACGCATCCAGGTGACATAATCCATTTCGCCGCCAAAGATCTCCTTCGTCAGTTCTTCGCAACGGCGGCTTGCGGCAATCGCAATGATCGCGTTCGGGTGCATGTGATCGACATGTTTTCCGGAAAGAAAACTGTGCAGGGGAGTGTCGATCGAGGAGGGACGGGGATTGAGATTGAACGTGGTGTGTGCGTAGGCCCCGACCATCTCGTCCTCTGCCTGGGATTTCAGTCCCTTGTCGGCGCGAGTACCATAGTTCTTCTGAAGGCCGACGAGCTTATCTTGATAGAGGGAGGAAAAATTTTCCCGTTTCGAGGTGCGCAGATCCCCGCCGGAACCCTTTACCCAGAGGACCTCGGTGCTCTCTCCCGTGAGGGGATCCTTCTCGATGATCTTGGAGGAGGTGTTACCACCACCGGTGTTGGTGATGCGCTGGTCAGAACCGAGCAGGTTGGAACGGTAAACAAGCTGGTCGACGAGATCGAGCTTGGAGGCTTTGGCATCGTCCCAGAGGTTGGGGAGGGGTGTGTGGCTCATGTGTTTGGTGTTTAGTAGGGTGAACTATCTGTTGTTGGTTGGCTAAAAAAATCAGGGAAGGGCAACAAATCGTGCGTAGGCTGCCTCCCAGAGGCTTGAGTCCTGCGGTTCAAAGATATGCTGAGAGAATGAGTCGGCGACTATTTTACGTGCTTCGGAGAGGGAAGTGATATCGCCTGCGGAGATAGCTTGGATCAGGATATTTCCAGCGGCTGTTGCTTCAACCGGACCCGTGATGATGCGCAGGCCGGTGGCGTTTGCAGCGGCTTGATTGAGTAGTTCATTACGCGTGCCTCCGCCAACGATGTGGAGTCTGTTGATAGGATTTCCGGTCAGGGATTCAAGTTCACCGATGCTGCGACGATAGAGCAGGGCAAGGCTCTCAAGAATACATCGGGAAATAGCCCCCGGCGTCGTAGGAATTCTCTGTCCAGTCTCCCTCGCGTATTCCGCAATCCGTTCCGGCATGCCGCCAGAAGCGGTTGTTCCTCCGGATTTTTGGAACCGTGGATCATCGGGATTAATCAAAACTTCAAGAGTGGGTTCCTGGAAGGCAAGATGAACCAGCTCGCCATAGTTCTGTTCCTGTCCGCTCTCCCTCCAGAAGCGCATGCATTCCTGGAGGATCCAAAGTCCGGCGATATTCTTGAGAAGGCGGATGGTGCCTCCATGGCCGACCTCGTTGGTAAAATTCAGCGAACGGGCTTTTTCCGTCAGGACAGGAAGTGGTGACTCCACGCCAAGCAGCGACCAGGTTCCGGAACTGAGGTAAGCCCAGCCTTCCTGATCCGTGGCAGGAACGGCCGCGACGGCTGCACCGGTGTCATGGGAGCAGGTGGCGACCACATTGACGGAGCCCAGACGGGTCTCCTCCTGAAGTTCAGCTGAGAGGGTGCCGATCGAGGTGCCCGAGGGGACTACTTTTGGGAAGATTCTTTCCGGCAGCCCCAGCCGCGCAATGAGAGAACGGGCCCAGTCATGCCGTGCCGGATCATAGAGCTGGGTTGTGCTGGCGAGAGAAGCCTCGGCGACGGCTTCGCCACCTAAAAGATGATTCACCAGGTCCGCAATCAGCAGAAAGCTATCGGCAAATTCCACAATTTCCGTCCGTTCGAGCAGGTCGGTGTGCAGCTGGCAGATCGAGTTGATTGTCATGAACTGAATGCCCGTTGCCGTATAAATCTCCTCTTTGGTGACAGGCATCTTTTCATAGGCGCCATCGGTCCGAGTGTCGCGATACTGGTAGGGAGTTGAGAGGAAAGGCTCATCCCCCTTCATGAACGCATAGTCCACTCCCCAGGAATCGGTGCTGAGGGAACGGATCGGCAGCCCGAGTCCTCCAGCCTTCCGCAGCCCTTCCACGATCTCGGCATAAAGATGCAGAAAATCCCACCGGCGGGAATCCTTTACCACAACGGCCCTGTTGGCAAAGCGATGCAGCTCCTCCAGAGTCAACTTTCCATCGGCAAGCGAACCCAGCATCACGCGTCCGCTTTCGGCTCCGAGATCAATGGCTAGATAATGACGCGTTGTGGACATGGGAGATAGAAAGGTGAGGGGGGAACTCGGAGGGATTACGGATGGGTTGAAAAAAGAATATCCGGCTTCAACTGGATCCCTGCCTGACGGAATTCTGGTCTCGTGAGATCACTGACCACCATCCGTACAGTCGTCCAGTTGGCGAGATGTTCCGGGGCGGTGCGTCCCAACTTCGAACGATCCAGACAGAAACAGGAGTGAGTTGCCTTTCTGATGACTGCCTGCTGGAGTTTCACCACATCACTTTGGGAATTCCAGAGACCCTGCTGATTGATCGCCTGGGCACTCAAAAACGCGAGGTCGATGTTCTGGGATGAGACAGCCTTCACGGCCTCCTGTCCAAGCAGCACGGATTGTCGTTCCAAAAGCTGCCCGCCAAGCAGGACTGTTTTTGCTCCCGCGAGCGACCCAAGGGTCTCGAGCAGCGCCAGGTTGTTCGTGATGAGGACAAGATCGGGGGGAAGATTACGGCGTAATTCCTGAGCAACGGAGAAAATGGTTGTCCCTGCATCGAGGTAAACACTCATCCCTGGCCTGATCAGGGAGACGGCGATGCGGGCCATGGCGCTCTTGGCGTCGGAGTTTTGGCGGATACGTTCCCGGAATGAAGTGAAGGTGGCATTGAACTCACCAAGGGCCCCTCCATAGGTTCTTGTGATCCGTTCCTCTTTTTCCAAGGCCGAAAGATCGCGCCTTGCAGTCGCCTCGGAGACACCAAGTTCCTCACAGAGTTGACTGATGGGCAGGTAGCCCCGTCCCAACAGGAGTTCGGCCAAGCGGGAGCGCCTGGTTTCAACAACATGTTTCGGAACGCGCATCGGTAGACGATTTGCTTTTAAATGATTGGAGTCAATCATTTATTTTCATTGTAAAAACACATCTAGGGAAACGCTGATTAAATCGCATAGAGGCCGTTGCGGCAGGAAAATTCCGACTGTTGAACACGTAGCTGTGGAGCGGCATTGTGTTGCCACTGCGCGTCGCTCCTGAATCAAGTCCCAGGGAAGGGACGCGAAGGATAACATGTCGAAGGCACGATTCCGAATGGACGGTAAAACCTTGCTAGAACAAGGTGCCGTACAAAAACACCCTTTTCTCCTCCAGTAGTCATCATCGGATGAAATCAGCGCTACCCTAGAAAACACAGACCGCGGTGGAACGAAATTAAGGATCGAAAAGACTCCTTCTTTCATGTCGGGCTAGACTAGTATGACAACCATCATGCTAGGTTCTTCTTCCTTTCTCTCCTGCTCCCTGTTGATCTTTGGCGGATTATTCGTAGCAGCTCTCGTCACCCGCATCGCCTATGCCATCACGGAAAAAGTGGCGCAGGCCCCCGTTTTGGATTTCTTTGTCAGTCTCTTCACCTGGATTCCCTGGGTCGTTGGAGCGTATCTTCTGGGATGGAAGGGAGTGGCTGCTGCCATCATCGCCCAGATCGTCGCCATTCACGCCTTTTGCCTGATTGACAGAGTAATCAGGGGACGCAGGAAAGGAAGTCCGACACTGACCGATGCCCAGGCTCGGCTTCTGGGGCCCATACGCAATCAGTTTGCCCTCCTGATGACCACGCCGGCCGTCGCGGCATTTGCACTGGTGAGATTCGTAGAAGTGCTGACCTACCCACCCGTGGCCTGGTTGGCAAAGCTTCCTCGCTACAAATCCTCGGAATGGATCAACCTTTCACGCCACAAGTACGATGGCCTCATCGGTTATGACCTACTCTGGTGCTGGTACTGCGACTGGATGACCGGCGTCTGGGCGCTCGGCAGCGAGATGCTTCGCAATATCGAGTCTTTCTGGTGTCCCATCCAATTTCGCAGCCCTGTTAAAAACCGGAATACCTCGACAGATTTCCCCGATGTCAAGGTCTGGGCTCCAGCCGATGGCACTATGGAGGATGTCGTTCGTGCCTTCGAAGAGCACTATGACGGGAAACGCCAGAACAGTTGGTGGGGTCATCCCGACCGTAACAAAACTGAGTAAGATCCCCTGCCGTGATCTTCCGAAGAGTTGATCCTTCTCACGAATACAGCGCCCTTCATTTACAGAGTCAGGAAGGCGTCTGGGAACTGGGACTCACTCCCTACCATAACGGCACCCGCCTGCGCATGGGACGCGCCGGGCGCCCACCATCCGTGATCGACCTCTGCATGGGACACGACACAAGGATCTATTATCCCCTCCTCACTGCGGTGCTGCAGTTGTTGAAACCGATTTCAGAATCAACATCGGCACAGGAGATTGACGCCCTGTTCCCCTGGGCGGGAACACGCCCTGATCTCAACATCCACCTTGGGCCTTTGCTCAACTCTCTCGACAAGATGACGGGCCATCAAGATAGCTTTCGCTCTGGCATTTCTGCTTCGAGTGAGATTCTCACGCCTGTGGACGAGGAACTATGATGGTTGGCTGACGCAGGATGATGAAACTCTGAAGAATTTCGTATCCGTGGGCAACTTTCGGTTGATTGGGGTGTTTACTTAAATGACCGTGGAAATAACCTGCGGCTCAAAAAGAACAAAAACACCACCCATGAAGAATACTACACTACGTCTCGCCCTTGCGGCGATCCTCCTCGGCGGCATCGCCGGCATCTCCACCCTGCGCGCCGATGATGATGGCGGTTGTGGCGGTTGTGGCAGTTGCCACAAGCATGACACCAATGCTCCTACTCCTGCTCCCTCCCCATCGGGCAAATAATTAAATTTAGCGTCCCTAGGGAAACGACAAAGTAGCACGCCGAGTCAATTGATTCGGCGTGTTTCTTGGCTGTCCGAACCAGCAGGGCGCTAGAGCATGTTAACTTGAGTCATAGCCGAATGATTTTCACCACAAATCAGCGACTGGTGGGAGCTGATAGGACTACCAGAGGTAGCCCCTTTAGCGGCGAATGGCTCGGGAGAGCCTGAGTTCAAAGGACTGACAAAGAAAACAGCCAAGCTTTCCGCACGGGGCCTAAAAAGCATCACTGGAATAGCCATCCTCTTTTATTTTATCCCACCTTGGATGGCCCTTGGATCCCTCTTTGTGGTAAAAAAATCGGGCAATCAGAAGATAACGAATGAGCACATCTTTCTCCGCATTTCCTCCAAAACCCTAGAACCCTAGAGGTTCTTAATTATCAGATGGAGGTATCTGCAGCCTTTCAGTAATAGTTCGTCATGGATCGTTCCCTCCTCCCACTCTATTCGATTGTCCTAAGCGCCTGTTTCCTGGCTCCCTCATTGAGAGCTGTAGATGACGAACGCCCCGTCGTTGATGCGTCAAAGGCAGCCCTGCAGACTGCGACGAATCCCACCCTCCCGACTCTTGTCGTCGTTGGAGACTCCACCGCCCGCAGCAATTCACCACTTCGGGGATGGGGTTCGGAAATCGGCGCTTTCTTCAATCCCGCGAAGATTAACGTGGTCAATCAGGCTATTGGGGGCCGTTCCTCCCGCACCTATATTAGCGAGGGACGGTGGGATAAGGTCCTCTCAACGGTCAAGGCGGGTGATTTTGTGCTGATCCAGTTCGGGCATAACGATGTCGGTGATTACAAAGACCCCAGAGCCAAAGGCCGCCCCTCACTCCACGGTGAAGGAGAGGAGACAGCGCAAGCCTTCAAGGCGGATTTGAAAACCATGGAAACGATTCATTCCTTCGGCTGGTACATGCGTAAATATGCGGCTGACACCAAGGCCAAGGGAGCCACACCCATCCTGCTTTCCATGGTTCCTCACAAGGATTGGAAAGATGGAAAAATCTCCCGTGGTGAGCAGGAGACGTTCGTCAAGTGGACCGAGAATGCAGCCAAAGCCGAGGGAGCCCTCTACATTGACGCCAACTCGATCATCGCCAAAGGGCTTGAAAAACTTGGCCCTGAAAAGGTCAATTCCCTCTTCGGAGATCAACGAACTCACTCCACTCCTGAGGGCGCAGCTTACAACGCCGCCGCTGTCGTTGTAGGCCTGAAGGGGTTAACTCCCGATCCACTTGCCCCCTATTTCTCGACCGCCGCAGATCAACTCCCCGAGACGCTGACAGCAAAGTAATAAGGAGTGGTGGGCAGTGAGGGAATCGAACCCCCGACCAACTCGGTGTAAGCGAGCCGCTCTACCGCTGAGCTAACTGCCCCTTTACTCTGTACAATGAGGTTGCCGAGGAGAATGAAAATCTCGGTTACCCATAGGATTACCCAACGGTATGAATGTAGCCATGCCAACCAAAAAAATCAGAATTAATCGCGACTAGCTGGTACAAATCTCCGAGAGCCTCTATCAGCAAACTCATCGCAAAGAGTATTACGCTAGATTCTATTGCCGAGGAAAGCGCATTCAGCAAAAACTCGGCACTACCGAACACACCGACGCTAGCAAATTCAACAAGACCCTCTGCGGCATCCTGGATGAGTACGAGGCAGTGCTCCATTGCTCCAAAAAAACCGTTTCTACAAGAAGCTGCACTTGAAGCGACTCTCAAAGCCACGATCCACCAGGATCCGAGACATCCAAACAACCGACAACGTCGGGGTCAGTTCGTAATGATAACAGAATTGATAAAGTCGAAGCGAAAGGAGCACGGGGGATTTTCCGCTTTTGGTTTACCGACTGTGTGGGGAACCGCCAGACTTCTGATTGGCACAAGCGATACCAGCAAGTATGAAAGAAAACCCTTTTGCGACCTCCGCAGCCCCGCTCACCTTCTTCCATGAAAATCGCCATCGGTTCCAATCATGCGCTTCATTCCGTCACCGACTTCGAAGGTGGCCACCATATCACCCGTATCCGGAAATTGGATAAGCGATCCACTTCGGCATGAAAAAAATTCTTCCTTTTCTTATTTTCCTTGTGCTTCCGATGTTGCTCTTCGGCTCGGAGCCGCTCCGGGAAACCATTAACTTTAACCGCGATTGGAAATTTAAACTCGGCGACTATCCCGGCGCCGAAGCTCCGACCTATAAGGACTCCGACTGGTTTGCCATCGGATTGCCTCATTCTTTCAGTATCCCCTATTTCCTATCGAAGGACTTTTACATCGGATATGGGTGGTATCGGAAGAGTTTCGACTGCAAGCCGGAATGGGCAAACAAACGAATTTTCCTGCAATTCGAAGCGGCATTTCAGGATGCCGAAGTTTATGTCAACGGATCTCGCATCGGCGAACACAAGGGGGGGTATACCGGCTTTTCGATGGATATCACCGCCGCCGTAAAACCCGGTGCCAACGTGATCGCCGTACGCCTCAACAATAAATGGGATCCCCGCCTAGCTCCGCGTGCCGGGGAACACACGTTTTCCGGCGGCATTTACCGTGATGTCTCTCTGGTAGTCACCGATCCTCTCCACGTCACCTGGTATGGCACTTTTGTCACCACTCCGGAAATCTCCGCAGACTCAGCTCGGGTCAACATCAAAACAGAAGTCCGAAACGACGGCAGTTCTTCCGCCGTCTGCACCGTTCACCAGCAAATCATCGACCCCGAGGGCAATCCCGTGACCGAGGCTACTTCAACCCAGACCGTGGCCCCGGGAGCCTTCTTGGTCTTTGATCAGACCACGGATCGGATTCCGCATCCGCGGCTCTGGCACCCGGATCATCCTTTTCTTTATTCAGTCCGCACGACCGTCCTGAACGGGAACAAGCCGGTTGATGAAGTGGTGTCACCGCTTGGATTTCGCTGGATGAAATGGACAGCAGACCAGGGGTTTTTTCTCAACGGGGAGCATTTCTATTTCCATGGTGCCAATGTCCATCAGGATCACGCGGGCTGGGGCGATGCAGTGACGGATGCAGCGATTTACCGCGATGTGAAAATGCTCAAGGAGGCGGGCTTTGATTTCATTCGGGGTTCCCACTACCCGCACAGTCCTGCCCTCAGCGATGCTTGCGACAAGCTCGGAGTCCTGCTCTGGTCGGAAAACTGTTTCTGGGGCACCGGCGGAATCGCCCAAAAAGGAAATTGGAATTCCAGCGCCTACCCGACGGACCCGCAGGACCAGTCAGAATTCGAGCAAAGCGTCAAAGACACCCTCCGTGATGAAATTCGCATCCATCGCAATCACCCAAGTGTCGCCATCTGGAGCATGTGCAACGAGGTCTTTTTCTCTGATAAAACCGTGATGGGTAAAGTGAAAAACCTGCTCAGTTCCGTTGTCCAGGAAACCCACGAACTCGATCCCACGCGACCGGCAGCCATCGGAGGCAGCCAGCGTGGAGATCTCGATAAGCTGGGCGATGTGGCTGGCTACAACGGCGACGGTGCCCGCCTGTTCAAGAATCCCGGCATTGCCAATGTTGTCTCCGAGTATGGGGCAATCCTCAAACCCCGCCCCGGGAATTACGATCCGTATTGGGGTGACCTCCAAAAGGAAGCATTCCCCTGGCGCAGCGGGCAAATCATCTGGTGCGGATTTGACCACGGGAGCATCGGCGGTTTTTACCGCGGTCAAAAAGGGGTCATCGACTACTTCCGCCTGCCAAAAAGAAGCTGGTATTGGTATCGCAACGAATACAAAAAAATCCCTCCGCCGGAATGGCCCCAGCCCGGCATCGCTGCCAAATTGCAACTGACCGCCAGCAACGCGACTATTTCCGGAACCGATGCCACGGATGATTGCCAACTCGTGGTGAGCGTCCTCGACGCCCAGGGCAAACCGATCAGTAATTCCCCCCCTGTCACACTCAGTGTCGAGCAGGGACCCGGCGAGTTTCCCACCGGCCGGTCAATCACGTTCAATCCCGGAAGCGACATCAGCATCCGCGACGGCATGGCCGCCATTGAATTCCGGTCCTACTTTGCCGGAACCAGCACGATCCGCGCGACCTCGCCCGGGCTGCAGGATGCCACGCTCACTATCACCATTACCGGCGCTCCTGTCTTCGTTCCCGGGCAGACTCCACCCGTTGCGGATCGCCCCTACCACGCATTTCGGAACATGACCACCTCGGCAATGGCCGATGGCAATCTCGCCACCGATCGGCCAACCCAGGTCAGTAGCGAAGCTCCGGATCACTCAGGACGCATGGCCAACGATGGCAATGCCGCCACCTACTGGTCACCGGCCGACAAACGGCCCAATCCGTGGTGGCAGCTTGATCTCGAACAAATCACGGCACTTTCCAAAAGCAAAATCAACTTTGGTTCCAAAAGCTTTTGGCCCTATAAAATTGAAATTTCCGATGATGGCAGTCTCTGGACTCTGGTGGCGGATCAACCCTCGCCAACAGGCAACGAACAAATCCGAACCGATTCTTTTCCTGCGGGATCGCACGGCCGTTACGTCCGCATCACCCTGACAGGAGTTCCTGCTGAAACTCCCGCCCGTATCAGTGAAGTTGAAGTCTACGGGCACGTTTTAACCCCGTAAAAGACGCCATCGAAACCCCAGGATTTCGCCACAACACCATTGATGGTGCGGAAAACCGTGAAGGCTGCAATCGTTCCCAGCGCATCCCCCTCAAGTCGGCTGCTCTGTTGTTCAGGGCTCGAATTTCGCCTTTGCATTCTTGCACGACTCTTTCATATTGCCGAAAAGAAGTAGACTTGGGTTCAGGCGCTCGTTCCCTTGCTATGGGCGGCAGCGGTGAAGGTGCTTTTCCCTTCTTTCTCAATCCAACGAACTCGACACTTCACCGCTCGACCTCCTCCCAAAAAGTAATTCCACGATTTCCATGAAAAAGCCCCCTTCCTCCCTGCTCTCTCTGGCTTCCACTCCGGTTGACATCAGAACCATGACCCAATTTGGAAAAGTCGCGGGAGTGCTCGCCATGCTGCTCGGTAGTCTGGGCATGGGGCAGGCTACGGCGACACCTTCAGCCACACCGACTATTCAGTGGATATGCAGCACCGAAAAAACTCCCTGGCAGGAGTTCCCTGTCACAACGAGCGAAAGAACAAACCCTTCCACCGGTTCTTTAATCAGCCTTAACCCGAAAACCACCTATCAAACCATGGATGGTTTTGGTGGATGCTTCAACGAACTGGGATGGGAGGCACTCCTCTCTCTTCCCTTAGAAAAACGCCAGGTGGCACTCAAGGCCTTATTTGCTCCGGACGAGGCAAACTTTACCCTGGGCCGCGTTGCGATCGGCGCCAATGATTTCTCGCTGGGCTGGTATTCGCTGGATGAGACGCCCGGCGATTACGCGATGGAACACTTCAGCATCGAACGCAATCGCGAGAGTCTCATTCCCTTCATCAAAGCGGCCATGAACTACCAGCCCAAGCTTGGCATCTGGGCCGTCCCGTGGTGTCCACCATCATGGATGACGAGCAACGGCCGCTATTCCCACGGAACAATGAAGCAGGATCCGCAGACGCTGGCTGCCTATGCGCTCTACTTTTCTAAATTTGTGCAGGCCTGGCGCGCGGAAGGCATCAACCTCTATGCCATCCACCCCCAGAATGAGCCCAGGTATAACGACGGCATCTACCCACAGTGCGGCTGGAACGGCCAGGAATTGAATCGGTTCCTACGTGATTATCTGTTGCCTCAACTCGGAAAGGATCAGGTCAAGGTGCAAGTCTGGTATGGCACCATCGTCAATAAGGATATTTCCGATTATGTTGATCCGGTGCTGGGAGATTCGAAAACGGTCACGGGGATCACGGGCGTCGGTTGCCAATACGGAGGCAGAGACTCCTTTTTGGCCATCCATGAGAAGTATCCCGATAAGAAACTCGCCCAGACCGAGACGGAGTGCAATGGAGGTGAGAATACGTGGGAACAAGGTCTCACCACGTTCCACCGGATCATTGAAGACACCTCTCACTTTGCCAGCAGCTACTTCTTCTGGAACATGGTCTTGGATGAATCAGGCCTGAGCCGCTGGAACTGGAAGCAAAACAGCCTGCTCACGGTTAATCGCAAAACAGGTACCATCATCGACAACCCCGAGTATTTCGCGATGAAGCATTTTTCGGCCACGGTGCTTCCCGGCGCTCGACGAATTGCTGTCACGGGGCCATTCAAGAACATCGTCGCCTTCCAGAACCCGGATGGCAGCAAGGTGGTGCAATTTGAAAATGACACCGATCAGGTCGTTTCCACCGATGTCAACGTGGGCTCCTCTCCAAGACGACTGGAAGTTCCCGCTAAGTCGATGAATACGCTCACCCTTCGATGAATTCTTGTCTCAAGGGATAGAAGAACCAAATTTCACCCCTCTAGGACATTATGAACAAGTACATCGCACTCATTCTGGGTCTAGCTGCATTAATTACCACCTCTTGTTATCCAACACATTGTACGTCGGCGGCATTGAACACCACCACTTGCAGTCCGATTCATTACATCTCAGCATCTCCTCACGTTGCGGGTGATTGGAAGATGGGCGGCCCGTATAACATAGGATTGCCATGCCTGATTCTCCAATCAGGCAATTACCTGACCTTTGTGAATGAGAAGGGAGACAGATCCAGAGGCGTTCTTAAAAACAGGAGCGAAGTGATTGCTTTAGATTGGGAAGGCGGTTTGCCTGGAACGTTGACCAACAATTCAAGGCGAATTAATTGGAAAAATGGCACCTGGTGGATAAAACAGTGATTTTTTCTAATATCAAGATTGTGACTAACCAATCACTGGAGCGAAC
>DKEN01000017.1 GCA_002452515.1 Spartobacteria bacterium UBA6821 | reverse complement strand
GAATTTTTTACCACAGAGAGGGATCCAAGGGCCATCCAAGGTGGGATAAAGTATAAGAGGAGGGGGTGTTCCAGTGATGCTTTTTCGGTCGTTTGCGGCAACTTTGGCTGTTTTCTTTGTCAGTCCTTTGTGGTGAAAATCATTCGGCTATGACTCAAGTTGACATGCTCTAAGGCTGAAGACTGTGAGTCTGTAAGGTTCAGAGGAAATGGAGTGGATAACTAATCCCTAGTTTGGCTGACCGCTTTCGATGAAGAATGACTTTTACTTCTGTTGATCTAAATGCCATCAGCCTAAATTGTCTGGCGATCCGCCCGGATCAGCCATCCGAGCAAGCTCGGACTGCCTTCGGCATGACAAAGCCGCATTCCCATGCCCCTTTTGCCAATAGCCTTCATGCATTCAGCGGCCGAAAGCACGCAATGCATGCCTCACCGTCTCCGCGCAGGCTTGAGAGGCGGAGTGTTCGACAAAATGGGCGAAGTCGATGTGGGCGCTACCATCGGCGGAGTCGGAGATGACGCGCATCACTCCGAGTGGCAAATCGGCAGCACGGCAGATTTGCGCAATGGCTGCTGATTCCATATCGACGGCGCACGCTCGCGGCAGGGCATCCAGCACACGGGTGCGCGCGGCCTGACTTGCAAGGAACTGATCCCCGCTGACAAGGAGCCCTTCTAAGACGGTGGCTTTTTCCAGACCGGGAGGCCGTTTTGACGCCAGCATCTCCAGTGCGGCGTCGGCAAGTAGTTGGCGAAGTTCTGGTTCTGCCTTGATCTCGGAGAATCCCTCGAACGGAATTTCGTGCAGTGGGAATAGTGGCCGGGCATCCATATCATGCTGAATGAAGGAATCGCCCACCACGATATCTCCGACCTGAAGCCCCTCGGCTAGTCCTCCCGAGATTCCTGTGACGAGAATCCGCGCAACTTTTGCATGTCCCGCCAGCAGGGTGGCGGAAAGGGCTGCATTCACCTTGCCGCAACCGCAGAGCAGGAGGGCAACGGGTTGGCCTTCGAGCAAGCCATAATGGATTTCACGACCAGCGATGCTTTCCGTGCGTTCGTGATCGAGCGCAGAAGCCAGATCGCGTAGTTCCGAATCCATGGCTGCGATAATGCCGGTGCGGGTGTTCATGGTTCGATTTCTAGCAGGATGAGTGCGCGCGGTGAAGCGCGTGCTTGACGGGGTGCCATTCCTCTGTGATGTGAAGAGTTCACACAAACCCCAACCAAGGAACATTACCATGCGTATCGGAATGGTCGGTCTCGGTCGAATGGGAGCCAATATGGTTCTCCGCCTTCTCAAGGCAGGTCACGAAGTCGTTGTCTGGGATTACAGCGCCACTGCAATTCAGAATCTCGCTTCGAAGGGAGCGGTTGCTGCAACGGATCCAAAGGATCTTGTTAGTAAATTGAGCGAGCCAAAGGCCGTCTGGATGATGATCCCGGCAGCCTATGTCGATGAAACCATCGCTGTCTTTTCCCCCTTGCTCGGCACAGGGGATATACTCATCGATGGAGGGAATTCTTATTACAAGGATGACATCCGCCGTGCCAAGGAACTGGCCGCGAAGGGCATTCAGTACGTCGATGTCGGCACGTCTGGCGGAGTCTGGGGACTGGAGCGCGGTTACTGCGAGATGATCGGCGGACCCGACAAGGCCGTGGCATTTCTCGATCCCATTTTGAAGACGCTGGCTCCCGGCAAGGGAAATGCGGAGCCGACGCCGGGGCGTACCCGCACGGACAGCACCGCCGAAGAGGGTTATCTCCATTGCGGTCCCTCGGGATCGGGCCACTTTGTGAAGATGGTGCACAACGGCATCGAGTATGGAATGATGGCTGCCTACGCCGAAGGGTTGAATATTTTAAAAAATGCCAATGTCGGTAAGGTGAAGCGGGAGGTCGATGCCGAGACCACCCCGCTACGAGAACCCGAGAACTATCAATTTGATCTCGATCTCCCTGAGATCACCGAGGTTTGGCGTCGTGGTAGTGTGGTGGCCAGTTGGCTGCTCGACCTGACTGCGGATGCCCTGGCCCGTGATCCCCAGCTTGAGACCTTTGGCGGACGAGTCAGTGATTCCGGAGAAGGACGCTGGACCATTCAGGCTGCTATTGACGAAGGCGTGCCAGCCCCGGTACTAACCACGTCTCTCTACGAGCGCTTCTCAAGCCGCAATCAGGCCATCTTTGCCGACAAAATCTGTTCGGCAATGCGCTATGAATTCGGCGGCCATCACGAGAAACCTGAAGGAAGCGCTTAGTGGGGAATGTCCATTCACCGATTCTTTGAACCTAACAGCCTCTCATTCATGACCATACCTAAAAGCGATGCGCTGGTTCTCTTCGGAGCCACAGGAGATCTTGCCCATAAGAAACTCTTCGACACGATCCAGGCTCTCTATCGCCGGGGTGTGCTCAACGGTCCGGTCATCGGTGTCGCCAAAGGGGATGGGATGACCCGTGAACAGCTCATTGAGCGGGCGCGTGAGGGGATTACCACCTTTGGGCGTGGAGTGGATGAGGCGGCATTCAAGAAATTCGCCGACTCATTCCAATTTGTGGATGGCGATTACAGCGATCCCTTGACCTTTGAAAATCTGAAGAAAGCCCTCGGGAGCGCTCAACATCCGATCCATTATCTTGCGATTCCACCGGTGCTTTTTGGAGAGGTCACCAAGGGGCTGAAGGCTGCCGGTTGTCTGGAGAATGCACGCGTGGTTGTGGAAAAGCCTTTCGGTCGGGATCTTGCCTCAGCGACTGAACTCAATGAGCTCCTCCATGAAGTATTGGATGAGAGACAGGTTTTTCGCATCGACCATTATCTCGGCAAGGAGGCGACGCAGAATGTCCTCTACACGCGCTTCGCCAATTCCTTCCTAGAGCCGGTCTGGAACCGTCAGTATGTGAGCAATATCCAGATCACGATGGCCGAGTCCTTCGGTGTGGAGGGTCGCGGGAAATTCTACGACGAGACCGGCTGCCTCCGGGATGTGATCGAAAATCACCTGATGCAGGTGGTCGGATTCCTCTGCATGGAGCCTCCCTATTGGCCCGACATGGAACGGGTGCGCGACGAGCAGGTGAAGCTCTTCCGTTCGATCCGTACGATCACGACCAACGACATCGTGCGTGGTCAGTTCGAGGGATACCTTCAGGAACCCGGGGTTGCTCCCAACAGCCGCACGGAGACCTTTGCCGCTGTCCGTGTCTATATCGACAACTGGCGCTGGCAGGGTGTTCCCATCTATATCCGAGCCGGAAAAAATCTGCCGATCACGGCCACAGAAGTGCGCGTGCAATTTCACCGTCCGCCCGATGTGGTGTTCACCGAGGAGCAGGCACCGTTCCATGATTTTGTCCGATTCCTCTTTTCCCCACGCATTGAGATCGGCATCGGGATGCAGGTCAAGATCGACGGGGAACGGATGGTCGGCGAACCCGTGGAACTGAAAGTTGTTGATCAGCAACCCGACGAGATGACCCCTTACGAACGGCTCATCGGTGACGCCATTCGTGGCGATCAGGCCCTCTTTGCGCGGCAGGATGTTGTCGAGGAAGGGTGGCGCATCGTTGATAAGATCATCAGCAACTCCGGTCCTGTCCATACCTACAAGAAAGGAACCTGGGGCCCTGAAGAAGTAAATGAAGTACTCCTTCCCTCCGGCGGCTGGCACGGTCCAAAGGTCTAGCTCTAAAGTTCCTGACTGTTCCCATTTCAGGGCACTCTGCTAGAGTCTGCAGATGACTTACACGCTGCTCCTTCTTCTCGGTCTGTTGATCGGGCTGGGACTTGGTGCAGTTGTCGGCTGGTTGCTTAAGGATGCCCGAAGTCGCGGAGCGATCTCGATCGCACAACTTCGTGCCGAACAGGCTGAGAGCGAGGCACGGCGGTTTTCCGAGGAAGCGACAAAGGGTCGCGAGGAGGTTGTAAATCTGAGGGAGGAAGCAAGAAACGAGCAGCGGCAGTTGGCCGAAGTGCTGACGGCCCAATTTCGCAATCTTGCCACGGAGATTCTCGAGGAGCGGACAAAGTCGTTTTCCCAGACCAGCAGTGAAAAAATCGGCGGACTGCTTTCGCCTCTTCAGGAACAATTGGCCTTCTTCCGCAAACGGGTCGACGAGGTCCATGACTCCCAGACCAAAAGCACCTCCGGTCTTCAACAGCATCTGCAGAGTCTTGCTCAAATGAATGCCCGTCTCTCAGACGATGCCCGTAATCTGGCCTCTGCGCTGAAGGGGGAATCACAACGGCGAGGTGCCTGGGGAGAGCTGATTCTGGAGCGCACCCTGGAGCTCTCCGGTCTGGAGAGGGGGCGTGAATTTGAGCTTCAGGTATCTACGGAAAATCGCCTCCGACCCGATGCCGTCATTTATCTGCCGGAGGGGCGTTTTATTGTGGTTGATTCAAAGGTCTCTTTGGTGGACTACGAACGCTCCTGCAACGCCATCGAGGAAGTGGATCGCCAGCGTGCGTTGATCGATCATGCGTCCGCCGTTCGTCAGCATATCAAGTCGATTTCAGAGAAGGGATATGCCGATCTCTTTGAGGGGAAGACGCCCGAGGTGGTGATGATGTTCCTCCCGATTGAACCTGCTTTCGGAGCAGCACTCACTGCTGATCCCAAGCTTTTTGAATTCGCCTTCAGTCACCGGGTGATTCTGGTCACTCCAAGCACTCTATTGGCTGCCCTGAGAACGGTGACCAATGTCTGGAAAGTCGAGAAGCAGACCAAAAATGTTTTGGAGATTGCGCGGCTTGGAGGGGTGCTTCATGACAAGTTAACTGAATTTGCCAAGGGACTGCTTGGAGTGCGGGAGCGACTTGCCCAAGCGACAGCTGCGCATGATGATGCCGTCGCCAGACTCTCGTCCCAGAAGGGCAATATCATCGGCACCGCCCTTCGTCTTCGCGATCTGGGGGCCAAAGCTGAGAAACAGATGCCCCGTGAGCTAGTTTCCGAGTTGGGGGAAATTTCTGAAGAGACACTCCCTTAAGGGACCGCTGATTTAATCCATGAGACTACGTAACTTACTTGATGTGATGGCGGTGTTCGCATGGATCATCGTCCTGACATCGTGTCACAGGAGCCCCATCGGAGAGAAACCGCTTCTTGTCGGCATGGATCTTTCCTATCCCCCATTTGAGACGATTGATACACAGGGAAATCCCACAGGAGTCAGTCCTGACCTGTCTCATGTCCTTGGAGAATTTCTACATCGACCGGTGACGATTGAGAATATCCCCTTCACCGGACTGATACCTTCGCTACTCACAGGAAAGATCGATCTCATTATCTCCTCAATGACCGATACGTCGGAGCGTGAGAAGACCATCGCTTTTTCAGAACCCTACCTCTCGATTGGTCTGGCTGTGCTGGCAGGGAAAAATTCCGGCCTGACTAAAAGCAGTGACCTTGATCAACCGGGACGCACCTTGGCTGTCCGGCAGGGGACAACGGGACAAGTTTGGGCGGAGGCCCATCTCAAAGCGGCCAAAACCCTCGTGCTCGACAAGGAGTCTTCTGCCGTGCTCGAAGTGATTCAGGGAAAGGCCGACGGGTTCCTCTATGATCAGATGAGCGTCTGGAAGAATCAACAGGCCCATCCTGAAGAGACAATCGCCTTGCTGGAGCCGGTACAGAAAGAGTCATGGGCCATTGGACTCAGGCCCGGAGATACAGTGCTGCGCGATCAGGTGGATGAATTTTTAAAAGAATTCCGAGCCTCCGGAGGGTTTGATCGTCTCGGTGATCTCTATCTCAAGGACCAGAAAGAGGCTTTCGCCAAAGCCGGAATCCCGTTTTACTTCTAAACTTCCCCCATTATTTTATGAAAACTGCACTTCTCTTCTCCGGTCAGGGATCCCAAGCCGTCGGTATGGGCAAAGATCTCGCCGCCACTTATCCTGTAGCCACCGCCCTCTTTGAAAAGGCCGATGGGATTCTGGGTTATTCACTTTCTGAGATCGCCTTTGAAGGGCCCGCCGAGGAACTGACCAAGACCTCCGTCTGTCAGCCTGCGCTCTACACCCACGGTCTCGCAGTGCTTGCCGTCCTCCAGGAGAAGTTTCCGGCACTTTCCTTTGATGCCGCCGCCGGTCTGTCGCTCGGGGAATTCACAGCCCATGCCGCTGCCGGAACCTTCGACTTTGAGACTGGCCTGAGGCTGGTCGATCAGCGCGCACGCTTCATGCAGGAGGCGTGCGAGGCCACCCATGGAGGAATGGCAGCCATCATCGGTGCGGATGAACAGGGCGTTCGAAATCTGGCCGCCGCCGCGGATGTCGATGTTGCTAATTTCAACAGCCCGGGACAAATCGTCATTTCGGGTGAACAGTCCAGGATCGCTCTCGCCGTCGGAATGGCCAAGGAATACGGAGCCCGTAAAGCGGTGGAGTTGACTGTGGCTGGTGCCTTTCATTCCCGACTCATGGAGCCCGCCTATCAGCGCCTTAGCGTTGTTCTTTCGGAAACCCCGATTGTGATGCCAAAAGTGCCTGTGGTCGCCAATGTCGATGGTCTTCCCGCAGATTCTCCGGATGCCATCCGCCAGTCGCTGGCCGATCAGGTGACGGGTTCCGTCTGTTGGACAAGCAGTATCGAGTACATGATTGATCATCTCGGGATCACCAGATTCCTTGAACTCGGGCCGGGTGGTGTCGTCGCAGGGCTCGTCGGACGCATCCGCAAGGGAACCCAGATTATCAGCATCTCGGATGTGGCGACTCTCGAAGCGGCGATCGCAACGTTTTCAGTTTAAAAGAAATCATTTCTTGAGTTCCTGAGTTCCAGATTAGATTACTCCGTATGTACTTTTTTGCCTTTGGAATGCCGGCAGCACCGGAATGGATCTTCATCGGCATTCTGGCGCTAGTGCTCTTCGGTCCGAAAAAACTGCCTGAGCTGGCGCGTGGTCTTGGTAAGGCACTTGCCGAGTTGCAGAAGGCAAAGGAAGATTTTCACCGTGAAATTACGGGAGTGCCACCGTTACCGAAAATTCAACAACCCGACGGTGTTCAAGGGGTGACACCTCCTGTCCGGGTGGAAGCTCCGGAAGCTTCCGTTTCAGAGGTTGNNAACGCCCTATGCCACCGCAAAGAATGGCAATAGAATTAATTAAACCGCTCTATGCTCCGTCTCCGTGAGCCACATCACGCGTTTCAAAGCGGGTGAATTCGCTCAGGAAGGTGAGGGGGACTTCCCCTGTGGGGCCGTTACGCTGCTTGGCAATGATGAGGGCTGCTTCACCCGCCTTTTCGACTTTCTCCTCCTCATCCTTGGCATAGTAGGCGGAACGGTAAAGGAGTCCGACCACATCGGCATCCTGTTCAATCGATCCGGATTCACGGAGATCGGAGATGCGGGGCTTCCCATCGCCGCGCTTCTCGGATTCACGGTTGAGCTGTGCCAGCACGATGATGGGAATGCTGAGTTCTTTGGCGAGCGCCTTGATGCCGCCGGAGATTTCTGCGATTTCAATCTGCCGGTTTTCCTGTGCCCGCTTGGAAGGGGATTTGAGAAGCTGTAGGTAGTCGATGACGATCAGTCCGAGATCGTGGCGATCCTTGAGTCGGCGAGCTTTGGCACGTAGCTCTAGGATGCTTAGGCCCGCCGTGTCATCGATAAACATTTTGCTCTTGGCAAAGGCATCGGCCGCAACCGCGAGATGATTCATATCACCCTTCCCGAGAAATCCGTTGCGGATGCTCTGAAGATTAACCCGGGCGCGGGAGCAGAGCAGTCGCTGGACGAGTTGCTGGGAACTCATTTCCAGACTGAAGACGCCGACCGGTTTGTTGTGATCGACCGCTACATGTTCGGCGATATTCATCGCAAAAGCGGTCTTGCCCATGGAGGGGCGTGCAGCGATGACGATCATTTCACTCGGATGCAGGCCGCTGGTCATGTCATCGAACACCTTGTATCCCGTTGGGACACCGGTGACCTGTCCTTTGTTCTTATGGAGCAGTTCGATCGCCTCGATGGCGCTGTTCACGTGATCCTTGATGTCCTTGAGTTGATCCTGGTTCACACGTGTCTCACTGACCGTGAAAATCTGCTTTTCGACATCGTCGATCAGGGTCTTTACATCCCCCTGCTCATCATAGCATCGTGCTGCTGATGCCGTGCAGACGGAGATCATCTGCCTCAGGAGATACTTCTCCTTAACGATGTCCAGATAGTATTCCGCGTTGGCAGCAGTCGGGAGGAAGGTCTGAAGGTTTGCCAGAACAACTGGGCCACCGATTTGTTCCAGAAGATTCCGATCTGCCAGCGCCTGGGTGAGTGTGATCAGGTCGATCGGTGTGGATGAGTTCCAGAGATCGATCACCGTCGAATAGATGGTACCGTGGGCGGGATGATGAAAGTGCGTCTCCGTCATCCCTTTTTCGATCATGTCCAGCATGGTCTCCCTGGGGGAGAGAAGGATCGAGGAGAGGACACCCATCTCGGCATCCAGACTGGCGGGCAACGGACGATGGGGGTCGGGTAATCGTTGTCCCGAACCAAAACGTGGAGAATCAGTTCTGTCTTCTCCAGAAGTCCGTGCTGAGGCACGGGATTTCGCGGAGGATTTCCCTGCTACGGATGAGCCGGTGGCTTGGGCAGGGCCGTGATCGTCCTTTGGACTTTCGGCCATGCTCGGTTCAGTTCAAGGATTTTGAAAATCCGTTATGCCCCTAGCCGTTGGAAAACTAAGCCTCGGAACGGCGAGGACGACGGGTGCCCTCTTCTTCCTCTGCGGGCTGTTCGACCTTGGGGGCGGCAGCAATCTCGATACGGAGGGTGGCGGTCACTTCGGGGTGAATCTTCACCACGATCTGGTGTTCGCCACTCTCTTTTAGGGGGCGATCCAGGACAATGGCATGCTTGGGAAGAACGAGGTCGTTGATCTCTGTGGAGAGACGAGCGAGAAGGTCGGCTGCCGTGATGGAACCGAAGGCCTTGCCGGTTTCGCCGGTCTCGAGTTTTAGGGTCAGACGGAGTTTGTTGATCTTGGAAGCGATAGCCTCCGCCTCGTTGATCTCACGGGCTTCACGCTCAGCGCGCTTGGCTTTGAGATTATTGATCTTACGCAGGGAAGCGGGAGTGACCTCCAGGGCCTTGCCTCCGGGGATCAGAAAGTTGCGTGCGTAGCCGGCGCGTACCTTGACGATATCGGCTTCCGCTCCCAGTGAGGGAACGGCTTCAGTGAGGATGACTTCGGAAGTGGCCATGGAAAAGAATCCCGGTTGGTTGGACGGCGGGAGGTGAGAGAGTAGCGCGAATCGCGATCGTGTCAACAATTCAATCTTCACCCCACGTGCTGCTTACTGAGTAGATCTGATAGCAACGGAAATATTGTCGAGACCCTCCTCAAACTCTCCATGCAGATGGAGTTGGAACCCTCACTAAATGCTGCAATTCCCCTCGGGAGGTTGTTATGGTGACGACTCGACTATCTTTTATCCCCCCTCATCGCTCCCTCCATGAAACCAAAATTTTTTCACGCTGCTGCGACATTTCTCGTCATTTCAGTAATAAACGCAACCCTCTCGGCTGCAGAAACGCTCTGGACCAATCCCCTGGTCGAACAGCGGGCGGATCCCTCCGTTACCTTTCACGATGGCCACTACTACATGATGGCTACGGTTCCTGATTGGGATTATCTCGAAATGCGTGAGGCGACATCCATCGATGGACTCCGCACCGCGAATCCCAAAGAAATCTGGAAACGCCACGAGAAAGGCCCGATGGGCGGCTACATCTGGGCCCCGGAACTCCACTTTATCAATGGCAAATGGTACATTTACTTCGCTGCCGGTGACAAAGAGAACAATTGGAAGATCCGCCTCTATGTGCTGGAGAACTCTTCGCCCAATCCGATGGAAGGCGAGTGGATAGAGAAAGGAAAACTCGATGTGGGGGGTGACTCCTTCACCCTGGATCCGACTACTTTTGAGAATTCAGGGAAACGCTACCTGGTCTGGGCGCAGGCCAATCCTAAGTTAAAAGTGAACTCAAGCATCTACATCGCGCAGATGGACACTCCCTGGTCGATCATCAAGCCCTCCGTCAGGCTCTCCTCACCAGAATTTCATTGGGAGTGCATCCGCTGTAAGGTCAATGAAGGACCGGAAGTGCTGAAAAAGAATGACCGGATCTTTCTTGTCTACTCCGCCTCCGGTATTGGCTCCGAATATTGTCTCGGAATGCTCAGCGCAAAGGCCGACGCCGATCTTCTCGACCCAAAATCCTGGACCAAATCACACGAACCGGTCTTCGTCAGCGCTCCAGAGAACAATCAATGGGGGCCCGGCCATAACTCCTTTACGACACTGCCCGACGGTCGGGATGTCATCGTGTATCATGACCGGAACTACGATTTGAAGAGTGATCCCATGGTCGACAAGAACCGCCATGTTCGCGCCCAACTTATTTTCTGGAAACCTGACGGGACACCGGACTTCGGGAAACCCGTTCCAGACGGCCCCTACACTGGCGAGAGAAACTAAATCACGGTTTTTTACTCACCAGATCCTTCATCTCCATCGAGACGACAGCCTGTCCCTGGGAGTTGCTGATTTCGAGCGATTTCAGACTCACCCAGGCCTTCCTTGCTCTGAACTCAAGAATCAATGGTCTGTCGGCTGCCATCCCGTCAAAAGGCACCCGGAAGGAAAGTGAATCAATGGAGCCATCGTGGAAGCCGGTAGCAATTTCCCCTGACCATAGTTTCTTTCCCTTGCTGGAGATTTCGAGAGGGATTCTTTGATGCTTGGAACTCAGAGGAAGAACAAGTGCCACGCGGTAGATTCCAGGATCAAGATCAGGGATGCTCACTCGAAAATTTGTGCCCCGGATCACGTTGATATTGTTTGATGGATGCTGGAAACTCCCTGTGACCGTCACCAGTCGGTTGCAGTCGCAATGATGGCAAGTCCACCACGCTGTGGCACCCCGAGCCGGAACAAAAGTCAGCATGAATATCAGCAACAGACTCCATGCCGGAGTGATACCAAGACGCTTTCTCTTTTTCATCGTTCCGGTCATCAGGAACATTTTAGCCTTCGGGCGGCACAAATGATGAATCTATTTTCACCTCACTCATGATCGCTGTTATCCGGGCAGCGGTGATAGTTTGCGTGCTGTTTTTTCTTTTGATCGCAAGGTTGTATGCTCAACAGGGTGATGTGTGGGGTGTTCATGATCCCTTTCTCATCGCGGCAAACGGGCGTTACTATGTTTTTAGCACGGGCAAGGGGATTCCTATCAGGCAGTCAAAGGATCTGATCCACTGGAAGAAACTCGGACGAGTCTTTGAGGCTCTTCCTCCCTGGGCCGTTCAGACCTTGCCGTCAGCAAAATCCCCATGGGCGCCCGGGCTGGTGTTTATCAACGGAGGTTACCTGCTCTACTATGCGCTCTCCACCTTTGGTTCCACTGAGTCGTGCATCGCACTCGCAACGAACAAAACCCTCGACCCTGCCTTGCCGAATTACCACTGGGAAGATCAAGGTATTGTTATTAGATCGCATCCTGGGGATCGCTTCAACGCCATCGACCCGAACCCTGTTCAGGATGCCCAGGGGCGGCTCTGGTTAGCCTACGGGTCGTTCAGCGACGGGATTAAGATGAGGCGACTAGATCCACTGACGGGAAAAATCGACGAATTCCATCCCGAGGTCACCTCGTTGGCTCGCCGCCCAGGAGTCCATGCCATCGAGGCTCCGCATATCATCCAGCATGGCGAGTATTACTATCTCTTCGTCTCTTTTGATTATTGTTGCAGGGGTGTTCAAAGCACCTACAACATCCGTGTCGGCCGGTCCGATAAAATCACCGGCCCCTATGTTGGAGAGGATGGTAAATCCATGATGGAAGGAGGTGGCACCCTCCTCCTTGGCACGCAGGGACGATTCATCGGCCCTGGTCATAATTCCGTGCTTCAGGAAAACGGCAAAACATGGCTGGCCTATCACTTCTACGATGGTTCCTGGTACGGCACCCCGACCCTTCAGATCCGTCCCCTGAGATGGAGTGACGGATGGCCGGTCGTTGAGGAGCCTCTTTCCCTACCTTTCTAGGGCGTTTTAGAACTTATCGGTCAGCGTCTCTAAGTTGCGCTAAATGAATAGTTGCCTGAGGCAATCTGAAAAACCGCTGTGCCTCCCTCCATGCGCAGGAACTTCACATCCTTCGCGCTTGCAGCCTTTACTCCCCCTTCCGTTACGGAGTCTGGATTGCTGGTCGGAATGAAAACCGTCCCCGTTGTGTTTGCTGGAAGACTCACCTGGAGCGAAAACGCGTTGCCCGTCTTTTTCCATGCAACATCAATCTTCCCGTGCTCCGATTGATAGGAAGCCTTTGTCCAGCGGATATCGCCTACTGGATTTGGGTGAATAATCACATTCTTAAATCCCGGCAATTCCGGATCAGGCGCAATCCCCGCCAGATCGTGGTAAAACCATTCCATAATCTGCCCGAGCATGAAGTGATTCTGCGAAGACTTGCGTCTCGCATCCCAAGCTTCCGTAAGGCTCGTTGCCCCGTGGGCCAGTTGATACCCGTAACCCGGCTTTGCGGACTGATTGTTCATGGTAAAGATCACATCCGAACGCCCGCCTTCTGCCAGCGCGCGCAGCACATACCGATATCCCACATCGCCCGCCGAATTGGCATTTCCATGCCCCTGCACATCCCTTACCAGAGCATCCATCACAGACTGCCGCTGTTCCGGCGTGACCAACCCCATCACGAGCGGGATCGCCTGCGCGGCCTGGGAACCCGTCGCATAATAAGCATTCTTGGCATCAAAGAACTTTGCGTTAAAAGCCTCACGAATCTTCCCGGCCAGGGCTGAGTAAGTTGCCGCGTCCTCACTCTTTCCTAGACGCTTTGCCGTCTCCGCGAGTAAGACGCAATCCTGATAATAGAATGCCGTGGCCGTGAGTGCGATTGGGGTGAGTTGAGACACGCCGGGAGGTTTTGGCCCAAGATCATACCAGTCACCCAGCCCGTAATCCACGATCCCATCCTTCGCTCGAGTTCCGAGGTAATCGACATAACGTTTCATCCCGTCGTAGTAGCGAGCAAAGAGCGACGCATCTCCGGAGAACTCAAACTGCTGTTGCGGCACAAGCAGGAATGAACTACTCCACTCCGGCGAATCTCCGAAGGCATTGCGCTGCCCATTCTTGCCCGCAAAAATTGTGTTTTCCGGCGCCGTTGTCGGTACCAAGCCATTCTCAATCTGAGCGTCGGCAATGTCGTTCACCGTTTTGGCAAACAACCTGTTGAGATCGAATTCATAGCGCAGCGACGGTCCGTTGAGATGATCCTGCTCCAGCCAGCCGCGTTTCTCGCGCTGAGGGCAGTCTGTTAGCACGCTCATCAAATTGCTGCGCTGTGCCCAACGCACCAGCGTATGAATCCTGTTAAAAAGTTCATTGGAGCAGGAAAACTCACCGATTGGATCAGCGTTCATCTGCACCACATCCGCAGCAAGGGAATTCACAACTGGTAATTCCATACTGCCTGAAGGAGCACTGCACTCGACCTGTAAATACCGGGCTCCCCGGTAAAAAAAATGGGGCTCCCAAAGCTCGTCTTGTTTCCCATCCAGTGTGTAAGTCCAGTAACTCCGACCTCCACAGGTGGTATCATCCGCGCTACCATCGGCCTTCACGAGTTCCGTTGGCAGAATCTTCACCACTCCCCCCGCCGGGCCGCTCATAACGATCTTCGGCATGAGCGAGGCATTCTGCCCGAAATCATAAACCGTCACACCCGGTTTGATCACCTTTTTAGAAACGGGATGAAGCGTTTGGATCACCTGAATCGGTGCCGTTGCAAACGTGAATCCGCGCAACTTCCCGCCGGGTCCGTTAGAGATCTTAGCTGTTTCCCATTTTGTCGCATCAAATCCGCTAGTATCCCATCCTGGCTGTACCCGCCGCGCATCAAAATCCTCACCCGCATAAATGGAAGATGTCGTTATCGGGCCTGGTGACACATGCCACTGCTCATCCGTCCCCAGTGTTTCCACGGAGCCGTCCTCATACTCTAGCCGCAGCTGGGCAATCGCCTGCAACGGCCCGTAGCTGAAGGGGTGGTAGCCCGGCGGGGTAAAGCGTGCAGGTTTGTAGTCGTGGACATTGTAATTGTCATTTGCGAGAAAAAGCCCGATTGCATTCCGTCCACCGCGCAGAGCCGCAGTAATATCACGCGACTCATAGAGACAGGTCTTTTTATAATCCGTCCATCCGGGTGAGAGCAGATCTTCGCTGACCTTTGTACCGTTGAGCGTCACCTCGCATGTTCCGAGTCCGCATACATTCAGGAGTGCCCTCCGCAGCCCCGGCTTCACAGTGAATTCCCGCCGCAGCAAGAGCGTTTCCGAAGGTGTTGCAGCCTCAATCCACTTTGCGCTCCAATCAGCCTCACTCAACACTCCCATTGTCCAGGTGGCGGGCGCACTCCACTCCGACGGCTTACCATCGCGATCCCACACCCGCACCCGCCAGAATACCTCTTGAAAAGAACGGAGGGGATCACCTGAGTAGGGGATCCTTAGCGTCTCATCCGAAGAAATCTTTTCGCTATCCCAAAGCAGTTCCTTCCCTTCATCGAGGTTTGTCAGGCTCGCTGCGGCCTCGACCTGGTAGGCTGTTTGCACATCCCCACGCATGTCTGATCTCACCGCCCAGTTCAGTGCCGGATGGAGCGTATCAATTCCCAACGGATTAACTCCTCCTTCGCACTTCAATCCCTCGGCCGTCAGTGCGAGTGCACCGGAGGAAAGGAGTAAAAAAAGAAGGAGGGGGCTACACGTGATCACAGCGGCTGATGTTCAAGGCTTGAAAAGCACTGGTTTTAAGAAGAATCGCCAGAATAACCAACTTTACCAGATACAATACTATACATGGCAATCAACCTTACCCCCCC
>DKEN01000070.1 GCA_002452515.1 Spartobacteria bacterium UBA6821 | reverse complement strand
CGGTGTGTGTGATTCACGGCGGCGTTTGGCATCGAAATTGAGGCCTCCTTCACGGAGACCTCCCGTTTTGAGCACAACGAGCATGACCTCCAAAGCGAGGTAAAGATTGGTCGGAAACTGATCGGTGTCCCAACCGATGAGTTCATCCCCTCGGTTCGCATCGATGCTACCGAGTTTGCCAGCATCGGCGGCGACGGTCAGTTCATGGCGCATGGTATGACCGGCTAAGGTGGCGTGATTGGTCTCGATGTTGAGTTCGAATTCATCGAAGAGCCCGTAGGTCCGGAGGAAATTCAGGCAGGCCGCGGAATCCGAGTCATACTGGTGGGTGGAGGGTTCGCGGGGCTTCGGTTCGATCCAGAACTTCCCCTGGAATCCGATAGCCTTCTTCCACTCCACAGCCATGTGCAGGAAGGCGGCGAGATGATCGAGCTCACGCTTCATCTCGGTATTCCAGAGCGAGGAATACCCCTCGCGACCACCCCAGAAGACATAGCCCCCTCCGCCAAGTTGGTGAGTAATACTGATCGCCTTTTTTACCTGGGCGGCCCCGTGGGCAAAGACATCGACACTCGGCGATGTTGCCGCTCCTTGTGCAAATCGGGGATGGGCGAAGAGGCAGGCTGTGCCCCAGAGCAGCTTTTTACCGGCGCGCTCCTGCTCCTCCTTTAAGGTCGAGGCCACGGCATCCAGAGCCTTGTTTGAGGCGGCCAGCGTGTCGAGTTCCGGAGCGACATCACGGTCGTGAAAACAATAGAAATCAATGCCGGTTTTTTCCAAAAATTCAAAGAAGACACGCACACGCTTCTGGGCATTCTCCACCGAGTTGGAGCCATCGTCCCACGGAGTGATGGCAGTGCCGCCGCCAAACGGGTCGGCAAGCGGATTGCGCATCACATGCCAGTAAGCAGCGGCAAAGCGCAGGTGCTCGCGCATGGTCTTGCCCTCCACGAGTTCCTCAGGATTGTACTGCTTGAAGGCAAAGGGATTCCGGGACTTGGGTCCCTCGTATTTGATGACAGGAATTTCAGGAAAAAAGCTCATGGAATCGTGATGGGAATGCGGTTGAAGTGAAAAAATATGTCAAACCATCGCACTGCTTTTGTAAAGAAGACTAATATATCGCTTTTTGAGAGCGAATCATTGCAAAGCCATCCGTTATTCTACAAAAAAGGGTACCCCTATGCACATCTCCTCGCCCTTATCTTCGTCCTCCAGCTCCATCCACGAGAAAGAAAATACTCTTTTCATCATCCTGATCAGCACGACGGCCGCCATTGGCGGGTTCCTCTTCGGTTATGATAGCGGGGTCATCAACGGTACCGTTGACGGGCTCAAGGAAGCCTTCCACTCCGATAGCCTGATGACGGGGTTCAATGTGGCTTCCACCCTGCTTGGTTGCGCCATCGGCGCCTTTATAGCGGGTAATCTGGCCAATAAGTTCGGCCGTCGCATGATTCTCATCGTCTCGGCCCTGCTTTTCGCCCTGAGTGCGTGGGGAGCCGGCATGTCCCATAGTTCGTTGGAATTTATCTTCTACCGGATTCTGGGTGGATTTGCCGTCGGCGCGGCCAGCGTGCTGTGCCCCGCCTACATCAGCGAGGTAACCCCCGCCCGGTATCGTGGCGCAATGTCCTCCGTGCAGCAGATAGCGATCATCTCCGGCCTCTTTTTCTCATTCCTTAGCAATTATTTCATCGCAAAAGTAGCGGGATCCTCACTGGGAATTTTCGCTTGGGGTCTTCCCGCCTGGCGCTGGATGTTCTGGGTGCAGCTCATACCTTCCCTCTCATTCTTCCTTGCCCTGCTCGCCATTCCGGAAAGCCCCCGTTATCTGCTTGCCGCAGGAAGGCTGGAACAGGCCCGCCTGGTATTGACCAAACTTTTCGGCTCACTCGCCGCCGAGGAGAAAATCAAAGAAATCGATGCCACGCTGAACCACGAGCATCGTCCCAAACTCTCCGACCTGCGTGAAACGAACGGCTTGTTTGGCCTCCGACCCATTATCTGGGTGGGCATCGGTCTTGCCGTTCTCCAGCAGTTCGTCGGCATCAATGTCGTCTTCTACTACGGTAGCGTTCTGTGGCAGTCGGCTGGATTCACCGAGAGTGATTCCCTCCTGATCAATGTCCTTAGCGGCGGTGTCAGTATTGTTGCCTGCATCGGCACGATGCTCCTGATCGACAAGATCGGCCGCAAACCACTCCTGCTTATCGGCTCGGTCGGCATGGCTTTCACGCTCGGAGTCATGGCTGTCGTCTTTGCCACAGCTGGGAAAAATGCCGAGGGACATCTTCATCTCGTCGGATCAGCCGGTCCGGTCGCTCTCGTGGCCGCCAATCTCTATGTCATTTTCTTTAATCTCTCCTGGGGTCCCGTCATGTGGGTCATGCTTGGGGAAATGTTTCCGAATCAGATCCGCGGCTCCGCTCTAGCCGTCAGCGGACTGGCTCAGTGGCTGGCCAATTTCACCATCACCATCACTTTCCCGCTGCTCCTGGGTGGCATCGGCCTCGGGGGAGCATACGGACTTTATTCCTTCTTTGCGCTCCTTTCCGTGTTCTTCGTTGTCAGGATGGTCCACGAGACCAAGGGAATGGAATTGGAACAGATGAAGGGATAAACCTTACCTTCTTGAGAAACGACCAGTCCATCTGCTAAGAGAAACGGATGAAACTCATTGATGGCAAGGCCGTCGCTGCCGAAGTCGAACTGGAAACCCGCTCACGCATCGACGCACTAAGAGCAATAAGTGGAGGACGCATCACTCCCGGTCTCGCCGTCGTCCTTGTCGGGGAGGATCCCGCCTCTCAGGCCTATGTACGCAATAAGGACCGCACCTGCGNNATGTATTCCCGCAAGATCGAACTGCCGGCCTCCACGACTCAGGCGGAGCTCCTTGCAGTGGTTGCCGAACTCAATGCCGATCCCCTGATCCACGGAATTCTTGTTCAATCCCCTCCCCCGAAACACATCGATGAACGCGCCGTCACCGAGGCCATCGACCCACGCAAGGATGTGGATGGTTTTCATCCGATCAATGTCGCCAAACTCGCCATGGAAGACCCCACGGGGTTTGTTCCCTGCACACCGCTGGGCTGCCAGCGCCTTCTGGTATCTGCTGGAATCGAAACTTCGGGAGCCGAAGTGGTCGTTGTGGGACGCAGCCTGATTGTCGGCAAACCGATGGCCTTCCTGCTCATGGCAAAAGGGTCCAAGGGCAAAGGGGGCGACGCCACCGTCACCATCGCCCATTCCCGCACCAAGGATCTCGCCGCCGTCACCCGTCGTGNNCCCGCCGCGCCGACATCGTTATCGCCGCCATTGGAAGGCCGAAATCCCTCGGTGCCGAACACATCCGCGAAGGAGCTGTGGTTATTGATGTTGGCATCAACCGCATTGCCGATCCCTCGACCAAGAGCGGCTACCGGCTTGTCGGTGATGTCGATTTCGACGCTGTCGCCTCCAAGTGCGCAGCCATCACCC
>DKEN01000097.1 GCA_002452515.1 Spartobacteria bacterium UBA6821 | reverse complement strand
ATTCTGGAGAAAGGAAGCGATAATAACAAGGTGAGGTGTGTTTGCCTTTTGGCAATTTGACAGTAAGGTATTCTAGATTTATTCTGCATAACTTTTTGTTTGATTCTCCTTAAACCGTATATTTTTTAATGCAGCGCAATAACTCTGTTTTTTTTGATCTTTCGGGGCGTCGAAGGATCTTGGTTTATCAATTGTGCGGTGCTGTTTCTCTCATTGTGCTGGTCGGTTTGTTTGCGCTCGTTTTTGCGATTGTCAGGACGCCGATTCTTCCTCCTTTGCCGGAATCGATAGAAGCTCTCAACGAGGATCTACCTACAGTCTCTCAGATTGAGGACTCGACTCGACTCGACTCGACTAAGCTGGCCGCCAAACGGTTGAAGATGGTGCAATCCATGGCGCATCTGAAGAGGAGTTCCGACTCCAAGGAGCCATGGATTTCAGCTGCTTTTTACTCCTCAGCACCTGGTCGTGAGGAATCACTGCGTGATCATGCGGATAAAATCACCCATCTCATGCCCGTCTGGTTGCATCTGAACAGAAGTGGAAGTGAGCTTGATTTCGATGGATGGGATCCCACGGACACTGAGAATATTGAGGTTCTGAAAATCGCCAAGGAGAACGAGATGCAGGTTCTTCCCGTACTCAACAATGCAGTGGGATCCAAATTTGACCCGGAACGGGTGCATACACTTCTGCAATCCACCACCCTCCAGGATGCTCTCATCACTCAGATCCGGGATTGGCTGAAAGCGCAGGACCTTTCAGGTCTTAATCTCGACTTTGAAAATCTGCGGCCCGAGGACCAGCAGAAGCTGCCCCTGTTCGTGGCACGCTTGGCAAAGGTTTTGCACGATTCCGGCTTCGTTCTGAGTCTCGATGTCTCCTTCGATGAGGCTGCTTCCACTCAACTTGCGGCTCTAGTCGCCCCGGCTGATTTTATAGTGTTGATGGCTTATGATCAATATTCTGAGGCAACTGCCGCTGGCCCGATTGCCTCAATGGACTGGACCGCCAAGGCTGTGGCAAATGCTGTCAAGGCTGTTCCTCCATCGAAGATCGTCCTCGGCATGGGTGACTATGGATACGATTGGTCCAAGGACAAGGTTGTCTCCGAGCTAACCTATGCCTCGGCCATGCACACGGCCCGTACTCACTCCCCCACGGGAGGCGCTGAGAAACTACTGAGATTCGATCCGGATTCACTGAATCCGTACTTCGAGTACCAGGATGAAGCTTCCGGCGATGAACACGAAGTCTGGTATCTGGATGCTGCTTCGGTTTACAATCAATGTCTCCTTGCAAAAAATGCCGGTCTGCGCGGGTCTGCCTTGTGGGAAATTGGAGGGGAAGATCCCGGCATTTGGACTGTTTTGGGAGATAAGGGAGCTGTCTTGGATGGCTCAGTCGAAGAACTTGAGCAGGTGGATCTTTCCAATGATGTCCAGTACGATGGAGACGGTGAGTTGATCCAGGTGATCTCCCAGCCCCGCACAGGAGAAAGAAAAGTTTCCATCGAGTCAGCCAGCGCTCTCATTACGAAGGAAAATTACCAGCAAGTGCCCTGGGGTAGCGTTGTGCAAAGAAACGGTCGGCATCCGGGTGTCGTCGCACTGACCTTTGATGATGGACCAAACCCTAAATTTACGCCCCAGATTCTCGATATACTGCAAAAGGAGGGGATAACGGCTACCTTTTTTCTCATAGGAGACAACGCGGCAAAGAATCCCGATCTGGTGCGTCAACTCTGGAATGCCGGGCATGAGATTGGAAATCATACTTATACCCATCCCAATCTCAGTCAGGTCGGAGAGGCCCGCGAAAAGGTGGAACTGAATGCTACACAACGAGTCATTCAATCTATTTTAGGGCGATCCACGTTGCTTTTCCGGGCACCCTACTTTGTGGAGACCGAGCCCCAGGTGAAAGACCTCGACTTCATCAGCACGGCGACGGATCTCGGGTATGTCACGGTCGGTGCCGGAATTGATCCCAATGACTGGAATCCGTATGTCAAAAACACCAATGGCGATTATGTTCGAAACAGTGCGCGGGTTATTGCGGATCATGTCCTTGCGCAGATCCGCTCCGGAGCAGGAAATACGGTCCTTTTTCATGATGGCGGTGGAGACCGCAGTCAGACAGTGGCGGCGCTTCGACTGATTATTCCGCAGCTCAAACAGGATGGGTATCGCTTTGTGAGAGTTTCACAGCTTGCTGATGCTTCCCGTGAGACTCTCATGCCGCGCGTTGGAAAAGCTGAAGGCCTTCTGTTGAGGATGTATCATTACGATTTATTGGTTGCGAATTGGATGGGGCGATTCCTGGACACAGTGGTGCTCATTGCAATGATTATTGGCGTATTCCGCATCATCGGGATTACCTCCTTGGCAATCGTGGCCCATCGGCGCAATAAGCGCAGAAAATGGCCCGTTGATTATTGTCCGGCTGTCAGCGTGCTAATCCCTGCTTACAACGAGAGTGCGGTCATTTGTCGCAGTGTCCGCAGCCTTCTCGAGAGCACCTATACTAAATTCGAAATTCTCCTCATCGACGATGGCTCCAGTGACCACACAGCAAGTGTCGTCGAAAAGGAGTTTGCCCACATTAACACGGTGCGAACCATCCGTCAGGCGAATAGGGGAAAGGCCGCTGCGCTTAATCGTGGTATCGCCGAAGCTTCCGGGGAAATCATTGTCACCGTGGATGCGGATACCCTTTTTGAGCCTGATGCCATTGCGATGCTAGTGAGACGTTTTAGAGATCCGGAAGTAGGAGCAGTGGCAGGTAATATCAAGGTGGGGAATCGGAAACTTCTACTTACGAGGATGCAGGCCACCGAGTACATTACTAGTCAAAATTTGGACCGTCTTGCTTACTCTCTCTTGGGAGCCATCACGTTGGTGCCGGGAGCTATCGGTGCGTTCCGTCGAGTCGCCCTTCAAGAAGTTGGTAGCTATCATCTGGATACGCTTGCTGAGGATTTTGATCTTACGTGCCGCATTCGACAAGCGGGGTGGACAATCAAGGCAGAAGTGGAGGCGATTGCCTATACCGAAGCTCCAGAGGATATTCCAGCCTTCCTTAAACAGAGAAAACGCTGGAGTTTTGGCACTTTGCAAACGCTTTGGAAAAATCGTCAGAGCCTGTTTCAATATGGCGGTTACGGATGGCTTGGAATGCCGGTGCGCATTTGGGAGTTTTTTTTCTACACTGTCGCTCCCCTGCTCTATCTCAAGGGAATGGCAACGATCGCATTGGCTCTCTATGAGTGGATTTTCGTCATGTCGATTGAGGGGGCAGAACATCATTTTTCCAACGTGGATAGCCAAGTCGTGCAGATTGCCGTTTGGTTCTCGATCCTCTTCACGGTGGAACTCATCCAATCATTCATTGCGATCCGCATGGACAATGAGGATCCGCGTCTTTTGAGGTCACTTCTCGCTCAGAGATTTTATTTCCGTCAGATTATCTATCTGACTTTATGGATGGCTTGGTTCCGGGCTTTTACAGGAGCTGCTCCTGGTTGGGGGATACTGCGCCGACACGCCTCTGTAGACGCCGGAGAGTTGCCGCATCACCACATTCAAGGAAGGGCGCCTGCTTCATTGAGCGACTTAGAAAAAGAGGACGCTGGTATGTTTGAGGCCGCTGTCTTAGGGAAGCAATAAGGGCTCTGAAGATATGATGTCGGCAAAGAGAAGTATTCTATTTTGCCTCTGGTTTGTTGCACCATTTCTTGTCGGAAGCAGCGTCTATGGCGGCGACAAAGAAATACAAACACAGGATAAGACCGATCCCTGGCTTAGCGGAGACGCCTCCATGGAAATGGTGAGTCGCTATGTACAGGCTGGAAATGAGAGTGCCTACTCCAGTCCCGTTTTTAACAGCAACTTTGAACTCGAGGCATTCTACTTCAGTCTTGGTCTAGCCGAGCACATTGCCCTTCAGAACGCCTACAAGGAGACTGATGTTTACCTCGACTACACAAGACCCTTGGGGCCTCTAAACATTTCTCTCGGCTATGTCTATGCCTATATGGTGAATAGTCCGAACAAAAGCCTCCATGATTTTTACGGCGGTATTTCTCTGCCTTTTGCAAAGTATTATACCGTGGCTCTCAATGGAGAGGCTGATGTCACGCAGACGGTAGGTACATTTACAGAGTTGATCACGACTGCAAAATACCCGGTGATTAAAGACAAGATCCTATTCTCTCCTTATGTGGGCGTGGGGTATTCCTATGGATTCAGCACCGGCACTACTGTGGGAGCAACTGGTAGCGTGGAGAGATTTGGTATCAATACGCCTTTCACCCTTTCCAAAAATTGGGAACTCAATTTTCAGGTCGAAACCGTCTTTTCCCAGCAACTCAATGGACTTGTCTGGTATGGGGCTCGCGTAACTTACAATTTCTGATTGATCACACAGCGTTTCCGGCAGCATGGGCGCTGGCCCAGGCCCATTGAAAGTTATACCCGCCGAGCCATCCTGTAACATCAACCACTTCGCCGATGAAATAAAGCCCCGGTATGTTGCGGGCTTCCATGGTCTTGGAGGAAAGTTCCCCGGTTTCAACACCGCCGAGAGTCACTTCGGCTTTCGGATATCCTTCGGTTCCTGCGAAAGATTCCTGCCAGGAGTGGAGAGCATCGGCAAGGACGCTGAGCTCTGTCCTGGAATGCTGTGCCAGTGGTTTTTCGAGTGCATGGCGGGCGCACCAAGCCTCGGCGAAACGGCGAGGCCAGAGTCGCGCGAGGACTTGTAGCGGAGTGGAGCCGCTGCGTAGAGCTGCGTTGAAGGTTTCTCTCTGAGTTTTCTCCGGCAAGAGATCGAGGGATAAGCTCTCATGATCGCGCCAGAAGGAGGAGATCTGAAGAATGGCAGGCCCGCTCACGCCGCGATGGGTGAAGAGCATCGCCTCCTCGAAGGAGGTTCCGGCATGGGTAGCACGAACCGGAAGGGCGACCCCGGCGAGTTGTTCGTAGAAAGGACGCTGAGGTGGCTCAAAGGTGAGGGGAACAAGCCCGGGGCGAAGGGGAGTGACCTTGACGGAAAATTGCTCGGCAATCTGGTAGCCGAAGCCGGTGGCTCCGAGTTTGGCAAAGGAGAGTCCTCCAGTCGCGATCACAAGCGCATCGCTGCTGAAATCACCCTGTGTCGTTCGAATCTCAAAACGATCATTCTTTTCAATGGTGAGGACACGGCATCCCATGAGGATACGGACTCCGGCCTCGGCACATTCCTCCGTGAGCATGGTGATGATCTGGCGCGAGCTGCCGTCGCAGAATTGCTGGCCGAGTTTCTTCTCGTGGTAGGCAATGTCGTGCTTTTCAACTAATGTGATAAAATCCCAAGGTGTGAAGCGGGCGAGGGCCGATTTGCAAAAATCAGGGTTTCCAGAGAGGTAATTCTCCGCTGTGGCGTGGATGTTGGTGAAGTTACAGCGCCCTCCCCCGGAGATTTCGATCTTCTTTCCCGCCCTTTCATTCTGCTCCAGAAGCAGGATGCGCTTGCCCCGATATCCTGCCGTGAGGGCGCAGAACATTCCGGCGGCACCTCCACCGATCACGATGGCATCGTAATTTTCCGGGGTGGTGGCTTGGGAATTCATTGGAATTACGTCGTGGAGCTGGGACTTTAACTGCCGCAGTCATACAAAGACAGAGACAAAGTTGTCCGAGACGCTTCAAAAAATGAGAGGAATCTTCTCTCTGATTGGTTCTTTGTTTCAGGTTAATGGGTGACGGCGACCACTTCCCTGCGTAGTCTCTTCCTATTACATGGAAAAACAACGATTCGACAGTCTGTCTCTCTCTCCCGAAATTCTCAAAGCAGTTGCCCAACTCGGTTTTGAGGAGGCAACTCCGATTCAGTCGGCGGCCATTCCCGTGCTCCTCTCCGGGGCAGATCTGGTAGGGCAATCCCAGACAGGCTCTGGAAAGACAGCGGCCTTCGCCATTCCCGCAATCGAAAAGGTAGATCCTAACAGCAAGGCTGTTCAGGTGCTCATCATGTGTCCGACCCGCGAGTTGGCGGAGCAGGTGGCCAATGAGGTGCATCAACTGACAGCCTTCAAACGCGCGATTCACTCCGTGCCGATTTACGGGGGTGCCTCGTATGACCGTCAGCTTTTTGAACTCAAGAAAGGAGTTCAGATTGTCATCGGTACGCCGGGACGGATTATCGATCATTTGGAGAGGGGAACTCTGAAGCTAGACCAACTTAAGGTGGCCATTCTGGACGAGGCTGACCGAATGCTCGACATGGGCTTCCGAGACGACATCCAGAAGATCCTCGATGCCACGCCGCAGGAGCGCCAGACAGTCTTTTTCTCCGCCACGCTCTCCGGGCCGATCAGGCAGCTCATTAACCGCTATTCGAAGAATCCGCAGACAGTGGCCATCGAGCGCAAGGATGTTGAGGCACCAGCCATTGATCAGTGGTTTTACGAAATTCCGCCTCGTGGGAAAACCCAGTCGCTCATTCGTCTCGTCGATTTTCACGGATTCAAGCTTGGGATCATCTTCTGCAACACGCAGCGGATGGTTGACGAACTTGCCGATGCGTTGCTTGCGCAAGGCTTCTCCGCGGATCGTCTGCATGGCGGGATTACGCAGGCTCAGCGCACGCGCGTGATGAACAAGTTCAAGAATTCAGAATTCGAGTTTCTCGTCGCCACGGATGTCGCGGCCCGAGGAATCGATGTCGAGGATCTGGAGATCGTCATCAACTACGATCTCCCACATGACCCCGAGGATTATGTCCACCGCATCGGACGCACGGGGCGGGCTGGACGGAAGGGTATGTCCGCGACCTTCGTGAGCGGTCGCGACATTTACAAAATCCAGTATTTGGAGAAATTCACCCATTCCCGCATTCGCAAGGGAACGATCCCGACACCCGGTGAGGTCGAGGGGAAACGGTCTGAACTGATGCTAGAGAAGGTGCGCGCGCTCCTTTCCTCCGGAAATTTCAGCGATCAGATGCAGTTTACCGACCGTCTGATGGAAGAGGGGTTCCAGGCAACCGAAGTCTGCTCGGCGCTATTCTCAATCCTCTTGGGACAGGATGCCACAGGCGGCGAGCAACAATTGCCGCCCCCTCCCAAACAATTACCCCGCGATGAAGACCGTAATTATGAGCGGGAACGCGATGCCGGATTTGATCAACCACGCCGTTTTGCACCCAAGAAATCTTTTGCGGATCGGGGTGCCGTCAAGGGAGCTGGAAAACCGGCGTTTCAAAAGGGAGTGAAGAAGGGTTTCAAAAGCGGTTACTAGTTCCTGAAGGAGATTTCCCGTGGAGGAATTTGTGATGCTTCTTTTCACCCGGAGCGTCCTTAAGATCGGACTGCTGGCATTTCTTGCCTGCAGCTCGCTCCGTGCCGAGGTGACGCTTCCGGCAATTTTTGGGGATCATATGGTGCTCCAACAAGGGTGTCCGCTTCCTATCTGGGGAAAGGCAGTTCCCGGTGAAAGCGTTCTGGTGACACTCGGACAGCAGTCTGCCGAGACCGTGGCTGCTGCTGATGGGAGATGGAGAGTCATGTTGCGTCCGCTCTCCTCCTCTCCTGATTCGATGGAGCTTGTGGTGCAGGGAAAGAACCGCATTGAGATCAGCGACGTGCTGATCGGTGATGTCTGGCTCTGTGCGGGAGAGGGAAACATGGATTATCCCCTTGCTGATGCAGTTGGGGGAAAAGAGGATCCGGGCAATGAGGGAGACCGCTACCTGAGGTTTTTCATGGCGGATAAAACATCTTCCGAGAAACCTGATCACCTTGGGAGCGGAGTCTGGGTTGTCTGCACGGAGGACTCCGCTGAGGCTTTCTCCGCAGTCGGGTATTTCTTTGCCAGGGATCTGCGAAATGCACGGCAACGCCCGATCGGGATGATTCAATGCACCTGGAAAA
>DKEN01000123.1:20970-31034 GCA_002452515.1 Spartobacteria bacterium UBA6821 | reverse complement strand
ATGCAGGGCTTAGTTCCCTGACGGGGGGCGGGGCTGAAATCTTTGACCAGCAGGTCCGTGACACCATTTGCAGGGGTAAGGAAACCGCCGAGGAGTGGTTGGAGGTGCATCGCACATGGCACCAGATGGGTCAGCGCAGTACAGCCACCATGCTCTACGGGCATGTGGAGACCGCCGAGCACCGGATTGATCACATGCTGCAACTCCGTGCCCTGCAGGATGAGACGGGCGGATTCACAGCCTTTATCCCCTTTGCCTTTGTGCCGGAAACGACCGAGTTGGCTCATATTCGCCCTGCTTGTTCCACGGATGAACTGAAGAATCTGGCCATCTCTCGGCTCATGCTCGATAATTTTGACCATATCACCGGTTACTGGATTAGTCTGGGATTGCCTCTCGCCTCCATTGCCCTGAACTATGGGGTCGATGATCTGCACGGAACGATTCAAGAGGAGAAGATTTTTCATATGGCGGGGGCCAAGACGCCTCAGCAGCAAACGATCGCCGCGATGGAAAAAGCGATCAAAGAAGCAGGTAGAGAACCGATGCAGCGAGATACCTTTTACCGTCGCATCGAGTCGACTTCTTCAAGAAGGACATCTTCAGAATCACTATCTGTGCCGGCGGCGGTATGAGTAGTGTGGTTCCGAGAATCGGAAGCGTTCCGTACTTGAATGCCCGTCCTTTGCTGGAAGGGTTGGAATTTCCGATCACAGAACTGGTTCCGGCTAATCTCTGCGACGGATTTCAGCAGGGAATGTTTGATGCTGCCATCCTCTCTTCGATTGATGTTATTTCAAGCGCTAACTCCGAAGTCGTTGATGGTGTCTCCATTAGCTCAAGAGGAGAGGTGCATAGTGTGATCCTAGCCTATCGTGGGGAGTTAGAATCCATCAGCAAAATACGCCTAGATCCCTCCTCGCACACCTCGAATGCACTGCTACAGATTATCTTAAGTGAATTTTACTCACTGGAACCAGAATATGTCCATATTGAATCAGGAGATCCTCTTTTACTGCCCTCCTTGCTGATCGGTGATCCGGCGATCAGTTTTAGAAATCAAACATCCGATTCAGAGGTGCGCTATCTCGATTTGGGAGGGGAATGGTATCGTCAGACTGGTCTTCCCTTTGTCTTTGCCCTTTGGCAACTTAAGAAAGATTTTACGGGAAAAAAGTTTTTGGCTGACTCGCTGCGCACAGCTAAAAATAGGGGGCTGGCGCATCTCCCGAAAATCGTTTCGAGGACTTCTTATCCTGAATTTGCCTTGCGCTATTTAAGCCAGTATATCCGCTATGATTTGGGGGAGGAGGAAAAGCGGGGATTGGTGTTATACGCTGATTACTTGCGAAAGAAAAAACTCATTCCCAATGACGTGAAAATCATGAGTTTCATTTAATTTTCACGATGAAATCTCCTCAAAAAACCCAACAGCCTTCCAGATCATTTTTACAGGGATTGGGGCTGAAGGAGGCTCTTGGTGTGAGCGTTGCAGGGATGGGCCCCACGCTCGCCATGAACTTAAATCCGCAGGAACCCTCTAAGCATGTAGGTCACCTTGTTCCGCTTATTTTTGCGATGAGTACTCTGCTCTTGCTGATGGTGGCGTGGTGTTTCGGGCGCTTAGCCAGCAAGTATCCCAATGCAGGATCAGCTTATGGATTTGTTTCCTCGGTGATGGGATCGAAGGCAGGACTCTTTGCAGGATGGGCCCTCTTTGGTACTTATCTCTCCTTTGTCATGGTTGGCATTGCAGGCTTCGGACTTTTTCGGAGTGATCTCGCAGACAAATTTCACCCATTGCACCATCCGTCAGTTTTCTTTTTCACCATGGTTGGTGCGGTGATTGTTGCCATCCTGAGCATCACCGCTACCCGCCGGGCAGTTTTGGCGCTGATCACCCTTGAGGGAATAGCCGTAATTGCCATGTTGATTTTATCGGTTTCAGTAATTTGGAAAATCTTTCATGGAATGGGGCCGCAGGGAGATGTCTCTGTTTCAGCGTTGTTTGTTCCTGCGCCGGGGATCACTCCTTCAGCGATCGGGCTTGCCCTCTCTTTCGGTTTTCTTTCTTTTGCGGGATTCGAAGAAGTCGCCACGTTGGGAGAGGAGGTGAAACAGCCCAGATTTACGATTCCAAGAGTTCTCTTCGGCACGGTGATCGGAGGAGGGCTCGTCTATACGCTTGTCACGACCGCAGAGGTTCTGGGATTCGGAACCGATCCTGCTGGAATGGCTCATTTTGCTGCTTCCGATTCTCTCTTGGGAGGGCTGGGGTCACACTATTTCGGAGCCTGGTGTGGGGATCTCATGGATCTGCTGGCAACCTGTTCCGCACTGGGTTGTGGCCTTGCGGCTGTTCTTGCTGCCTCCAGAGTGCTCTTTGCCATCATGCGTGTCCTTGCCCCCGCAAGCCCGCTTGCACGACTCTCCGGTACCGGGGCTACGCCCGTTTATGCCTCGCTGCTAGTCATAGCCATGGCCTTCGCCGGTTATGCGCTCATGAGAATCGTGTTTCATGCCTCCGGCTCCGATCCCTTTTTCTGGGCCTCAACGATGGGGGCGCTGGGGTTGTTGGTGGCTTACCTGCTGGTCGTGGTAAGCGCGGCCATTTCACTGATTCGAGTACCCGAAGTGCAGGGTGGTTGGAAGATTGTGATTCCCTGCGTGGCCGCTTTTTCGATCGCCTATACTATCTGGGTGAATGTCTATCCGGTTCAATCGGGAGCATACGGAGTGATTCCCTGGATTGTTGTTGTCTGGTGCCTGCTTCCACTACTTATTCTGCAGGGCAGATCGATGATTCAGGTTCGCAAATCTTCCCTTTAGGAAGCGCTGATCTCATCGCATTGGGGCCGTTGCGATTAAATCAGCGTTTCCCTAGCCATCGGGGGACGAGTCTGATAACTAACTGCGATTGTGAATCTGAAGCCCTTCTCTCTTGTTGCGACTCCAAATCTTCTGCTCGCCGCCGTGTTGTTTTTCCCGGCTTGTCAGAAGAAACCAGCAGAACCGACCGTCCGACCTCCAGTCCCAGTGACGCTGGGGGTGGTGGCTCAGAAAGATATGCCCAATCACAAGGAGTGGATCGGCAATCTGCAAGGAACAGTGACTTCGCTGGTAAAGCCGAATGTAGCAGGCAATATCATCCAGCGGTATTACACGGAGGGTACGGTTGTGAAACAGGGTCAAGCCTTGTTCCAGATCGACCCAGCTCCTTTCCAGGCAACGCTTGATCAGGCCAAGGCGGATCTCAGCTCAGCCCAGGCTGATGCAACCAGAACGGAGCAGGATTTTGTCCGTGCCCAGAACCTTCTTGCCGGGAAAGTGATCAGTGTTCAGGAATTCCAGAACAAGCAACAGGTGTATCAGTCTGCCGTAGGTATTGTTGCGGCTAAACAGGCAGCCGTACAGTCGGCTCAGGTAAACCTTGATTTCACCAAAGTTGTTTCGCCGATCGATGGTTTGACAGGGTTGGCAAACTATGAAGTTGGTACCTATGTCAGTCCTCAGTCAACCCAGCCACTCACGACAGTCGTGGCCATTGATCCCATCAAAGTGGTCTTTCAAGTTGGTCAGGACGATTACCTGAGTTTCATCAGTGGCAGTCTGAAGGATCCCTCCAACGCTGCTGAACAACGAAAAGAGGATACCGCCGAGGGAATGCAGATGCTCCTTTCCGACGGTACGGTTTATCCTCAGAAAGGAGTGTTTCGTGCTGCCAATAACCAGATCAGCACGCAGACCGGCTCAATCACGGTTGAGGGACTTTTCCCAAACCCAGGAATGCTTCTGCGTCCCGGCCTGTTTGCCCGGGTGAATGCCACCTTGGGAGTTCAACAAAATGCTCTCATCGTTCCGATTGCCTCCGTGATCACCATTCAGAATCTCAACCAATTGGCTGTGGTCGGCCCCGATAACAAGGTGTCGATCAAGAATGTGATCATCGGAGAGACGACCCGTGAAGATGCGGTTGTTCTCTCCGGGGTGAATGCCGGTGACAAAATTGTGGTTCAGGGGATTCAGAAGGTGACCGACGGCTGTACGGTGATGCCTCTTCCTGAGACTGCTCCGGCTTCGACAGGCGGCACCGCTCCAATGGAAAGCAAAGCACCCGCCTCCATGCCTTCCCCGGCTAAATAACAGCCTAAAACCGGGTACCATCGAGCCATGCCAAAGTTTTTTATCAACCGGCCCATTGTGGCCATGGTCATCGCGATCATCACGGTGATCATCGGATTGGTCTGTCTGGTGGGACTGCCGGTTTCGCAGTTTCCGGATATCGTCCCGCCGCAAATTCAGGTGCAGGCTTCCTATCCCGGTGCCGATGCCATGACGGTACAGCAGGCTGTGGCCACTCCGCTGGAGCAGCAGATCAACGGCGTGGACAACATGCAGTATATGTACTCCCTGAATTCCAGTTCCGGGCAGTCGCAGCTCAATGTCATTTTTGCCAACAATACGGTTCCGGTCACCGATCAAATTCTGACCCAGATGCGCCAGAGTCAGGCGCAGTCCCAGCTTCCGTCCCAGGTGACGAAGCAGGGAATCAATGTCGTGAAGACTTCGCCTTCACCCTTGATCTGTTTTGCTCTCTACACGGACGATGACCGCTACGATGCGGTCTTTCTGGCGAACTACGCCTATGTGAACATCGTCAATCCCCTGACGCGTCTTACCGGTATCGCCAGCGTCACCATCTTCGGTGCTGGTCAGTATGCGATGCGTCTCTGGCTCGATCCGGCCAAACTGGCCAATTTCAATGTGACCACGGAGGATGTTTACAACGCGGTTAATCAACAGAATACCGTAAATCCTGCAGGTCAGACCGGTGCCGAGCCCGTGCCGCCTGGCCAGCAGATGACCTTTACCGTGCGCGCCCCAGGTCGTCTGGTCACGGCGGATGAATTTGCCAACATCATCATTCGGGCCGATAAGAACGGCTCGGTGGTCAGGGTCAAGGATGTTGCCCGCGTCGAGTTGGGTGCTCAGACGTACAATATCGCCGGTCGCTTCAACGGTCATCCTGCCGCCATCATCGCGGTCTATCAACTCCCTGGAAGCAATGCGCTGAAGGTTGCTGATATGGCCAGAAATCTGATCGCGCAGTATGCTCCAAGCTTCCCTGCCGGGATGAAAAACACAATCGCCCTTGATACTACGCAGGCGGTGGTGGCGAGCATGCACGATATCCAGAAGACACTGGTGGAGGCGTTGATCCTGGTGCTCATCGTCGTCTTTCTCTTTCTCCAAAACTGGCGGGCCACACTGATCCCAGCACTGGCTGTTCCAGTCTCCCTCATCGGAACCTTTGCCCTCTTTCCGCTCTTTGGATTCTCCCTCAACACGCTCTCCCTCTTCGGTCTTGTGCTGGCGATCGGTCTGGTGGTCGATGACGCCATCGTGGTGGTGGAGGCAATCGAACATCACATCGAGGAGGGGCTTCCCCCCAGGGAGGCTGCGATCAAGGCAATGGAGCAGGTGACGGGTCCGTTGATTGCAACGGCATTGATTCTCTCCTCGGTCTTTATCCCGACGGTCTTCCTTCCCGGCATTACAGGTGGGCTCTATCAGCAATTCGCGCTCACCATTTCGATCTCGGTCATCATTTCGACCTTCAACGCAATGAGCCTGAGTCCGGCTCTCGGCGCGATGTTACTTCGTCCGCGCACCGAGACCAAGGGGCCCCTTGGGGCTTTTTACAAGGCCTTTAACCGAACATTTGATTGGGGGCGGAATGGCTACTTAAAGACCTGCGGTTTTCTCCTTCGCAAGAGCATCATCGGTGCACTTTTACTGCTCGGGATGGTTCTGCTCTCGGGATTCTTTGGCTCAAAGCTGCCCCCTTCCTTTGTCCCCGAAGAGGACAACGGCTATCTCTACGCCTTTTCCCAGCTGCCTAACGCCTCATCGCAACAGCGTACGGATCAGATTTCCAAACAGGTTGCCGACATTGTGCAAAAGGTTCCCGGGGTTGATCATGTGACGACGATCGTGGGATTCAATCTCCTGAGTGGTGTTCAGACGACCTACAGCGCCTTTTACTTCATCACGTTGAAACCGTGGGATGAGCGGACCGCTCCCGGACTGGATGCCTTTGCGCTCCTTCAGACCATCAACAAGAAAATTGCCCCTGTGCCGGGTGCCATTAATTTCGCCTTTCCTCCGCCCGCCATCCCAGGAATTGGAACCTCGGGAGGCACCACCTTTATCTTGGAGGATCGGCTTGGTATCGATCCGACCTTCCTCCAGAAAAATTTCGGCGTGTTCATGCAAGCCATCAAGAAACGACCTGAGATCGGCGGCGTGACCTCGACCTTCCTACCCTCCGTGCCGCAGGTATCCATGACGATTGATCCGGCTCTCTGCATGATGCTGGGGGTCGATCTAGGAGAAGCCTATAGAACCCTGCAGTCATTTCTGGGAGGACTCCCGGTAAACTATTTCAACCGCTTCAATCTTCAATACTATGCCTACATTCAGGCGGAAGGATTCAGTCGTACCGATCCCAAAAATGCCTCCCTTTTCTATGTCCGGAATCTCAAGGGGGATGCTGTTCCACTGTCGAGTCTTCTCCAGGTGAAGCCGATGCAGGGACCGGAGTTCACCATGCGCTTTAACATGTTCAATTGTGCCCAGATCAATATCAACGGGGCTCCGGGAGTCAGTACCGGACAGGTCATGAAGGCGCTAGAAGAGACGTTCAAGGAGACAATGCCGTCGGGAATGGGATTTGATTACTTCGGTATGTCGTTTGAGGAGAAGCAGGCCGCGCAGGGGATTTCTCCGGTTGCCATTTTCGCCCTTTCGCTGCTCTTCGTGTTCCTGATTCTCGCCGCCCAATACGAGAGTTGGTCATTGCCTTTCAGTGTCCTGCTGAGCACGCCCATTGCAGTTTTTGGAGCGGTCACGGCTCTCTGGGCGAGGCACATGGACAATGATGTCTACGCCCAGATTGGTCTGATCATGCTGATCGGTCTGGCTGCCAAGAATGCCATCCTGATCGTCGAGTTTGCCAAGGAGGAGGTGGAGAGGGGAGAACCTGTTTTTCAGGCGGCTTTGGATGCAGCCAAGCTGCGTCTGCGGCCGATTCTCATGACTGCCTTTGCCTTTATTTTAGGATGCGTTCCCTTAGCGCTGGCAACAGGTTCCGGAGCAGTTTCACGCCGGGTACTTGGTTCCACGGTGGTTGGAGGAATGCTTGCTTCCACCTTGATTGCGATCTTCGTCATCCCTGTCTGTTTCTCCTGGTTTGAGAAACAGAAGGTGGGTGAGGAAAATAAAAAGGAAGGCTGACCTTGTCATCAGCCTGATCGAACACCTAGCATTGCAACTTATGGAAACGCCATCGCCTTCTCCCTTTCCTCAGATCCCTATTCCGCCGATTTCCCGTGGATGGGCTGTTGCCGGTGGCTTCGCCATGATCCTTCTTGGTTTTTTTGCCTTGGCTGACCAACTGGTTTCGACTGCCTTTCTTGCGACTTTTATTGGCGTCATCCTGATGTTTGGGTGTGCCTTTCAGCTCATCAAGGTATTCACCATCAATGGATGGCAGAATCATCTTTGGTTTATCCTTGTTTCGATTGCCTATGGAGTTGCGGGATATGTCTTCATCGCTCATCCCTTCAAGGCGGCGATTGCGTTTACCCTCTTTCTTGGCTGGGCCATCCTCATCGGGGGGATTTTTCGTGCCTTTCTTGCCTTCAAACTCCGCCAACACGGAGGGGCTGGATGGATTCTCTTTAGTGCAGCCATTTCGATTGTTTTGGGAGGACTTATTATCTCCGGATGGCCTGCTACAGGTCTCTATATGTTGGGACTCTTTCTCGGTATTGAACTGATCTTCGCCGGGGTTGGGTGGCTCGGATTGGGTCTTTCAGGCTCCAAACCTCAGTAACTTTCCTGCGCAACGGCTCTTTTTTATGAGAGCCTAGGCGAGTGATCTCATCTTCTTGCTTGGGTCTTGAAATAGCATCAAAAGAGGTTCAGTTTTCATGCCCCCCATGACGACTTCTTCTCAAGTAGCCCCGAAGGGATCTTTTTCATTTTACAGACGGCAGTGCTGCTGTTCCTGAGTGCTGCGATGCACGTGGGCCTTTATGCTGCCGATGCTCCCATGTTTTTTAGAGCAAAGTAGATCCTGAATCCCACTTAGGATACGATGTTCAATGTCAGTTGGTAATGACACTGATGACAACCATAAGGCTATTTTTTCGAAACCAGTTTTGGCGGCGTTGAATGGGAGTTTTTTTTTGAGAATGATATGTTTCTTGAGCGTATTCTTGACGCTGGCAGGGCTTCGTCCCTAGCCTCTCTGCTTCTGATGACAAGCCGAAGAAGCATCTGTTTCCGATCACGATATACGTGTGCCTTGCTGGGATTTCTTTCAGTCGTATTTTGCCTGAGTATCCTTTCTAGGAATGTCTTGGCCCAATCCGAGGGGTTAGTAAAAACGCAGCCCCCAACCATGGATCTTTCCCCCTTCGGGTCGCCAGATGATCAGCTCGCTGCTGCTGATGCCTCGAAGGAATCAGGGGATCTGGAGAAGGCAATCACCGCCTATAAAAATATTGTTCATAATGCTCCCAAGAGTTCCGCGGCGCCCAAGGCCCAGTTTTCCCTGGCACAGTCGTTACAGAAAAAAGGTGACCTGGATGGGGCCTTCAAGGCATATCAGTATCTCCTTCAAAAATATCCGCAGACACCCAAGTTTGAGGAGTCGGTGGCCGAGCAGATCAATATCGCCAATGCATTCCTGAAAGGGGCCAGGGTAAGGGTGATGGGTATTCCCACATTCCCTTCCATGGAGAAGGCCGAACAGATGTACACCTCGATTCTCAAGGTTTCACCGTACAGCAAGCATGCCGCGATCACCCAGTTTAACCTTGGGCTTTCAATGGAGAAACAAGGAAAGGCTCAGGATGCTGTCGCGGCTTATCAGAGGCTGCTCGACAAGTATCCCAACAGTTCTGCCTGCGATGATGCCCAATATCAGATCGCCTATGTTTATCAGCAACTCGGCATGACCGGCAAATCACAGGATCTTTCGGCACTCAAAGAGTCCCAGAACAACTACCAGGATTTCCTTATCCAATATCCCAACAGCGAGAAAACCCAGCAGGCTGGAGAGAACATGAAAAACATGATTTCCAAGGAATCCGGAGATACGCTTCGAGTCGGTCGTTTTTATGATTTTTCCAAGGATTTCAAGGCTGCCGCGATTTACTACAATGATGTCATCCGCCGTTTTCCCCAGAGCGAGGATGCCACGGCAGCTAAGACGCGTCTGGATGAACTCAAGGCTCTTTATGGGGAGGATGCTCTTCGCGTTGGGCAGGAACGTCCCGAGAGTGGAGAGCGACTGGCCGAGCGCCGCCGCTTACAGGCGCAGGTGGAGAGCTCGGCTCTTTCGAATTATGATGGTCCTTCCCGCACGGATATCGTTGGTGACACACCACCCGCCCCCCGCCCTGAGATGAAGGGCGATATGCGGGACACAAAGCCAATTCCTTTGCAGGAACCTCCACCACAGCTTCAGCCCCAGAAGACGACCCCTGTTACTCAATGACGAAGTTCTTTTCTCCCATCCTCCTTTCTTCGCTTTTGTTGTTGGTGAGTGGTTGCGGTTATCATCTCGGCGAAATCAAACCAACGCCGATGCGGCGTATCAGTACGATCGCGGTGAGCTCGTTCAAAAATGAGACGCTTCTGCCGCGAGTCGAGGTTCAGACTGCTGATGCCGTGGTGAAACAGTTCCAACAGGATGGTACTTACAGGATCGAATCCGCGGATCGCGCCGATGCCATCGTCGAGGGAACCATTGAGAAAGTAGATCGTCAGCCAATGCGTGTCTTTGCAAACAATGTACTCCAGACATCGGAATTTGAGTTGACCCTCATTGTTCGCTATCGGGTTATTGACCGCGTGACAGGTGCCGTCTTGCAGCAGGGCAAGGCGAGGGGAGTGACGCCGTTTTTCACGGAATCCGACATTGTGAATTCCGACCTTGTGACCAATCAGAACATGAATTACCCCATTGCTGCGCAACGCATGGCCGAGAATCT
>DKEN01000123.1:1258-20923 GCA_002452515.1 Spartobacteria bacterium UBA6821 | reverse complement strand
TTGCTTTCCCATCTCCAAATCAGAAAACCCCTGGTGAGTTTTCACGAGCATAACGAGGAGCGACGGCTTGAGGAACTGCTTCGGAGGATGCGTGGAGGTGAGAGGCTTGCCTTGGTGACCGATGCGGGTACTCCTTCGGTAAGTGATCCTGGATTCCGCCTGGTGCGTGCCTGTATCAAAGAAGGGATAGAATACACGGTCCTTCCGGGGCCAAGTGCCGTTGTGACGGCTCTGGTGGGGAGCGGTTTTCCCCCTGTTCCCTTTACCTTTGGTGGCTTTCTTCCTTCTTCGGGATCCGGCAGGAGATCCGAGTTAAAAAAAGCTGCGGTTGCTGGGATCACGTCGATCTACTTCGAGTCACCCCACCGACTGACGGATTGTCTGGAGGATCTTTCAGTCATCGCGCCNNCGTGGGGAGGTGACCCTGCTGATTGATCCTGTCTCGGAGGTGGAGCGAGAAAAAAAGGCTCACTCAGAAAAGACGCCCATTCCGCGAAACTTCGCATAGCGATCATTCATCAGTGTCTTCAGGGGGATCTTATTCAGTTCCTCAATGGTTGCGGCGATTCTTTCAGTCACCGTCGCTGATATTTCCTCCGGATTGCGATGCGCTCCACCCATTGGTTCGTGAATGACCCCATCCACCAGGCCGAATTCCTGTAGATCATCAGCGGTCAGCTTGAGGGCCGCTGCGGCCTCGGGTGCATGCTTGCGGTGCTTCCAGAGAATGGCAGCGCAACCTTCAGGGGAGATCACGGAATAATAGGCGTTTTCCAGCATTAGCACGCGGTCCGCAACCCCGATTCCGAGTGCTCCGCCGCTACCACCCTCGCCGATCACAAGGGCGATGATGCGGGTCTTAAGGGCCATCATTTCACGCAGGTTGACAGCGATCGCCTCGGCAATATGGCGTTCCTCTGCTCCAACTCCAGGGTAGGCACCAGGAGTGTCGATGAAGCAGACAACAGGGAGATCAAATTTCTCCGCCATGCGCATCAGGCGCAGTGCCTTGCGATAGCCTTCCGGATGGGGGCTGCCGAAATTACGGAGGACATTCTCCTTCACATCGCGTCCTTTCTGCTGGCCGATGATCACACACCGGTGGCCGCCGATGCGTCCCAGACCCGCCGGCATTGCCTTGTCATCACCAAAAAACCGATCCCCGTGCAGTTCGACAAAATCGGTGACACAGGAGGCGACATAATCGAGGAAGTAAGGTCGCGTGGGATGGCGTGCAATTTGAACGCGCTGCCAAGGAGTGAGATTTCCGTAGAGGGCCTTGCGTTCCTTTTCCAGATCCTGTCGTGCTGCCATGAGCAGTGGGTCTTCCGAAGGGCGTTTAGCGGCAAGTTCGGCAACCTTGTTTTCAAGATCGGTGATGGGAAGTTCGAAATCTAGAGGATGTGGATTCATAAAATGGGGAAAGGCTGCAGCGGTTTAGGCTAAAGGCTGTTAGGTCAGCAGGGGAAGGAGATGTTGTATTGCAGATGAGAAAAGCGATTGTAAGTCGGGGGTCAGGATTCGGAAATCGGATACTTCCGTTGGTTTTATTGATCTCTGGTTTCGTTCGGTTCTGGTTAATAGTCTAACAGTCTTCAGCTTAATAGCCTTTCTCCGCTCTTAGTGAATGATGACCGGAGTATTGCGTGAGATGAGGGGGAATACTTCCAGCAAATCGGCGGATGAAAGAACATAACCCCCAGGCAGGGGTGGTGGTGTCGGTGCATTGGTGCCCTGGGTTGCCGGAGTGGGTAGGGGAGCAACTATCGGAGGGGCCTGGGCCAGGAGAATACTGCGATCGCTTTTAGGATAGGCCTTGTCTCCGAAGGCAACCCTCTTGTTACCGGAGGTGGCAATTTTATCGAGAACTTTGGAATTGAGATTTTCCTTTGTGGTGGAGGCAGGAGAGGAGAGGAGGGTGTATTCTTTTAGGAAGGAGCCATTATTAAGAAGAGTCAGGGTTTTGGCGGAACGATCCAGTTCGAGTGAAATCTTTAGGCTGGGGATCACCAGAATCTCACCGATCTGGAGATTGATGTTGGGGAGTGAGTTGGCTTTCTGAATCAGTTCCGCATTGGAGTGATGTTTGGAGGCAATACGGGCAAGAGAGTCACCCTTGATGACTGTATAGCTCACGACATTGGTGCCTCCGGATTGAAAGAGGAGAGCCATGTTTGCAGCACCCAGGCGCTGCAGGGCTTCGCCGAGAAGAGTCGATTGAGGATAATGAGTGATCCAGAGATTCAGTCCGTCCCGGGCTTCATCGAGTTTCCCCGCGTCCTGCAGAACCTTGAGCTTCTGAAGTTCGGGAATGCCCGGATCTGGTGTGGCTGTTGGCGCGGGAGCTGCGGCCTGTGCTGCTATTTCCTGCTTTTCAGCACGGCCTGGCTTGATGAAAAGTTGATATCCAAAGAAGCCCGCTGATCCAAAAATCAGCAGTCCGATAACGAGCAGGATGATGGTTTGAAAGACTCTCATAGCACGATCAAATTAATCCGCGGCGTTTCCATTCAGCCACATTTTCTCCCGAAGACCGCTGAATCATGTCCATGGTGAATTTCATGAGACAGACCTCCCAGGAATCATCGATTCCTTCGATCAGGACATTCAGGGGATCATCCTCCCGGCGGAGATCATCTTGAAGTTTCAGGAGAAATTCTTCCTTCGGTTCCTTGAAGAGTTGTTCGGAAAGGTCTGTCTTTTTCAGGGTGAACCCATAGCGGAGAATATGAAAATCCTTCTGTTCCTCAATCCATCCTGCGAATCCCTGGGCGCGTTCGCCAAAACCTTCCAGCAGCAACCTGCTGACATATTGAGGTGCCAGCAAGCGGGGTCTTTCCGCGTGAATCATTCCCTTACGAAGTCGAACAGTACCGATTTCATCCATCGGTTCGGTCACCAGACGAAAACGGAAGCTTGTCTGTCCAAAAGTCTCGATTGCACGGCTTGGAGCCACGACTACGCGAGTATTTTCCAACGCATACTGAAAATCATCTGCCTTAATCATTTCTTCGAGGAGAGAGTAGGATAGCTCCCTTCAAAGGTCAAAGCTGGAAGGGTGATTTGACAAAGGGGCAATTTTACGGTTTTTAGCAGGGATGAAACGAATTCTACCTTTTCTCGTCTTGCCCTTGGTACTCCTGGGTGGTTGCGCCCAGCTAACCCAGCGTGCCGTTTACGACCAGCCTGCCTACAGACCCAAGGATCCCTCCAAGGTCGTTGTGAAAGTTTCGCTAAGCAAGCAGATGATCTATGTCCTAGAGGGCAGCCGTCCCCTGCTCGTGACTGCCTGCTGCGTAGGTGATCCAGCCCATCCCACTCCCAAGGGGGATTTTTCGGTTGAAGCCAAGCAGCGCAACAAACGCTCGGGCGAATACGGTTTTTCCGTCTTGCGGGAAGCGATCGTTCCCTGCTCCGTCAGCAACGCACATGGCAGTTATGTGGGGTATCCGATGCCCTATTGGGTGCAGTTCACCCCCGGCTACGGATTCCATCTCGGATGGGTCTGGCCTGTGCCCAAGAGCCATGGCTGCATACGCATCCATGCCAATGACGCTGGAAAATTCTTTGAACTCGTGAGGGTTGGAACTCCCATCAGAATAGCCTCCACACAGCCTGAGGATGCTACCTTGGGCGCCAATTTTCATCGTCCTGAGGATTACAACGATCCGGATCTTCCTGCCTCGTTGCTGACCTCCCAGCATTATTTTGAGCAGCTGAAAGCCGTTATCCTGCATTAAACCAGTCAGTGTGAGTATTCCATCCGCACCCGTCGCCAAGATTAACCTCCGCACACCGGAGGTGATGGCGCGGGTGCAGGAACAGGTGGAGCACCATTATTACAGCAGTCTCGTAGAGCGGTTGCGCGCAGGGGGCTCGGTCTTATCTACAGGACGCACAACGATCCGTTTGGCGAAACAGTTTGGTTTCTGCTACGGCGTAGAACGCGCGATCGATCTTGCCTATGCGGCCAGAAAGGTTTTTCCAGCGGCCCGACTCTTTCTTATTGGTGAGATCATTCACAATCCCGAAGTGAACGCCCAGATTGCGGCTCTTGGAATCCGCAATCTGCTGGATGGAAATGGCAGGCCTCATGTCGAGGATCTTGGTCCCGACGATGTGGTGATCGTTCCCGCTTTTGGTGCCGAGGTACCGTTGCTTGAGGAAATCAAGAAGCATGGATGTCACATCGTGGATACCACCTGCGGCGATGTGATGAGTGTCTGGAAGCGGGTTCGTCAGAACGCGGGGGAGGAGGTTACCTCCATCATTCATGGCAAGGCTACCCATGAGGAGACCCGTGCCACAGCCTCCCGGGCTCTCGGTACTGGCAACGGCCGTTATCTCGTGGTGCTGAATCTTGAGGAGACAGACCATGTCTGCGATTTTATCGCGGGCAGAATGAGCCGTGAGGAATTTCTAAGGATTTTTGAGGGAAAATTTTCCGAGGGCTTTGACCCCGAACTTCACCTGATCCGCATTGGCGTCGCGAATCAAACCACAATGCTCAGGGCGGAGACTGAGGAGGTGCAACGCAGGATCAGGGAGTCCATCATCAAAAGGGATGGTGACGCCCTCAACTTTCGCCTCTTTGACACGATTTGCGGAGCAACACAGGAACGTCAGGATGCTCTCCGTGATCTTTTGGAGCGTCCGCTTGACGCTCTTCTCGTCGTGGGTGGGTACAATAGCTCCAACACCACCCATCTCGCCGAAATCGGGGAGCAACAAGTTCCCACATGGTTCATCCGGAACCAGGAGTGTCTGGAATCCCCGGATCGCATCCGTCATTTCGATCTCCACCAAAAAGCAGAGATCCTGAGCGAAAAAAATTGGTTGCCTGAGCATGACCTTCAGATTGCGATCACCGCAGGTGCTTCCTGTCCCAATAATCTCATTGAGGAAGTGATCCTTCGGCTTCTTTCTCTGCGCGGAGAAGAGATGCCTGAGCTATGATCGTCACTCCCTCCCAGATGAAGGCTGCTGAAGAAGCGGCTTTTGCCCAGGGTGAGACGCCGGCAGGTTTGATGGAGATTGCGGGAGTCGGGGTAGCTTCTGTCATCCGGCAGTTTTTTCCCAAACCCGGAACTCTGGTTGTCTTTTGTGGTAAAGGTCACAACGGCGGTGATTCCCTTGTTGTCGCGCGACATCTGACATCCGATGGCTGGCAGGTACAGCTTCGTTTGGCGGCACAGGTTTCTGATCTGGCTCCATTGATGCGCCAGCATCTTGAGTCACTCCCGAATGCCAAAGTCGTGGATGAAGTATCAACGATTGCAGGTGAGAAGCTGGTTCTGCTTGATGGGTTGCTCGGAACCGGAAGTGCGGGTGCGCCTCGCGGAGTGACTGCTGGGTTAATCCGTGAACTGAATTTTCTCCGATCACACCATGGAGCATACAGCATCGCCGTTGATCTTCCCTCGGGACTGGATGCCACCTCGGGTGTCGTGAATGAACCCTGCGTCCAAGCTGATCTGACAGTCACACTCGGGATGGTGAAGCGGGGTCTTGTCGCGGATTCAGCCACGGCTGTTACGGGGCGTCTGGCCTTGGTTCCGTTGCCAGGTGTTTCCAGTGAGAAAGGTGATTCTGCAACACTGCTGACAAGCGAGCTTTTGAGGCCCCTCCTGCCGATCCGCAATTTTGACACACACAAGGGAACCTATGGGCGTATCGGATTTCTTGCCGGATCACGCGGCACTCTCGGGGCAGCCCGCCTCTCTTCTGCGGCGTCCGTCCATGCCGGGGGAGGGCTCGTGACACTCTATGCCCTAAGGGAGGATTACGATCTGCTCGCTTCTCTGTGCATTCCCGAGGTGATGGTGCAGCCAGTGGATTCCTTTCTGGAGGTCTTGTCCGCAAATCATGATGTCCTCGCCATAGGTCCCGGCTTGGGGNNTTCTGAAGATCATCAGGGAATCGCCGCTTCCCTGCGTCATCGATGCAGATGCCCTTAATGCGCTTTCAACCGATCTCTCGATTTTAAAATCGTGCGCGGGCCCGAGACTCCTCTCGCCACATCCCGGTGAGATGGAACGCCTCTTTCCTCAGAATGGAAAATCACGTAGGGAATGGGCTGAGCAATTTACTGCTGATTTCCCCGTCACGCTGCTCCTCAAGGGAGCACGCACAGTAATTGCCCGGAAGGGGGAGAGCCTTGTTTTCAACTCCACTGGCAACCCCGGGATGGGAACCGGCGGCATGGGGGATGTGCTGACAGGTGTCTGCGCCGCATTGATGGGAGGCGGACATACTCCCCGTGAAGCTGCGATGCTTGGAGCCTGGCTCTGTGGTCGCGCTGCAGAGATCGCTATTTTCAATTGCAATGACTCTCAGGAATCTCTTGCCGCAAGCGCCATTATCGAGAACTTTGGTGCCGCCAGTGAGTCGCTGAGAAGAGGGGATTATTAAGCGCCAAGAGTTTTCAAAACTTTCAGCACAAGCTCTGCGTGTTCTGCCGGTTTCACTTTCGGAAAGATCGCAGCGATCTTGCCGTTCCCGTCGATGACAAAGGTGGTGCGTTCGGTTCCCATATATTTTTTCCCGTACATTGATTTTTCAACCCAGACTCCATAGGCCTCGACGATGGATTTGTCGCTGTCACTAAGGAGGGGAAAGGGAAGCTCAAATTTGTTAATGAACTTTTCATGCGCTTTCACCGGATCAATGCTGACTCCGAAGAGAGTTGCACCGGTTGACTTTATTTCCTTCCAGGAATCACGGATGCCGCATGCCTGAGTTGTGCAACCGGGTGTGTCATCCTTTGGGTAGAAATAGAGAACGACGGACTTACCCTTGAGGTCGTTCAGAGAGATGGAAGTTCCGGAGCCGTAGCTGCCGCCAACGGCGGTTGTGGTGAAGGCAGGGGCTTTGTCGCCGATTTTTAGTGGTATGCTCATGAATTGAAAGTTGGTGAAAATGAAGCCGAGAAGTGCACGCGGAGGCGAGGAGTACGCAGAGGAGGAATAAAGAAGATTCTTTATCTTAGAAACGGGAATGTGGAATTTTTGACAGGATTAACAAGATGAACAGGATGGAGATACAGAAAAATCATCGTTCGCCAAACGAGTGAGCGACTCTTCTTTCGTAAGTCTCTTTTCTGCAATCCTGTGCATCCTGTCCAATTTCCCGTTTAGGTTTATTTATCTCTACGCAGGCTCCGCGCCTCCGCGTGAAATATCTCCGTTTCCTCCCTCTGTGATCTTTATGGTTTTTCTTGAGTTTCTGAGTTCTATATTCATTTCTCTTTCTCAGGTTTCTCGTGAGAACTTGGTGGAAGAAAGCGAATGCGACGATCTATCCTGGGGAGTCGGATTGTGAAAATGAGTCCTTTCCCATCGGCACTCTCCAGAATGATTTCACCGCCGTGTGCCCGGACGATACGCTGGACAACGTGAAGCCCCAAGCCGTTTCCATCCTCTTTGGTGGAGTAGTAGGGTTGAAAAATTTTGTCGATCTCAGAGGCTGTAATGCCTCCCCCCGTATCACAGATACTAACCCAGACATGGGAATCATCACTGCCGGTGATGACGCGCAGGTTTCCCTTGTTTCCCATGGCCTGAAAGCTATTACGGATCACGTTGTAGAGTGCCTGGCGCATCTGATCCGAATCAAGGGAGACCGAGGGAAGATTTGTTGCAGGAAAGAGCTCCACCTTGATGCCACGATTTTCGATTTCAGTCCTGAGAAACTGGACGGTCTCCAGAATGAGTTTATTGAAATCAGCGGGATGACGCTCCATTGGCGCGGGGCGAACCGCTTTTAGAAACTGGGAAATGATCTGATCGAGGCGTCGTACCTCACCGCGGGCGATGGCGACGGACTCCGAAAGGTCCAGTTTCTCCTCTCCTTTGAGAGTGGCTTTTCGCAGCTTGCGTTCCAGCAGCTGAAGTTGGATATCGAGGGAGTTGAGGGGGTTTCCAATCTCATGGGCGACACCGGCCGCGAGAAGCGTCACAGCGGAGAACCGCTCGCTTTCGATGGTCTGCTCGCGTTCCCTCTGGGCCTCGGTGATGTCCCTCAGGATGATGGCGCGTCCCACGAGGCTTCTCCGGGAGAGCTCTTTCTCATCGCTCATGAGCGGAGTCACGTAAAAATTCAGAAAGCGGCGTTGCGGATAAAAAACCTCCAGGTCACGGCTGAGTACATCTCCAGAAGAGGCAACGGACTTGAGATCAAGCCCTGGTATCGCCTCCCCGAGTTTGCGCCCGATATGCTCCGCCCCATCCATTCCGAAAAAAGAGCAGGCAGTCTTGTTTAGGTAAATGATCCGATCCTGTGGATCCGTGACGATAACCCCCTCCAAAATCGTATTGAAGATCGTTTCGAGAAATCCCTTTTCCCGCGAGAGAACCTGAAGGTAATGGCCGACATCCTCCGGTTCGACGAATCGGATCCTCTCGACAAGCTTGTCGATGAACCCCTTGTTCATTAGGAGAGCAATTCCTCCAGTTCCCCGACCCGTTTCTCAAAAAGATCAAGGGCTGTTTGCACCGGGGCGGGAGAACGCATCTCCACACCGGCGGTTTGCAGTGTCTCGATCGGAAAATTACTCCCTCCGCTTTTGAGGAAGTCCAGATAGCTTTTTGTCTCCCCCGAGGTGAGCACCTGATTGGCAAGTGTGATCGATGCCGAGATGCCCGTGGCATATTTGTAGACATAGAAGGCACTGTAAAAATGCGGGATGCGCAGGCATTCCAGTTCCAGCACTTCGTCTATCACCACTCCGGGGCCGAAGTAAGTATCAAGAAGCCCCCTGTAGATCTGTCGAAAGCTCTGGAGTGTCAGGGCCTCGCCTGCTTCTTCCGCGGCATGGATTGACTTTTCAAATTCTGCAAACATCGTCTGGCGGAAAAGTGTGCCCCGGAGATCGTCGATCTGACGGTTGAGCAGGTAGGCCCGTGTCGCCCGGTCGCTTGTTTCGGACAGGAGATGCTCGGTGAGCAGGATCTCATTGAACGTAGAGGCGACCTCGGCCAGAAAAATTGGGTAATGATAGGTCTGGAAACTCTGTGCCCGGGAAGCATACCAGGTGTGCATCGAGTGACCTGCCTCATGGGTCAGCGTGTAAATATCGGAAAAAACGTCTGACTTGTAGTTCATCAGAATGTAGGGGTGCCCCTCATAGGTGCCTGAGGAGAAGGCTCCGCTCCTCTTTCCCTTGTTCTCGTAACGGTCACACCAGCGTTGGTCACGCAGACCCTTGGCGAGTGTGTCCGTGTACTGCGGGCCGAGAGGCTTGAGGGAGTGGAGCACCATCCCTATGGCTTCATCGAAACTGACATCACTCTGGACGGTGGAAACCAGCGGTGCGTAGGTGTCGTAGACATGCAGATCCGGAAGATTGAAGACCCGCTGACGAAGCGCATAGTACCGATGCAACACGGGAAGCCGCGAGCGCACGGCACTGATCAGGCTGTCATAAACTTCGACCGGCACATCATCCATGAAGAGCGACGCTTCCAGGGCGGAGGGATAATTTCTGGCCTTGGCCAGGTAAACATCGGATTTGACTGAGTTGGAGAGCGCGCTGGCGAGTGTATAGCGATGGTCGGAAAATTCGCTGTAAAATGCGTCAAAGGCAACCTTGCGAACCGATCGATCCGGTCGCTGGAGAAGCGAGGAAAAACTGCTCTGGGTCAGCTCGATGTCCTGCCCCGTATCATCCCGTACCGTACCGAAGGACATATCGACATTCGTCAGTTGGGAAAAAGTCTCGTGATGGCCTGCGAGCGCCGGCATTGATAACGCAAGAAGACGTTCTTCGTTATTGCCGAGTGTATGCGCTTTGAGACGGCGCAGGCGTGTCAGAGGCACCACCCATTCAGCGAGGATGGGATCTGCGAGGTAGGATTCAAACTGCTCGTCGGGAATCGCCTGGATCTCGGGAGAAACCCAGGAACAGGCCTCACTGATCTTTGCTCCTAAAGATTGAAGGCGTCCCTCGCGATCCAGTGCCGTGGCATCGGAACTGTCTTCCGAGAGGCGTAGTCCTGAATATTGACCAAGGCGTTCGCTGGAACGATCAAGTGACTTTTCAAATTCGAGAAGATCCAGAAGGTTCTTCGCGCTGACGGCAAGCGTGGAACGGAAAGATCCGACTCCTGGATAGCGACTAGCGAGGGAGGCAAACTCCGCTTCCCAAGCCGCGTCATCCTGAAAGAGAGGCGAAAGATCCCATGTGTCTTCCTCTTTTACTTCGCTACGAATTTTCAGGACTTTGACCGGAACTTCACCGGAAAGGTCCGCAATACGAAATAGGGAGGGCATGGGAGATGACGACAACTGCTGAAAGTAATTCTTTTTTCGAAGAGGGGATTCCTAACGTCGTGCGGCTACTACTTCTGCGCCTTGCCCTGTGAGGCAACGGCCGCCATGGATGCCGCAATAGCCTCCTGATCACCAAGGTAGTAGTGGCGGATCGGTTTCAAATCCTCGTCGAGTTCATAGACCAGAGGAACACCGGTCGGGATGTTGAGGGCGAGGATTTCTTCTTCGCTCAGATTGTCAAAGTACTTCACAAGGGCGCGAAGCGTGTTGCCATGAGCGGCGACGATGACCTTCTCGCCACGCTTCACTGCAGGGGCAATCTCATCATGCCAGTAAGGGAGGACGCGCGCGACCGTATCCTTGAGGCACTCCGTGAGGGGAAGATCCTCGGCAGGAACATTGTGATAACGAGGATCGTGGCCGGGGAAGCGTTCATCATTTTTTTCAAGTGGAGGTGGTGGAACATCGTAGCTGCGACGCCAGATTAGCACCTGATCATCACCAAATTTAGCGGCTGTTTCGGCTTTGTTCAATCCTTGGAGGGAGCCGTAGTGGCGTTCGTTGAGCCGCCAGGATTTATCGACCGGAATCCAGAGTTCATCGAGTTCGTCGAGGATCGACCAGAGTGTGCGAAGTGCGCGCTTCAGGACGGAAACATAGGCGCGGTCAAAGCTATATCCCTCCTTCTTGAGAAGTTCGCCTGCAGCCTTGGCCTCACCCCGGCCTTTTTCATTAAGATCAACATCAGTCCAACCGGTGAAACGGTTTTCACGATTCCAAGTGCTTTCACCATGACGAATAAGGACGAGTTTATGGAAAGAGGTGCTCATGGGCTCTTATCATAGACAACTCCCGCTTTCTGGAAATCGGAAATTCTTAAAAAATCTCGTCGTGAAGATTTATCGCGAAAGGAGGATCAAAAAGGAATCCGGGGAAGATGCTGGGAGCCGAGTTACCTCTTCAGCCACGGTTCCAGCGCGATGCGGAGGGATTCTTCCTGGGCAACGGAAAAGTCCGAGCCGAGTTGCAGCGGGAAGGTGCTGCCGGATGGGGTGATGATTTCCAAAACCAAGGTGCGTTTGCCGGGGTGGCGTTTGATTGCCGCCGTGATGGCTGGGAGATCCGCTTCGCTCAGGAGGGTGCGGTCGATACGGAGGCGCAGCGGTTTTTTGGATGGCTTTGGCGTGAGGGCCTTGAAGTCGCTTCCCATGGCCCTGATCTCTCCATCCCGAGGGGTGATACGGGCATTGCACGAGATGACGGTTCCGGGCTTGAGAATGGATTCATTTTTACTGAACGACTCATCCCACGCCATGAACTCGAGTGTTCCGGAATCATCTTCCAGGGTCAGAATGCCGAAGGGGCGGTTGTCCTTTTTACTAAATTTCTTTTCCATCGCGGTAAGTAGACCTGCAAGGCGAACGCTGCCGGGTTCCGTCATGGCTTTTGCTTCGGCGATGGAACCGTAGCTGGAGGATTCAAGATTGCCCCGGTAGTCATCAAGCGGGTGTCCCGTGACATAGAAGCCCAGCAGTTCCTTTTCATGGGTGAGTTGTTCCGCGCGCGTCCAGTATTCGACGGCGCTTTCTGTTTCCCCACCATTTTTGGCGGCGGGGGGAGGAGCGAAGTCAGAAAGGGAGTCGAAGAGCGATACTTGGCCGCTGGCCCTGTCTTTCTGAACAGAGGCAGCTGCGCCGATGGCTGGCTCGATGGCGGCAAAGAGGGCCGCGCGATGACGTCCGTCCCAGTCAAAAGCACCGCATTTGACGAGACTCTCAAGGATTTTCTTGTTTACCGTGCGCGTGTCCAGACGTGAGCAGAAATCCTCCAAGGACTGGAAGGGGCCGTTTACTTCACGATCGTCAATGGCGGCTTTCATAGCCGCTTCCCCAACATTCTTGATTGCAGCCAAACCGAAGCGGATGGCCCTGCCGCCGGGAAGTTCCTCCGGAAGGAAGGTGAGGGCGCTCCGGTTGATATCCGGGGGCAGGATGGTGATTCCCATACGACCGCACTCGGTGACGAATGTCGCGATCTTGTCTGTGTTGTTGATTTCATTGCCGAGCAATCCGGCCATGAATTCCACCGGGTGATTGGCCTTGAGGTAGGCGGTCTGATACGAGATGAGGCCGTAGGCGGCACTGTGGCTCTTGTTGAATCCGTATTGCGCGAACTTCTCCAAGAAATCGAAAATGGCGTTGGCCTGTTTGGCCGGAATCTGGTTTACCCTCGCGCAACCTTCGACAAAGACTTCGCGCTCCTTGGCCATCTTCTCAACATCCTTCTTGCCCATGGCACGTCGGAGGAGATCAGCCTGTCCTAAGGTGTAACCCGCCAGGGCGCTAGCCGCCTGCTGCACCTGCTCCTGGTAGACAATGATGCCGTAGGTTTCGGAACAGATCTTTTCCAGCAGCGGATGGGCGTATTCAATCTTTTTGCGGCCCTTTTTACGGTCAACATAGTCGTCGATGAACTGCATCGGACCGGGACGGTAGAGTGCGATGAGTGCGATGATATCGGTGAAATGCTCGATCTGGAAACGCTTTGCGGTGGCCGTCATGCCACCCGATTCAAGCTGGAAGACGCCGATGGATTCGCCCCTGTTCAGGAGATCGAATGAGGCGGTATCATCCATCGGAATGGAGGAGATGTTAAAATCGGGTGTCTGNNAGGAAATCCATTTTGAGCAGCCCCAGATCAGTGAGGGGAGACATGGAGTATTGACTGACGATGCTGCCATCATTCGCCAGGGTGAGAGGGATGTATTCCGAGAGATCGCGGTCAGCGATGACGACCCCCGCGGCATGAACGCCACTATTGCGGGAAAGTCCTTCGAGAATACTGGCGTAGCCCCAGAGCTGGGCTGTGGCCGGTTCATTCTCGACCGCATTTTTTAACTCGGGATTTTTGTCGATAGCCCCCGCCTCATGTTTCCCTTTTTTATCGATTCCATTCAGCGTGATATTGAGTTCGTTGGGAATCATCCTGGCGATCCTGTCCGCATCGCCATAGCTCCAACCGAGGACGCGTCCAACATCGCGAATGACGCTCTTGGCCCCCATAGTGCCGAAGGTAATGATCTGGGAGACCGCCATTTTTCCGTATTTTTCACGGACATATTCGATGACCTCGCCACGGCGATCCTGGCAGAAATCAACATCGATATCGGGGGGGCTGATACGATCGGGATTCAGAAAGCGTTCGAAGAGGAGATTGTAGCGGAGTGGGTCGAGATCGGTGATGCCGAGGGTGTAGGCGACCAACGATCCGGCCGCCGATCCGCGTCCAGGACCGACCGGTATGCCCTTGCTCTTGGCGTAGTTGATGAAATCCCAGACGATGAGGAAGTAGCTTGTGAATCCCTGTTTATAGAGAACGGAGAGTTCGTACTCCAATCGCTCACGCAGCTCGGGATCGGTCATAGCCCGTTCACCGAAGCGCTTGCGGAGCCCTTCTTCGCTCAACTCGCGGAGATATCCCTCGCGGGTCTTGCCCTCCGGCGGAAGGTAATCGGGGTATTTTGATTTGCCGAATTCGAGCTTGGCATGGCAACGCTCTGCAATCGCGAGTGTATTGGCGATGGCATCCGGACGATCAGCGAACATGGACGCCATTTCCTCGCCGCTTTTGAAGTAGAGTTCGGGGACATAACGCATCCGTTTCTCATCATGGATCATCGATCCTGTCCCGATGCAGATCATGACGTCGTGGGCCTCGTGATGAGCCCGTTCCAGAAAGTGGACATCATTGGTGGCAACAAGTCCCAGATCGAGATCACTGGCAATCTCGATGAGTCCTGCCCGGTTGCGACGCTGTTGCTCGATGCCGTGATCGCTCAGTTCAATGAAGAAATTCTCCTTCCCAAAGAGATCCCGATAAGTTGCGGCTGTTTGGATCGCTTTCGCCTGCTGTCCTTCACTCAGGGCCATGTTGACCTCTCCCTTGAGGCATCCACTCAGGGCGATGAGTCCGGAGCTGTGTTGTTCGAGCAGTTCCCTGTCAACGCGTGGCTTGTAATAGAATCCCTCCAGATGGGCCTTCGTGCTTAGTTTGACCAGATTTCTGTAGCCCTCGTCATCGGATGCGAGCAACGTCATGTGGAAAGCCGCATCCCTGCCACCATTGGTGGTCTTCTTTTCATGCATCGATCCGGGAGCGACATAGATCTCGCACCCGATGATCGGCTTGATTCCTGCTTTTTCAGCCTCTTGGTAAAACTCCACCGTGCCGAAGAGATTCCCGTGATCCGTCAGGGCGAGAGCGGGCATTCCAAGCGACGCGGCTTTCTTGACCAATTGTTCCATGCGAATGGCACCATCCAGCAGCGAGTATTCGCTGTGAACATGCAGGTGAACAAACGGAGTCTCGGCCATTCCGCTAGGTTACGATTCGAAGGCAGTCTGGGCAAGCGCCCGGGAGTCGCAAAAGAGATTTTGTCAGCCTTTGCTTAGTCTGTCGTAGCAATTCTGAGAAGGCCCTTGAGGGTCAGTAGTGGATCGATGGAATCAATGACCTGTTCACCACCATCCGCAGCCAGGCGGGCTACCAGAATAGCATCGCCTCCCGTGGCGAGAATGGTCGGCTTTTTTCCACCAAATGTTTCCCGGCTGACACGGGAGACAACTTCGCGGACGATGCCGACCGCCCCGAGAAGGAGTCCGATCCGAATACCTTGCTTGGTGCTTTTTCCGACGGGTGAGCTGATATGCTGAACCTTGGTCAGGGGGAGCAAAGCGGTTCTTTCATGCAGGGCCGATGCTGCCGTGGCAAGACCGGGAGCAATGATTCCACCGAGATAATTTCCTTTCGAGTCGATGACATCGAAAGTCACTGCTGTTCCAAAATCGACAACGATTGCTGGAAGTGTGCCAAGACCGACGGCTGCGGCGACATTGGCTAATCGGTCAGCGCCGATTGATGCCGGCTTTGGATAACGGATATTCACACCGGAGGTGGTGTGNNTCAGTGTGGAGGTGGAGATTTTTCTAACACTGCCAATCTGTCCATTGCGAGCAATGGTGATCTTGGTGAAGGAGTTGCTGACATCTATCAGCAGGAGTCGTTCATCCCCTGCTGAAGCTTCAGCACCCCGTTTCTTCACGCGGCAGCTCCCGAGGCATTCGCCAGATCGGCCTCCTCAGGTGGTAGTGCTGCCTTGAATCGGTTCTTATCGATGGCCTTCATATAGGCTTCATGCGGACTGATGGTGCCATCCAGCATTCTGGCCCAGATGGCGTCATCCATGAATTGCATGCCCTCGGATTTACCGGCCACGATGACATCCTGAAGTTTTTGTGTGGCTCCTTCACGAATGATTGCGGAGACGGCGGGGTTAACTTTCAGGATTTCATTGATGGCGACTCGGCCCTGGCCGTCTGCCTTCTTGAAGAGAAGCTGGGCAACCACGCCTCGAAGCGAGGAGGCGAGCATGGTGCGCACCTGTGACTGCTGCTCGGCTGGGAAGGCGTCGATCATGCGGTCAACGGTTTTTCGGGCGTTGTTCGTGTGCAGGGTGCCGAAGACGAGGAGACCAGTCTCAGCCGCTGTCAGGGCGAGCTGGATGGTTTCCAGATCTCGCATTTCACCCACGAGCACGATGTCGGCGTCTTCTCGGAGGGCTGCCTTCAGTCCGACGGCAAAGGTGCTGGCGTGTTCTGGCACCTCGCGCTGGGTAATGATGCTTTTTTTATTGCGATGCACGAATTCGATGGGCTCCTCAATCGTGACAATATGGCGTCCGTAATTCGTGTTGATGTAGTCGATGAGTGCCGCAAGTGTAGTGCTCTTGCCCGATCCCGTTGGGCCGGTGACAAGGACGATGCCACCGCGCATGTCTCCAAATTCCTTGATGACTGGTGGAACGTTGAGTTGCTCCAAGGTCAGGATTTTTGTGGGAATGAGACGAAAGACCGCCCCGTAGCCGTGGGCCTGCTTCAGGTAGTTGCAACGGAAGCGACTTTGCTCATCCATCTGATAGGCGAAATCGAGATCCCCTGTCTCCTCGTATTTTTCCCAACGCTGAGGCAAACAGATTTCACTGAGCATGTAGGACATTTCCTCATGTGTCAGGGCCTCCTCGCGGATCGGAATGATCTCACCGTTACGCCGGATTTTCGGTGGTTGTCCTTCGGAGAGGTGAAGATCGGAGGCGCCGTAGTCAACCAGTACCTTAAAGAAGTCGTCGATGTAAGCCATGGTGTGCGAAGTGAGTTGGGAGGATGTTTTTTGTTCAGACACCTTGGACGATCAATCTCATCTCGGTCTTGTTTTCGGCACGATAGAGAGCTTCTTCAGCGGTGATCTGTCCCTGCCTGAACAGACCGGCAATAGAATCATCCATGAGGATCATGCCGGCCTTGCGACCTGTCTGGATGATTCCGGGAAGCATGAAGGTCTTGGCCTCTCGGATAACGTTGGCCACGGCGGGGGAGTTCATCAGCATTTCCATGGCGACGACTCGTCCATTGCCGTCGGCTCTCGGAATCAGCTGCTGACTGACAATTCCGCGGAGTGACTCGCTGACCATGACGCGGATTTGATCGCGTTGATCCGTCGGGAAGACATCCAACAGTCGATCCAGCGTACGCGCAGCATTGCTGGTATGTAACGTGCCCAGTACTAAGTGTCCTGTTTCTGATGCGGAGATCGCGAGCTGGATGGTTTCGAGATCACGCATTTCACCCACCATGATAACATCGGGATCTTCACGAAGCGCTCCGCGAAGTGCCGCCGCAAATGACTTGGTATGCGTGTGGACCTCGCGCTGTGTGACCTGACAGCCGGCCGAGTTGATGATATATTCGATCGGTTCCTCCAGCGTGATGATATGATCGCTGCGGTGAAGGTTGATCTCTTGGACGAGAGCGGCAAGGGTTGTGGTTTTTCCGCTGCCCATCGGACCAGTGACCAGCACGAGTCCATTGTTATACTGGGTCAGAAGTTTCAGTTGGGGAGGCATTCCAAGCTCCTCAAGCGTTCTGAGATTGCTGTTGATGATTCGGAAGGCGAGATCGTATCCAAGCCGTTGGCGAACCACGCTGGTACGATAGCGCCCCTCGGCGTTGGTGTAGGCAAAGTCTACATCGCCCTGCTCCCGTAACCGTGCGAGTTGGTGCTCATCTAGGAATTCGACAACCAGCTTTTCGGTGTCCTCAGGAGTCAGGTGAGGTGCCTCCTCTTCCCAGAGGGGGATGAGTTGTCCGTAGCGGCGGCAGGTGGGAAGGCTGGTAACACTCAAATGAACATCCGAAGCTTCTCTTGCAAGACCCTGCCTGAGGTAATCATCTACATGGGAGGGAAGGGTGATCAAATCTGGAGAACTCATGGAAATTCAATTTGTTGTGGGGGATCAACAACTCTGCGAACCGAAGTTCGCAAGGTTCAAAAACACGTATGGCTCTTTACTGTGAGCGGGTTCTTTTGGCAAGTGTGCTCTGGATGGATTTTTGCGCAAAATTCATCACCACGGGACGCAGAATCGGGTAGAGCAGTTTGCCAATCTCAAGAGCGCCGGCCAGCCATCCTATTTTTGAGAGAGCAGTGCCTGAGTCAACCGCAGAAGATGGAAGGGGGGACGTCTTGGAACTTGCCGAACGTTTTATCCCGAAGAGAGTGGTCAGGAGTCCCGCACCTGCCGCTCCGGAAAGCCAGAGAAAAGGATGCTGCTTCACGGAAAGTTTGAATTTCTTTTGAAAATCAAGTTCCCCACACAGGGCTGCATATTCTTCAGCAATGTCATTTCGGCTTTCTCTGACAGCTTTCAAGAGTAGTGGTGAGGGGCTCATGATACTGAACGGGACGATTTTCCAGAATAGTTGCCTAAGGCGTCCAGATCACGGCGTATTTCAGCACTGGTTGCCTCGTAGGGGCGTGGAGCAGTACGACTGCGGAGGAGGAAAACAAGCAAGCCGGCAAGTAGTAGATGGATAAGGCCAACGATGGCGAAAGACTCGGCCCATCCCCATCCCTCTCCGAGGGTCAGTAGTGCAATCACGGTGGCGATCAGGGCGAGATAGCTGATGACGAGCGTGAGGATCAGGGCGATGAACAAAAGAATCGCCGCAACGCTTTGACGGATGAGTAGGCGTGTCTCTTCTGCAGCCAACTCACTCAGAGCTAGAAAATGACGCAACAAGGAGAAGACGAGACCTGAAATCCGCGACGGAATTCCGCCCGGGAGTTCGTTCAGATCCATGGTTCTCTGTGTTGGAGAAATGTTGCCTGCAACCGTTGTTTCAAATCTGGTGTCTTAGCGACGACGGAGGAGAAGTCCGAGAACAATGCCTGCCGTGAAGACGATGCCGACAGCCCTGAAGGGATTGTCCCGGACATAATCCTCTGCCTGCACGACGAGGTCTTCAAACTGGGTCTTGTATTCCTGGGCGGCACCGCTCGTGAGGTCTGCGACATCGGCATAGCGCGCACGCGCCTTCTGGGAGAGATCACCATATTTTTCCTTGGCGGTCTGGGAAAGGTCATCGTAGGTGGAACGAGCTGCTTCCTTCAGATCCTGCGCGGCAGCTCCCAATTCCTCGCGACTTGTGGAATAAGCACCACGGGCGCTGCTCTTCGCCGCTTCCGCTACTTCACGGGCAGCTGCTGTCGTCGCCTCAAGAGCCTTCTTTGCATGAGCCTGACTGCTCTCAAGTTTCTCAGATGCCAAAGTGGATGATTTATCGTCGTTCATAGTGGTGATGGGTGGATTGGTTAATGGGAGATACCAACTGCGTTCAAAGGATCGCAGAACCAGCCCCCTTGGCAAGAGTTGATGATGCCAAAAAAGATGGGTTTGCTGAAGTGATGGTAGTATGCTTCATTAAATGTGTAGCTTTTGCCCCATGGAAAAACACTCAAAAATCTTGTGGCTTCTCCTGATGTTTTCCATGTCTTGGCTTCCTATGGGGCGTGGAGACACCAATAACATCGTTGTGGATGACCCTTTATCGGCTGTACCAGGCGCGACCCTGAGCGGCGTCTGGGGGACAAATTATGTCGGAACCTATACTGGTAACGACAACAACACCTATAGTTTTGAGACCGACGGCACGAACTATTTTATCCTGAATGACAACCCCCTTGCTTTCAGCGGATCGACCGTGGTGAATGGCATTACAGGAAGTACGATATTTGGATATTATCGGGATGATAATAATTTTCAGGATGGATTTCTGAACTCCTTGAACAGCACGAACTACATCACCATCGATGATCCCTTGGGAGTTAGTTACACATTCGTTACCGGAGTTTCTGGTGGTAACATTATTGGTGATTTCGCAACCAGTTCCTTAACGAACAGTTATTTCTACAATGGGACGAATTTCTTCACGCTGAACGATACGAACGGCGTTTCCAATAGCACAATTGCCGTCGCCATCTCCGGGGGAGGCGTCGTTGGTA
>DKEN01000123.1:0-1212 GCA_002452515.1 Spartobacteria bacterium UBA6821 | reverse complement strand
CCAATCGATGTGGATCCCACTGGTGCGCTTCCCACCTGGATTGCCGGCATCTCGGGTGGCACTGTGGTGGGCAATACCGTTGATGTAAACGGAATCACGAATGGGTTCCAGACCTCTGATGGAGGGGTGAGTTATTCTAGCGTTCTCTATCCCACTGCTATTAACGGCAGTGTTGTTTTGGGAATTGGCGGAGGAACGATCTATGGCACCTATCAGGACACCAATCTGGTGACGCGCAACTTTGTCAAGAATGGGATCAATTATACAACGATTGATGGACCTCCCAGCGGTACCACCGTGCTTGCGGCTTCCAGTAATGGGTCAGCGACAAATTTCGTGGGAAGCTACATCGATGTGACGGGGAATACGAACTCTTACTTCTATAACGGCACCAACTCCACCTACACGACGCTCAATTACACGAATGCCTCTCCAGGCACACTCTCGGTGGTTGGCATTTCGGGCACCAATGTGGCGGGCACTTACACGGATACCAATACGAGCTATACCTATGGATTTTTCTATAATGGGAAAAAGTACACTCCCCTCTATGGCCCACAGGGAGTAAGTTCCTTTGATAACGGCGGTGGATTGGACAGTGTAAACGGGATTTCAGGAAGTAGTGTGGTGGGAACCTATATTGAGACCAACACTGACAATACCTACGGCTTTTTTTACACCGGAGGAACATACACTCCCATCTATGGGCCTCAGGGAACAAATGCATTTAATAACAGTGGGGGATTAGCAAGTGTTGATGGCATTTCGGGAAGTACGGTGTATGGCACCTATACGGAGACGAACTCTGGATATCTTTACGGGTATCGCTATGTGATCGGCAGCGGTTACTCCACAACGCCCATTTACGGACCTGATGGCACGAACGGTACTGGGATCCTAACCATAAACGGCATGTCAGGTACTAGCGTCGTAGGAACCTACCCGGATGCTAATTCACCAAACACTTACGGGTTTATTCTGAGCGGATCGACCTACACCAGGATCTATGGCCCGGAAGGAACCAATGGAAGCGGTGTGGACTCGATCATCGGGATTTCAGGAAACAATGTTGTGGGAAGTTACACCGACTCCCACGGTGTCCCCCATGGATTTCTCTACAATGGGACAAACTATAGTTATAGTGTGATCGATTTCCCGGAAGCAGTGCCGCCACAGCTGATGACCAACGGGACGACGATTTACGGAGTCCTC
>DKEN01000137.1 GCA_002452515.1 Spartobacteria bacterium UBA6821 | reverse complement strand
TCATAGCGGATGACGATGACATCTCCCTTCTTGATGCTGCCGGCCAGGATGCTTTCAAGGGCCTTTTCTTCCGATTCAAAGACGCGGGCCTTTCCTTCGAAGAGGAGGCCTTCCTTACCGGAGATCTTGGCGACGGCTCCCTCGGGAGCAAGGTTTCCCTTGAGGATGACGAGATGGCTCTCGGATTTGATCGGATCGGTAAGCGGACGGATGATCTGCTGATCCTTCGGATACGNNACGGTCATGCAATCGCCATGCAGGAGTCCCGCTTCAAGCAGCATCTTCATCATCGGCACGATGCCCCCGATCTCGACCAGTTGCGACATGAGGTACTTGCCGCTTGGCTTGAGGTCGGCAAGGACAGGGACACGTTTGCCGATGCGGGTGAAATCCTCAAGGGACAGCTTCACCCCTGCGGTGTGGGCGATGGCAAGCAGATGGAGAACGGCATTGGTGGAACCTCCGAGTGCGATGACAACGGTGATCGCATTCTCAAATGCCTCCTTGGTCATGATGTCGAGGGGGCGGATTCCTTTCTTGAGGAGATTCAGGACAGCAGCTCCGGCGTCGCGGCAATCCTGCACCTTGTGTGAGGAGACGGCTGCCTGCGCGGAACTGTTTGGCAGACTCATGCCCATTGCCTCAATGGCGGAGGCCATGGTGTTGGCCGTGTACATCCCACCGCAGGATCCGGGGCCAGGGATGGCGCATGCTTCCACAGCGGCTCGTTCCTTGGAGGAGATGGTTCCAGCTGCTTCCTGTCCGACGGCTTCAAATACTGAAACGACATCGAGCAACTTGCCATTGAGACAGCCGGGGAGAATCGTCCCGCCGTAAACAAAGACTGCGGGCCGGTTCAGACGCGCAATCGCCATGATACAGGCAGGCATGTTCTTGTCACAGCCGCCGATGGCGACGAGCCCATCAAATCCCTGACAACCCGCCACGGTCTCGATCGAGTCAGCGATGACTTCGCGTGAGACAAGAGAGTATTTCATCCCCTCTGTCCCCATCGAAATCCCATCCGAGATGGTGATGGTGTTGAAGATGATCGCCTTGCCGCCCGCCTCGTCGATGCCGAGAGCTGATTCGCGGGCGAGAGCGTCGATATGCATGTTGCACGGGGTCACCATGCTCCAGGTGGAGGCAACACCGACGAGGGACTTCTTGAAATCCTTCTCGCTGAATCCCACGGGATAAAGCATGGCCCGGCTGGCTGCCCGGCTTGGGCCGTCGAGCATGAGTGAAGAATGGGCGCGGGCGAGGGATTTGCCGGGGGAGGAGGACTTTTTACTGGAGCTCATCGGGATAGCCTAGCAAAGAAGAACTGTCAGACAAGGTTCCGATCACGGATTGGTGCCGGATGGAGGGAGTGAAGGAAGCGAGCTGGAAGGGGTGTTCCCCTCCATGAGGTGATCCATGATATGACGGATCATCGTGAGTTGCTCCTCGGTCAGTTCGGGGGACTGGAGTGCTTCCTGAAAGGTTCGCAGGGCTGAACCACGGTCCCCATACTTGGCATAGGCCTGCCCCAGGTAGGTGAGGCTGGCTCCTACGGGTTGTTTCGTTTTTTTGGCAACGAAGACGAGTTGGGCGAGTGCTGCGATTTCCTCCTTATCCGAGTGGGCAGCATTGGCGGCGCGGGCCAGAAGAAAAAGGTCTTCTGTGTCCTCCCTGTTACGTGAGACGAGGTCACGGGCCCGGTCAAGCGCCTGGTCTGTCTGACCACTTTCGATCAGGGCCCTAATCAGGATCTCCTCGGCGGCTTTGTTTCCACGGTCAGCATGGAGAGCATCGTTGCTGAGGCTGACGGCTTCCTCCCAATGACCACGGGATGCCGCGATCGAGGCCCGGGTACTCAGGATCAAGGAGGGTGATGTGTGCAGGGTATCCGCCATGTCGAGGAGTTGTTCCGCTTCGGGGAGGCGATTAATGGCGGCAAGATTCGCCGCAGTGAGGATTAGGAAACATCCGCGATCGGCAGGCCTCGGCCAGTTACTCTCTAACTCCCGAGGTGAGGGGATCTGCCATGCCGAAATCCCACTTCTATTTGGTTTGAAAAGATAACCCCATGGGGAGACATCGGAGAGAACCCAGAGCGGAGAGTTGAGGAGTGATTCAGTCAGGGAATGCCAGGCGGGACTGGCTCCCACGAGCAGGGCACCGTAGTGGTGTTCGCGATTGAGTCTCCAGAAGGGTGATTTATCCCGCCCCGCTGTTTCGGAGTCTTCAAGGGTGGGGAAGAGTGCTTGCTGTGCGGAGGAGAGTGGAGCAAGGCAGGGAAGGAACTCCGGGGTGATGAAGAGCGGTGTTCCCGGTTTGACGAGTTCCTGAAGCAATGGAACCGGGGTTGCGAGTCGCCCATCAAGGACTTCCTGATGACGCCCATGTAGGAACAAGGCGATGACTGCCACGATCAGGATGACAGCGATGGAGATGAGAAAAGACTTTTTCACGGGAGGAAATTCACAAGGGCTAGATCAGGCGTAGGGGTGTACCAATAAGCCCTTTTTTTAAGTTGTGGAAAAGATCCAATCTCGCTTGTCGTTGCCGAGGTGAATGCTATCACTAACCCATGAAGCGTTCCCTTCTGATCCTCCTCACCATGAATCTTTTCTCACTTTTTGCCCGTGCTGCCGCGCCGGAACCCCTGCCCATCGATGCGCCGGCACCGCAACTCACCGCTGTCGATCAGAACGGACAACCGGTTGTCTTTGCCGATGTCTATGCCAAGGGGGTGACTCTAGTCTATTTCTACCCCAAGGCTGAGACCCCGGGATGCACCGCGGAAGCCTGCTCGCTGCGCGATGCCTACGAGGGGCTGCATGCCAAGGGATTGCAGATTCTCGGAGTGAGCAAGGACTCGGTAGAAGCCCAGAAAAAATTTCAGGAAAACCGCAAGCTTCCCTTCACCCTAATTGCTGACCCTGAAGGCAAGGTAGCTGATGCCTTTCATGTGCCCCTGATTCCCGTGGTGGGTGTTACCAAGCGCCAGTCTTTCCTGATCAAGGATGGAAAACTCGTCTGGTCATCGCTGAGTGCCCAGACAAGCAGCGCTGCCCAGGAAGTGCAAAAAGCTCTCGATTCGCTGACGAAGTAGGGGGCGGCTGGTTTAATGCTGGAACTTCCTCCGGTCTCAGTTAAGTGGGGGGATCAGAGCCTAATTTTCTTGGAAGGCATTAAGGGCTTCCGTGGGACGACCGTTTTCGTTCCAGCAGTTCATCTTGTAATGGCTCCAGGAGGTTACTCCCTCCGGTTCCCAGTAAATGACGCCGAGGCCTTTATGATCGGGAACGGATCGTACCGCCTGGATCACCGCAGTCAGTTTTTCCCTCGATTTTAGTGGCTCTGTGGAAAGTTCGCCGGTTTCAACGACCATTACCTCGACTGGGTAACGGGAGGCCATCTCCCTGAGATTCACTCCGAGCGAGTGGATCATTTTTTCCGAATCAGGAAGTAGCGCTGATGCATAGTAGGACATCCCGATCACATCGCACTTGCCCCCATTGGCGAAGAATCTGTCAAAAAACCACCGGTACAGCGGACCGTTCCACCCCTTGTCGAGATGAACGATCACCTTAATCCGAGGATTAATCTCTTTCACGGCACGATAGCCTTCATTGATGAGTGCTACGAGATCAGCGGTGTTTTTTGCCGATCCCTCCGGCCAGAGCATGCCGTTAGGGATCTCGTTACCGATCTGGACCCATTCCGGGGTCACTCCCCGTTTTCCAAGCGCAAGAAGGACATCTTGGGTGTGGTGATAGACATCTTCCTTAAGCTGGTTGATGTCATGATGAGCCCAGGCTTTGGGCTTAGTCTGTTTGCCAGGATCGGCCCAGGAGTCACTGTAGTGGAAGTCGATCAGGATGCGAAAGCCTTGCTTGGAGGCCCTCTCCGCCATCGCCACGACCTCGTCGCGCCTGCAATGCCCGGACCGTGGATTCTGGGATGGGTTTACAAAAACCCGTAATCGGATCGTGTTGATTCCATACTGCTTCAAAATGGCGAGACAATCTTGTTTCTCGCCGTTTCGGTCGCTGAATTGATACCCCGATGCCTCCATCTGGGGTAACCATCCGACATCTGCTCCTTTAACGAAATCTGCTGCTTGCCCTCGGGACAACTCTGGCAGGAGCATTCCGAGGGCAATGATGCCAAAACAAACTCGTTTTGATCCCCAAAAAATTATTTTACGAGTGAGTTGATGAATTCCTCAATCTGGGTGTACCCGGAAGGAAGGATGTTTCCTGACGTGGTGACAGGGAAGGTCATGGGACTTCCTCCCTTGAGATCACCGAACCCACCGACCTGAGCCGGATCGTCGATGATCGCTCCCTGAGTCCCGAGCGACTTCACCTGAGCGATGAGTCTCGAGTCGATGGCATCCCGATTGAGGGAATCTCCGGCACTTGCGACCACGTGAGCGTATGCGTCCTGAGCAGTCTCCTCCGTGACGGGAACGGCGGGATGCAGCGCCCTCGACGGCACAAGTGTCGCCCCCTTGAAATCAGCTGCTTCCGCCCCTCGTCCACTGAGGCTGCCGTTGCGATTCAGATCAACCAAGTTTCCAGATTGGAAGATGTTGTCCGTGCCCGTGAACTCCCCGGCAAAGCGATCGCTGGAGGAGGGCCCTTTGATGAAATAATTTCCGATCAAATCAGCACTATGGGGTGCCTTTGAATGCCCCCCGACATAACCCGTGACTCCCCAGTTGTAGACCACATTATTGATATATTGTATATGCCCTTTGGACTTGGGATTCCGACTCTTGTTATCGATCCAAAGATTATGGGAAAAAGTCACATTGTCGCTCTGACACAGGCATCCGAATCGCTGCGGTTTTACTGCCTCACCGATCAGGCAATACTGGATGGTGACATTCGAGGATTTGCTGAACCCGATACAGTCCCAGCGCCCCCACTCAATCGAGAGATGATCCAGGATCACATCTGAACTATCATTCAGTCCCAGCACATACTTTTTCTCCTGCCCCGGAGTCAGCCCCTGTCGGAATCGCAGGTAGCGGATGATCACGTTGTGTGATTTGGAGAGGGAGACTTCGTAGTTGCGGAGGCAGATCCCGTCACCGGGTGCCGTTTGCCCTGCGATAGTGATGTCACTTGTGATGATCAGCGGATGGGAAAGTGCAATATACCCCCCGACGTCAAAGACCACTGTGCGCCCTCTTTTGCTCACTGCGTCACGAAAGGAACCGGGTCCCGAGTCGTTCAAATTCGTGACATGGTAAATTTCTCCACCGCGCCCTCCAGTAGCAAGAGCTCCAAACCCCTCCGCGCCGGGAAATGCGACGGGTGATTCCGCTGCCTGTGATGATTCAGTAACTCCACAGGAAAAGAGAGCGAGGAGGGCCAAGATGCAAGGGAGGGAGGGGGGTGTCTTCATTGGTTGTTTTTCTACAGGATCTGATTTTTTAAAGCCATCATATATGCCGACCCATTCTCACAGCGGGCGCACAAGTTTTAAGTTCACTTGGCGGTGGATGGAAGCGAACAACCTAGTTGTCATCACGTTCATGCCCACAGGTGCACTGAGCAAGGCGCGAACACTCCTCCTCAGTATCACAGCATGCAGCATGGCTGTCGCTGGATCTACCTTTTGTCCCCCAGGATCTCATTCGAGTGCGTTGAAATGGATTAATCATGCCTGTAGCCTGTTGAAGCCTGTCGGATGCTTTGATCGTTCCAACCAACGAAAATTCTTTCCCGACGAAGTAATCGTGCATAGTATTCCCCGCTTGATTCGTCTTGGTAGATTCACTCTGCCCTTCATCGAAAACCGCCGCCTTCGGGTGGAGATGTTTTGGATGGGATGGTATAACCATGAGGCGGGTCAGAAACACGGGTCATACCGGTTCTGTAAGCCAGTCTGAAAAGACTGAAACAACAGACCAACCGGGTTGATAGCTCAATGGTAGAGCAGTACCCTTTTAAGGTATTGGTTCTGGGTTCGAGTCCCAGTCAACCCACTTCTTTGTTTGCTAGAATGGGCGGGTGATTTTTTGCCGCCATCGAGGATGACAAATTGATAGATGGCGTTGTGAAGGGAATTAAGAGGCCTCCTAGCAATCCGACTGCCGCCTGCAAACCGAATCCACCAAGGGAGGTGAGGGTGGCCGCTCCATGGGGTATATGAAACATTCCCCCCAGAAGGTGCTCGAAGAGGGTCTCCCTCAAACCAACACCATAGAGGGTGATAGGGAGTAAAATGAGTGTCTCGACGATTGGCATGATCGTGAAAATGTCCATGAGACTAAGTGGCAACTTGAAGGCTCGGGCGCTACAAAAATACGTCGTGAAATGGACACTGAGGGCGGCTATGGAAGTCAGAAGAGCAACCGCAACCAACTTTGGTTGTTTGGTAAGACTCGAAAAAACACGGCCCATACGGATTGCTCTTTTCTGTATCCTTGCCGGTGTGAATGGGAACCAAAGTGCGTGTAGCTGGGGAAGGCTACTCAGCCACCAGAGTAGTACAAGCACGACCACGGACCCCAACATGAGAATTGCTGCTGTCAGGATTGCATGGGAAGAGGGATCAAAATCGAAAAGGTTCCGATGAAATGCCAGGGAAAATCCAAGCGAGAGAACAAGCGCGGCAAGTCCGCAGAGCCGATCGGCAAGGACGGAAAGAGCTGCTCGCAATCGACGTTTCGGATAGAGGCGCATCACATAGATGATGCGAAAGGCATCACCACCCGCTCCTCCTGGAAGGCTGAGTGAGAAGAAGAGTCCAGCCCCACAAAAGGCGCAGGTTCGGGCAAAGCTCACAGGGGTACCGAAAGCTCTCAGCATAAACCACCAACGCAGAGCGCAGAGCAGTTCACACAGGACAGCGGTTCCAAACCCGGCCACGAGAAGCAAAGGATTCGCTGATTTGATGACCCTAACCGCCTCGGATCGCAGGGTTTCATTTCCCAACAGGTGCCATATCAAAAGCACCGAAATGAGGCACTGCAGAATGATGAGCCAGTATTTTCGCATGAAGGGGAATGTGGAATTACACCGTTGCGAAACTTTGGTCGAGGCACTTATTGTTCCAGACCAATGGATGACTTCATCTCAGGGCAGAACACAATAACCTGTGATGTTGCCGTCATTGGTGGAGCCCTGAGCGGGGCTGCGACGGCGCTGATTCTCAAACGGGAAGATCCCTCCCTCCGCGTACTCCTCGTGGAAAAAAATGAGGAGTTCAAACGCCGTGTGGGAGAGGCCACTGTTGAGGTGAGCGGGTATTTTCTAACGCGAGTACTTGGATTGACCAGTTTCCTGACACAAACACAGCTCTGTAAAAACGGGCTGCGCTTCTGGTTCGACAACGAGCAAACCGTAGATCTTGGAGACTGCTCGGAAATCGGGGGAAAATACCTTTCGACGGTTCCCTCGTTTCTTGTCGATCGCGCTGTTTTGGATGAGGAAGTACTTCGTCGGGCCATCGAGTCCGGGGTCGAGGTGCTACGCCCCGCCACGGTGAATTCAGTAGACTTATGCGAAGGCGGCATCCAAACGCTGCACATTACTTCGAAAGGGGAAAAGAGTTTCATCAAAGCGAGATGGGTTGTCGATGCTTCGGGAGTACGCTGCTTGCTGGCACGTGAAAACAACTGGTGGGTTCCCAATGAAGAGCATCCAACGCTCGCTGTCTGGTCCCGTTGGCGTGCGGTTGGGGATTGGGACGCCGAACCGTTGATTTGTAAGCACCCTCAAATGTCGGAAGGATATGTGGGTATTCGCGGAACTGCGACAAACCACATGACCGGTTATGGGTGGTGGTCGTGGTGGATTAACTTAAAGGGCGGGGAAACTAGCATAGGAGTTGTTATCGATACGAGGCGCGTTGAATGGCCAGATGATAATACTCCTGTTGGTGAAAAGCTTCGGAAGTTTCTCTCCCGGCATGTTGCGGCTAGGGAAATGCTGGAAAAGGCGGAGTTCACCGGGGGGGACGTTCACTTTAGGCGTAATCTTCCTTATTCCTCCAAAGTTCAGGCGGGGGACGGCTTTGTTCTCACAGGAGATGCTTGGGCATTCCTGGATCCATTTTACAGCCCGGGAATGGATTGGATCGCTTTTACCTCCATGGCCTCAATTCGGCTGATTATGGCATGGAGACGGGGAGAGGAAATCGCTCCGATTATTGAAACTCAGAACGAAGATTTTTTCGTTGGTTACAAGCGGATGTTTGAAGCCCTCTACAAGGATAAATACGACTACCTCGGAGACTACGAGCTGATGCAGATCGCGCTAAGGCTCGATATCGCCTTGTATTATTTTTTTGTGGTTCGGCCCGTTTTTTCGATGGGGGCGAAGGGTTTTGAGCAGCTCCCGTACGCCTCGGGCAGAGCCTATCCAATCTTTGCCCTTATGCGACTCTATAACATTCGCCTTGCTGCCATTGCCAGACGACGCTGGGCAGTAGGAGACTTCGGGGTAAGCAATAAGGGGAAGAGGTATTATTTCCCCGGTTTTAATTTAAACGTGTCGCAACTGCTGAAAATCATTTTCAAGGCATTGGCATCCTGGATTATGTTGGAATTGAGAGAAGGATGGAAATCGTGGGGTGCTCTTTCCCAGAAGGTTGAACCTTCAAATGAGGAAACCAGTGCGAATAAGGTTTTTTAACGGTATTGATAAAGACGTTGCCGAGATCTCTTTTCAGGAAGCAACTTTATCCCGCTTCTAACAGTGCGGCCGCTGATTGTTGTGAGTATCCCCAGTAAGGTACGATCATTCTTCTCTCGTGTTCTCGCTCGAGAACGGCCATTGCCCGAATCGTGTCCCATGCCGCCGTGGCAGTGAAAGCCTCACATGGCAAGCGAGGACTTTTGCTTGCAATTCTTTCATCGCAAACCTTGCTATCGATCGTGCGTGTCCAACCACTCCCTGTAGGAAGGACGGGACAATCAGCGGGCAATTCCGCAAGAAGCTCCCGAGCGGATTGAAGAGCACCTAGCTTAGAGTGAAAACTGTATCCGTCGTGCACCGATGCAAGCGATGTGTTAGATGCGCCTGGCTCAGTTGAGAGCAGGAGCGCGCCTGCTCCCTCTCCGAGTAAAAGCCCGTTTTGAAACCAACCCACGGACTGCATTGCATCGAGTTCATGCAGGTCGAATTCCTTGGCTCCGATGACGAGAACATGATCCGCAGTGCCTGTGCGCAACCAGCACTCGGCAGTTCTCAGGGAGTTTGCCCAGCAGGAGCTATCGCCGATCTGCGAGTAAACAGGTCCGCCCAGTTTCAGTGTTGCAACGAGATGGCTAGCTGGACTGTTGAAGACGGTCTCGGGAAATAGGATGGGGCTTGCGTAGCGACGGCCTTCGCTCGTCATCTGCTTGTAGAGGCGAACGGAATAGACAAGACATCCTAAAAAATAGGAAACAACAATGCCTGTACGGCTTAAATCGAGGTTTGGAACAGCAGAGAGTGCCTGAGATGCCGCCTCGATCGTGTAGAGAGAAATGGGACTTGCTCTGCGGAGTCGGGGTTCTTTCTCCCACATGCGCAATGCGGGGTTATTGCGGTCAACCAACCCGACATCAAAGCTGCGGGTGCCAGCGGCATTTTTTATCTTGGTCAGTGGCCACTCGTCATGGAGAGATTTTTCTCCAAGTCCACCGGGGCAGACGACACCGCTGGAGCGAATAGAAATTTTCATGGCTTCAGGAACCGCT
>DKEN01000025.1:16707-16913 GCA_002452515.1 Spartobacteria bacterium UBA6821 | reverse complement strand
GCCAAGCAGTCTTCGACCGGCTTGATGGTGCGCTGGAAGAGGTCGTCCGTGAGCTGCTCAAGCTTGGCACGGGTGAGCTTCTTCTGAATGTGTTTCGGTCCACTTGCATCAGCGGTGACGAAGGGGATATTGATCTCGTATTCCTGCGTTGAGGAAAGGGCGATCTTGGCCTTCTCGGCCTCTTCTTTGATACGCTGAACGGCATC
>DKEN01000025.1:0-16591 GCA_002452515.1 Spartobacteria bacterium UBA6821 | reverse complement strand
CGCTGCGAGTCGTTGAAGTAAGCCGGAACAGTGATGACCGCCTGGGTGATCTTCTCTCCGAGTTTGGCTTCGGCATCGCTCTTGAGCTTGGCAAGAATCATGGCCGAAATCTCCGGTGGAGAGAATGCCTTGGGCTTGCCGTCGATCTCAACCTGGATGTGGGCGTCGCCGTTGGCGGCTTTGACCAATTTGTAGGGAACGCGATCCTGTTCGCCGCGGCACTCGTCGTACTTGCGGCCCATGAAACGCTTCACGGAGAAGATGGTGTTGGTAGGGTTGGTGATTGCCTGGCGCTTTGCTGCCTGGCCGACAAGACGCTCGCCACTCTTGCTGAATGCAACCACCGAAGGGGTGGTACGGGCGCCTTCTGAGTTTTCCAGAACAACCGGCTCACCGCCTTCCATGACGGACATGCAGGAGTTGGTCGTTCCTAAATCGATTCCTAGAATTTTAGACATAACGATTACTACTTAAGCAAACGCTGTGCCCCCTTTCTCAATAGATCGCATCTCTCTTTCTATGTGTTAGTTACGAATATCATACCACCTCCAGCGCCCGTCAGAAAAGAGACACAATGTCCCTATTGTGAGACATTTTCCAACAGCATGAGCTTTTCTGTCTCACCGAGAAATCTCTTGGCGATCATTCTGAAAACGGGGGTGAATTCCTCAGGAGCCTGCTTCAGCCAGCGCTGAATCTGAGCCACAGGGAAAAAAGAGCCAGTTTCAACTTCTCCCGGGGCAAATCGGAACGGCCCCTCGGTTCTTCCAACAAAGACCTCCAGAAATTCATGACCGGTCTGCGGCGTGGCCTCGATCTTCCAAATTTTGACCAACTCGGAGTCCACCCCGATCTCCTCGCGCAGCTCCCGATGCGCCGCCTCCTCGTAGTTCTCTCCTGAATCGACATGACCCGCCGTACTGGAACACCAGAGGCCAGGATGATTTTGTTTCCAAGGCGAACGCTTTTGCAGGAAGAGCTCCCCTTGGCGGTTGAAAAGCCAGATATGAACCGCCCGGTGCCGCAAGTTATTCACATGCACCTCCCCCCGCCCTTTGAAATCGATGATCCGGTCATTTTCATCCACCACATCAAAGACTTCCTCCGGCGAATCAACCGCAGGATGTTTCCCATCTTGTCCCAGGAGAGCAAGTTCCGCCCAATCATCCACCGGCAAGTCCTCAGCCCTTGCCGTCACGGGGTATCCCTTGGCCAGCGCCCACTGCTCCCACACACCCTTTTGCAGATCCAGAAGTGAGCGGAGTTGCTTTCGCCGGGCGGAAAATCCCTGACGAACCAGTTGACTGAAGCGCTCGGGATCGCAGTTTGGCAAGCCCTCCACCGGCCTCGGCGAAACCTCAATCACTGCGGATTCCACGGCGGGCCTTGGCCAGAAAACATCGGGGGGAACGATGCGGAGCTTCTTCACGCTCCACCGCCTTCCAAGCTGCACCGTGAGCGCGGCATAATCACCATGACCGGGAGCCGCCGCCAGACGCTCTGCAACTTCTCTCTGAACCATCAGAACCAGTCTGGATGCGGGTGAAACGGATGCGGTGAAATGTGAGATGATGGCCGTGGAGGCACTGTAGGGAAGATTTCCCACCATCTTCACCGGGCCGTAGCCATAGAGGGCAATCAGGTCGCATTTGGCTCCGTCACCCTGAATGATCTCAAGTCGCCCGGAAGCAATCTCCTCCTTGTAGCGTTCACGCAATTCAGTCGCCAATCGATGGTCGCGCTCGATCAGCGTAATCCTTCTCGCTGGTGAATCCAGAATATGCGTCGTGAGCGCCCCCATACCGGGGCCGACTTCCACAAGGTGGTCTCCTTCCCGGGGATCAAGGCCTGCAACGATCGCACGAGCGAGGTTGGGATCGAGGAGAAAATTCTGCCCGAGCATTTTGCTTGGACGCACACCGATCTCTTCGAGACGGGCGCGGAGTTCGGCTTTCGACATGGGGAGAGTTTACAGAGTTTCTTGGTCAGCGCGAGCGCTCTGATCCAAAGAGTAATTTTCCATTGTTTCCACACTTCTCCCCAACTTATTCACAAACTGCCAACAACCCTCTGTCACACTGAGAAATCGACCAGCAGGAACCTTAGAGCCTGTCTGAAAATTAGGAAGTGCCGCGTTGCTGGGGATTTTTGCCTGGCCAAGGCGGGAGGGCGTTGGCAATCCCCGCAGGTGCCTTGCCACCCGGCCTTTCTTGCTCTCGGGCGACATTCCCTAATTTTCAGACAGACTCTTACCTCAACACTCTCGTTGCGATTAAATCGGCGTTTGCCTAGTCTCCCTCCCCATGCGCCACCGTGAGATCATCATTCTAGCAGCTCTTTCCATGCTTGGAGCGCTATCGATTGATGCCTATCTCCCGGCCCTGCCCTCCATTGCCAAGCATTTCTCGGTCAGCTTGGCCGCTTCGCAGCAGACACTCAGCGTCTACCTGTTTGCCTTTGCCTTCATGATGCTCTTCTACGGGACGCTCTCAGACTCCTTCGGAAGACGTCCGGTCATTCTGGCCTCCCTGCTTGTTTACTTCCTCAGTTCTCTAGGAGCTGGTCTCTCAACCAGCCTGGAACAGTTAATTGTGTTTCGGCTGGTTCAAGGGTTGTCCGCAGGTGCGGGTTCGGTCGTAGGACGTGCCATCATCGGCGATATGCTCACGGGAGCGGAGGCCCAAAAAGCGATGTCCTATACCTCGATGGTCTTCGGCCTGGCACCGGCCATCGCGCCTGTTTTGGGTGGCTGGTTGCAGGCAACCTTGGGATGGCGATCGATTTTCGGATCTATCACGCTTTTCTGCCTGATTCTTTTGCTTGTCTGCTTGAAGTGGCTCCCGGAAAGCCTGAAGCAAGAGCATCGACACCCATTCCATTTCCAAATCATTGTCTCCAACTACTGGAGCGTGGCCCGTCACGGTGAATTTATCTTCCGTTGTCTTGGTCTTGCCATGACTTTCTCCGGAGTCTTGTTCTATATCGCCGGAGCCCCTTCCTTTGTCATGGATGTACTCCATCTCCCAGTAACAAGCTTCGGATGGCTCTTTATCCCACTCATCGGAGGCATGACACTCGGTTCCATGGTCGCCGGAAAAGTGAGCCATCGATGGACCCCGACCTTCACGATAACCCTCGGTTACACCATCATGGTGATATCCTCCCTGACCTCTCTCATCTATAGCCTGCTCTTTGTGGTCTCCTTTCCTTGGGCCATCGTTCCCTTGGGTATCTGCGCTTTTGGAATGGCCCTTGCCTCCCCAGCCATGACCATTGAAACTCTCGAACTCTTCCCCAAAGTGCGGGGACTGGCATCGTCGCTTCAGGGGTTCTACTTCATGATCATCTTTGCACTCGGTTCGGGTCTGATCTGTCCTCTTCTTTTTGGAAGTGCTCCGAGAATGGCGATTGCCGCCTTCCTCGGATTGGCACTCAGCCTGTTTTTCTGGTTAATTGCATTAAAAATGAAGCCCCAGAACCTTGCGGGTGAGTGAGTTAGCTTGAGCCTTGCCTCGAGTTGCTCCACCTTGGCCTGCGATATGAAAAAGAATGGATGTTTGCCGCTGCTGCTTTTCGTTGCGTTGGGCCTGAGTCTCTTTGGCAATCTGCTGTTCCTCAGCATCCTTGGCAGAAATGGATCAGGATCTGCCAGAATCATTTCAAAGAAGAGTTTTTCGGAGACCGTCATCTCTCCGGGGCATAACTCCTCGGATAAAATTGCCGTGATCGATCTCAACGGCCTCATCTCCTACGGCCACGCAAGTTCGACTTCAGAGTCCATGGTGAATGACCTTAAGGAAGAGTTTCTCCAGGCAGCCGATGATCCGCAGGTAAAGGCGATTGTCCTCTCGGTGGATTCGCCCGGAGGTGAAGTGACGGCGGGAGACACCATCTATCATGCTTTAGGAAAACTGAGCGCAAAAAAACCGGTTGTTGTCTTCATGAATTCCATTGGCACTTCCGCAGCCTATTATATTGCCTGCGGCAGTTCCTGGATCATGTGCAGTGATACCACCTTCACCGGCAGCATCGGGGTCATCATCTCAACCCTGAATTACAAGGAGCTTTTTGGAAAAATCGGCCTCCAGTCAGTGATCTTCAAGAGCGGTCAGTTTAAGGATGCCCTCAATGGTGCCCGCGATCTCACCGAAGAGGAAAAGAACTATTTCCAAGGGCTGGTCATGCAAACTTATGACCGTTTTCTCAACATTGTGGCCAAGGCACGCCATCTTGATCCCGCCACCCTTCGCAACGGCATTGCGGACGGGCGTGTACTCAGCGGCAAGGATGCCTACGCGGCAAAACTCGTCGATCAACTTGGCTACATCGAGGATGCCTATGACAAGGCACGGATTCTTGGCAAAGCTTCCGGCGCAGAAATCGTTCACTATGAAAAGCGTCAGGGGCTCGCGCATTTCCTGAAATTCTTCGAAGATTCCGAGAAGACCGACGTTCATCTCGATCTCAACCTGCAACCTGGCGGCGGCATCAAACTCGACAGCGGGCGGCTCTACCTGCTCCCCTCTTTCTACACACTCTGATGATTCCGTTTCTGGCCACTCTCTCGATAAACTTCAGCCAAGCAGCAGCGGCTTCTGGCTGGCTTGCTTTACTCGTTTTTTATGTCTGGCTGGCCAAACGTGGAACTTCCAAGGCAGTACTGACAACACAACCGTTCGGAATTCCAGATGCTCTCTGCAGCGGCACTCTCGCCGTTTGGATGATCCTACTGATCTCCCATGGATTTGAAGCACCCCAGACGATCACCATGGAAGCCATTGTCGCCAATTCAATCCTCTATGGAGCACTTGTCCTCGGTATTTTCGGTGTAATCGGTTTTCAAAGACGCTCGGCAATCTCCATCTTCCAGCTTCAACCCTCCTGTTTTCCCAAAGCTGCAGCCACAGGCCTGATTTGGGTCATCATCTCCTACCCACTCATCCTCGCAACCCAGGGTCTGGTGCAGCAGTTCACTGGCAGCACGGATGACTCACAAATGATCGTCCGCTATTTTCTGGAACATCCCGATCTCCAGCACCGCGGCACTGTCATCCTGATGGCCGTGGTTGTGGCACCAGTAGCCGAAGAAGTGATCTTTCGTGGATATTTCTATGGGGTGATCCGGCGTTATGGGGGACGCATTCCTGCCATTTTTGTCTCTTCGCTGCTCTTCGCCGCTATCCATGTTCATCTCCCCTCGGCTCCGGGACTCTTCCTGCTCGCCGTGATTCTCTGCCTGCTTTACGAACGCACCGGATCGCTCTGGGGCAACATCACCATGCATGCGGCCTTCAACGCCTCAACCATCATCACCCTTATCTTTTGGCCGGCATTGGCCTCCTAAGTGGAAGAAAATGGGATGAATGCTCGCAAACAACGAAACCTCTCGCCCCGTTCGGAAGAGGAACTTCTGGAATTAATCCGGAAAGAACTCCCATCCCCCTCACGCAGCGTTTTAAGCGGGATTGGCGATGATTGCGCTGTGATCCGGCACTCCTCCAAAAATGGAGTGCTCGAACTCCTCAAAACCGATGCTCTTATCGAGAAGGTACATTTCAAGACGGGAACCCCGCTTGCCCAGATCGGATGGAAGGCTCTCTGCCGGCCCCTGAGCGACATTGCCGCCATGGGTGGCACCCCTCGACATGCCGTGATCACGGTAGCCGCTCCTCCCAGTTGGGGAAGTAAGGAATGGCGAGCCCTCTATCAAGGCATCGGCAAGGCAGCAATGGCCTTTGCAGTCTCGATCGTCGGCGGCGAAACCGTCCGCTCGCCCGGTCCCTTATTCCTCTCTATTGCCATGACCGGCGATGTTCCAAAAGAGAACCTGCGACTTCGCTCCACAGCTCGCGCAGGCGATCTCCTCTGCGTCACTGGAAAACTCGGCGGTTCTTTTAAGAGCGGACGACATCTGCGATTCACCCCTCGTCTGAGTGAAGGCTGGTGGCTGGCCTCCCAACACGGTGTCACTTCCATGATGGATCTGAGTGACGGACTTGGCAGCGATCTCCCGAAACTTGCCAAATCCAGCTCCTGCTCCTTTCGGATCGTACCAGAAGCCATCCCCCTCCATCGTGCCTGCACCATTCAGGAAGCCCTTACTGACGGTGAGGATTATGAGCTTCTGCTCAGCGTCGCCCCGAAACTTTGGCCTGCTCTGCAAAGTCGATTCGAAAACACCTTCCCAAAGCTTTCACTCACCGTGATTGGATCACTGCTTCCCGTTTTTGAATCCCCAACACCGCTACCTCCGGGGCACGATCACCTGCGATCATGATCAAACTGATTTATCATACTCCTGGAACCTCACCAGCATCTCTGCAGATCGAGGGACGAACGGAGACCAAATCCCCAAAGATTTGTCTCTGGCAATACGACGCCACATCCTTGAAGGAAGTAGTTTGTAAGGATGCAAATGAGGCGATCGCTCTCCTAGATCCTGCTAAAAGAAACTGGATCAATGTGGACGGATTGGGGGACACAGAGTGTGTCCGAACGCTTGCCGCACACTTCGCTCTCTCCCCGCTCTTTATCGAAGATATCCTCACTTCGCAGCGACCAAAAATGGAATCCTTCGACGAGGGGATTTTTGTCATCACTTCCATGATCTACAATCACCAGAAGAGTTTGGACCAAGTGGAGATCGAGCAGTTGAGCCTTTGTTTCGGCATGCACAACCTGATCACCTTTCAGGCCGAGCAGGATATGGATCCCTTCGACGAGGTGCGGAGCAGACTCAGGCTTGCCGGCTCTCCGATCCGTAAATTTGGCACTGATTATCTCGCTTACGCTCTTCTGGATGCCGTCGTCGACCACTACTTTCCCGTGCTTGAAATGATCGGCGATGAAACTGAATCTCTAGAAGAAAAATTGATGGAACGTCCGTGCAAGGATTTCTTAAAAGATCTCTTTTATCACAAGCGTCTTCTCCTGGAAATGCGGCGTGGGGCGTGGCCACAGCGGGATGTATTTAGCCACCTCATGCACGAGGACAGAGGATTTGTGCAGGAACACACCCGAGCCTATCTGCGTGACTGCTACGACCACATCACTCAGATCATCGATATCATTGAAAGTTACCGGGATCTTACTTCGGGACTGATGGATGTCTATCATTCCAGCCTGAGTTTCCGTACAAACGAGATCATGCGCGTGCTCACCCTGGTCTCGACATTCTTCATGCCACTGACCTTCTTAGCCGGCGTTTATGGGATGAACTTTCACGACAGCCCCTTCAATATGCCAGAATTGACTTGGCGCTATGGCTATATCGCCTTTTGGGGTGCGTCCCTACTCATCACCTTGGGGATGCTTCTTTTCTTTCGCCGCCGAAAATGGCTCTAGTATCGATCGAACACCCACCCTTTATCCCCATGAAACGCCCCATCCTCATCCTTACCTCGGCATTTGGCGAGGGACATAATGCGGCGGCGAGAAACCTGGCCGAGGCCCTCCGCAAACAGGATCCGGAACGCCAAGTGGAGGTGCGTGATCTTTTTGCCGAAGCCTACGGACCGCTCTACAAAATCGCTCAGAAGAATTACTTTTTTTTCATCAATCATTTTCCAGGCCTCTGGTCATGGTTTTACAAGTATCTTCATCACAGTGAGGAAGCCCCCAGCCAAGTGGCCATTTTTAGACGAGCCGCCCGTTTACTCCGCCAATCGATCACGGAAAAGCAGCCTGCGGTGATTGCCTCCACCTATCCCGGGTACAATCACCTGCTCGACCACCTCGATGGCAGAGAAAACCGACCCTATAAGACAGTCACTGTTGTCACCGATTCCATTTCCATCAACTCCCTCTGGTATCGGGGGCACTCCGACTGCTTCATTGTTCCCAACGAAGCAACGGCAGTAGTGATGGAGAAAGCCGGCGTGCCGCGTGCCAAACTTCATGTTACCGGATTTCCTGTTCCTGCCGTCTTCGAAAAACTCCAAGGAGAACGGCTTCCACCGGATCCCCCCAAGTTCCGTCCCAGGGTGCTCTATCTCGTGAATCCGGGGCAGAAGAATGCTGCAGAGATTCTTAAAAAACTTTGCTCCGTCGAAGGCGTCGATCTCTCTGTTGCCTGCGGCCGAGATGAAGCGCTCCGTGAAACCCTACAACTCATTGCCAACTCCTTCGCTCGTCCTCTCAAAGTCGAGGGATGGATGAGTGACCTTCCAGAGCGAATCGCCTCCAGCCATCTGATCGTCGCAAAAGCAGGCGGGGCCACTGTTCAGGAATGCCTTGCCGCAGGAACCCCGCTGGTCATGAGCCAAGTCATCCCCGGTCAGGAAGAAGGGAATGCCGAATTGCTTGAGTCAGCAGAATGTGGATGCACTGCCATCACACCGCAAGCCGTCGCCTCAGCAGTCCGGTATGCATTCTCCCATGGGGCCTCAGCCTGGAAAAACTGGACGGCGAACGCAAAAAAAATCGGCAAACCAGATGGCGCGGCAGCAGGGGCAAGATTGCTCTTGAATGAGGCTGAATCGCTTTAGGATTTGGGACCGGCTGGATTTCCCGAGAGCACCATTTTCGGACCTGAACTTTTCAAGACCACCGCACCGGCAGTGCACATGGTCCCGGTGCCAAGAGTCACCCCGGGCGCAATGAAAACATTGGCAGCCACCCAGCATCCCTCTTCAATCACGATTGGTTTCGTCACGAGATCAAAACTCTCCTTTTGAAAGCGATGCGATCCAGTGCAGAGAAAGGCCCGTTGCGAAATACAGACATTCGAGGATATCGTGACCCGTGCTAGGCTCAGGATTATCACCTCGTCACCGATCCAGACATGGTCGCCGACCGACAGATTCCAAGGAAAGGAAACATTCACTCTGGAACGAATCACCACTCCCTGTCCGACGGTGGCCCCAAAGGCCCGTAGGGCCAGCACTTTCACAGCAGAGGGAATGGGAAACCAGGGAGCGAAGAAAAGGGAGCGCACCACCCACCAGAGGAATTCTTTCAGTGAAGAGGCTCCGCGGGAGAACTCTGAATTATCAAATTGGTCGAGCCTCATACTGGTTTTTTTATATAACGGTTATAGGCATTCAACATCAACCACCCGAAGATAAAGGGATAAATGACCAGCAGCGTGATATCGCGCCCCATATTGAAGGTTAGCACCAAGCCGATGGCATAGAGGAACATATGAAAGATATCGCTTCCCTTGTAATCCTGATGGGCCAGAACAGCTACCCAGACAGCCATAAGTAAGGCCGCCGCAACAGGACCAAAGATCTGTCCAAAATTCACTACCCCCTGTCCGATCATCCCCGTGGAAATGGAGGCAACTACACCACCAGAACTGGAGCTCTGATTGCCATATGCCATGCCCCGAGCGATCGCATAGTCGATTCCGATCAGTGGTTTACCAGGCCAAAGAACGCGGGGAATAGGGTTCACAGCTTCTGCAAAGTATCGCGCGCCCCAGTTCACCTGATAAGTTCCCTTGTCAATGAACAAGTTGATATACCCCAACTCTTCAAACATGTTGAAACCCAAGTGTTTCCTATTTTTAAGATCTAAGCTTTGATCCCCACCAGATTTCAAGGCCTCGCTGATGCTTCCAAGATCGCGGTTATCAATCACGAATTTCATCCAACTCTCCAAGGCCATAAATGCTACCACAATTACGGCAAGTCGAATAACGATGCCCCCCTTCATCCGCATCGTTACTAGAGAAATAAATCCCGGTAATAAAACCGCTAGCATAAGATTACGTGTTCTATCGAAAATATAAAATGGAACGGCTAATAAATAGACTATACCCGCAAGCATCATTGTTGAAAAACGCTTACTGAGAGCCAAACACACTCCAAACAAGGCGGTTAGCAAGCTCTGAAAATAGTTAGCAAAGGCAAAAACCGCATCGATTCCACCTCCAATTCTATCTCGGGACCATGGATCCGCTTTATCTGTCAGATAGGGGAAAAAAAGCCCCTGATAATCAAAGTCAACTCGTAGAAGGGCCAGAAACATTAGTCCCACCCAAAGAATAACAAGTAACTTTGTGATAACAGTAATTTGGTTTTGAAACTCCTCTGTATCAATCAACCCCGATTTGATCGCCTGAAGAATGCAGCTTCCTCTCAAAGCGAGAGTGCCATTAATCCGCCGATTCATCATTGGCACAAATATCCTGAGTGAGATCAAAAATATCAAAACTTCCCACCATGCCTCGGAAAGACGCTCGGCACCAAATTTATCGATGTATTGTTTGTATCCATTGTAAAGAGGATCACATAAATACCACGCCCCCACGGTACCCAAAACCACAAGCATCGGCACACCCCAACCCTGATCACGCACCAGCCACGCCTGCCAAGCAAAGACTATCAACACAATGACGCAGAGGTAATAAGGCAAAGGCAAAAGAGCCAGGGAATTCATATCGTAAAATTTCGATTCATCTCATCACGCATTCAGGCTTTTCCCCCCCGCCTATCAACCAGTCATATACCTGTTTCATTTGACGGGCGACAATCTTCCAACTGAATCGTTGTTCCACGAGTTGCCTTCCCCGTGCCCCCATGGCTTGAAGCTCTGAATCCGGCATGGAGAATAACTCCTCTAATCCCACACTGATACTTTGCGCGTCAGGATTGATGCGGATCGCGGCTTCATCCATGAAAGCCTCAGAAAGATTACATTCTGGAGTTATCACAACCGGCAGTCCATGGGCCCATGCCTCGAGCACGGCCATCGGCAATCCCTCACTTAATGAAGGAAGAATAAAGGCATCTGCTGATCGAAACAGTTGGGTTTTCTCAGCTCCAAAAGCAGGCCCCCAAAACACGACCTCAGCTTCACTTAGCTGACCCCCAATCTTCGACCCTCCTCTCTCGACTCGTAGGCCAAGCTCCTCACAGAGTTTCTGAAGTTCCACTTCGTGCCCACCCTGATCCCACCCCGCTATGACAAAACACCAGTCATGAAATTTCTGCTTTCGGGCAAAGGCACGCAGGCAGTTCATCAATCCTTTCTTGGGATGAATTCTCCCTAAAAAGAGCAGTGTTCGTTTTCCGACTCTTAGAGACCTCGATGATGACTCCGGCAGTTCAACACCATTCGGAATCACACAAATGGGATTTTTGAGTCCATAAGCCCGAAAGGAATCCCCCTCAGCCTCTGAGAGCCCTCTCAGACATGAGGCTGCACTGAGTTGACGATCCTTGAAGAGCAGCCCGGCAATCCTTTTGCGAAAATAGGAATGTTGAAGTGCCCAGCCATCAAGTGAACCATGAGGCGCTACGATCATTGGCTTTCCTGTCATCTCCTTCCATCGAAGCGCAGCCCAGGAAGGATAACGCCATAGGCTGGCCGAGTAGAGAAGATCAGCTTGCTGGTCAAGAGCCCCTCCAAATTCGCTGGAATAGCCCAAAGCCCGCGGCCCCGACACCGCAAGCACCTTAGGAGTTAGAGGCATCCATCGAGGAGAATCCTCACAGGTGAACCTATCCTCAAGCCCAACTACCTGCACTTGGACCCCCTCATCCTGAGAGAGATGTTTCTGGAGAGCGCATTCCGCTTCAAATATTCCGCCATCGCTACGGGAAACGGATTCAAGCAGGCAGAGGGTTTTCACGAAAATTGAAGCTTAAATGCTAAAGGTTATCGGCAGGTCATTGCCCAAAGGATGAGTCGTTGAAACAGTCCGTATCTACGCTTTGAAAATCGATTGACTGATTTAATAGCACTTAAAAAACCTGAAACAAAACGATCCGGCCCCCACTCGGCAATAATTTCCCTGCTTCCCTCCCCCATCTTTACCCCACTCATCTCATCGCCGGATAACTGACACATCAAATCGGCAAGTTGCTTTTGATCACCCGGATCAAAGGTCCATCCATTAAATCCCTCCCGCACCAAATCAGTGGCGCACCCGCAACGATTGGAAACAAGCACAGGCAAACCCGAAGCCATTGCCTCGTTAACAACAAGACCCCACTGCTCTGTCTTACTTGCATGAATGAACGCAGAAGCTCCCGCATAGTAGGATGGGAGGGCATCATATTGTTTGAATCCTGGCATATGCACACAGCCCTCGAGCCCAAGGAGAGAGATGAGAAGGCAGAGCTCAGGGCGCATGGGACCATCGCCGAGCAGAACGAAATCCCAAGGAGGAAAAGGTTGGTCGTTGTTATTGGATTGGTGTTGTTTATGACCGTTGCCCAATAACCCTCGAACTTCGACTGCGGTAATCGCCTCTTGGCGATAAAGGGCATAGGCCCGCAGCAGCATTGGCAGATTCTTCTTCTTAATGAATCGCGCAGAGGCTAGAAAATACGGCTTTTTCTTACCTGCATCACTCTCGACTCTGGATGCTCGACCCTCGACGATTTTTCTTACTTCCTCGGAGAAAAACCCATTATCCACGACATCATATCCTAGGAAGATTCGATCTGGAGGCATCCTCAATTGCTCCAAGTAGGCACGATGGGGACTCCCGCCGACGAGAGCAGCGGAGAACAACGAAATAATTGAGCTTTTGATCCATTCCTTGACGGGATGACGCTGATCATCCCAAGCCGTTGACTCACTCATCACGATGGCAGGCACTCCCTGCTTCAAACACCAGGAGAGACCGAGCAAGGCACCTCGGCAACTCCACCCAGGAACGAAAACCGCTTCCGGCTCGAAAGCATTCAATGCCCTCTCAAGGCGATGCTTGAAATCCCTTCTGCTTAAACGGGCACTCTCCCCGTCCTTGTTGAGAACTTCTCTTTTTAGTTCGACGTCAGAAGATGCATCCCAAGCATATTCCATACTGGAACTACCGAATTCAATGGCCAGCAACTCACACACTGCGGATGCAGCCTTCAGGCGAGCTAAATGGTATGGTCCAAAATTATCAAACAGTATTGCTATCCTCATTTTATGTTTTGGATATCAGGTGCTGTTCGATTAAAGTTAGATTTTCTCTAAGACTGCTGAGAGAAAACTGATCCGCTTTCTTCCTCGCGGCGCTCCTCATCGATTCAAACTCATGAGGGTTCTCAATCAAAAACGAAATAGCTTCGGCCAGTTGTCGTGAATCTCCTGGCGGAATGATCATGCCATCAACGCCATCGGAGACCACCTCTCCGCAATGGGATGTTGTGATTACTGGAAGACCATAGGCCATAGCCTCGATCTGAGTGATAGCAAATCCATCAGAAATTGTCGGCAGGACAAAAATATCTGCATTTCCAAAAAACTCCGGAGCCTTGTCGCGACCAATGGCCCCATGAAAAGTCATGTTATCCGGAGCAGATTTTATCGCTTCTTCAGAAATTCCAATCGGGCCGACCACATCAAACCGAACCGGATCGTTTTGCAAAGAACGCGCCGCTTGAATCAGGTATTGAATCCCTTTGCGAACAATCACCTGACCAAGGAACAAAACACGAAGTGTTGGTCGAGAGTCGGGAGTCGACGGTCGAAGGCCATCCCACAATTCTCCAAAACCTTTGTCCTTCTCCCCTCGTCCTTTGACTCGGGGCATCTCATAGGCGAGTGGAACGACCACTAATTTCTTCTCCGGAACACCCTGACGAATCAACGCCTGCCTGCTCCATTCCGAATTCACCATGACAAGGTGAGCGGCTATCCATTCCTCTTCACGGCGCTTAAAATAGGACTCCGGCACATCGACTGATCTCCTTGCCCAACCCGGCCACAACCTTTCCTCCTCTTTCACCAACTCCACTTCGAAACGCGAAGGATCCATCTGGCAGACGACGGTCTTTGCTCCGCGTTCTCGAGCCCAGCGGGCTGGCTCCAGGAAACCGGTGTCGTATCCGAAGAAAATCGTATCCGACCAATTCATGCCCTTCCGGCGTTTCAGTGAAGCCTTTACCGAGTGACCAAAATCGCACCCAACACATAAAAACCAATCATAGGGATTCCCTGCTGCTCCACCACCAAAGGTTTTGTCCACGAGGGTGCTTAGATCGAAGCTGTTTACGTCGGCGGTTGCCAGTTCCTTGTGATAGCGGGAAGCCATCATCGAACGCCCTAGAAAACTCCCCATTGCCTGCCACATGGTCCCACCGCCCCAGAGATCGGTGTAAAGACATTCTAGTTTTCCGGCACGATGCAGCACCCTCGGTACAGCATAATACTCCCGAGCACCGATTTGTGAGCAGATCCACTTCATGTTTTAGAGTATTAATACCGCAAGCTAATGATGATCCTTTCTCGACGAGAGATCAATCAATGTGGGCAAATCATCCTGTCAATCAATTCAGACCATGCAATTAAGCCAGGCGATGCCGAGTGTTTTTCCAAAAATGCCCTGCGTGCATTGGATCCATATGTTTCCAAAAGACCTCGATCTTCAAATAACTTATTGATGACCGCGATAAATTCTTCTTTATTTCCAACGACCTCCCCGGCTTTGGCATCACGGACATCCAAAGCTGCCTGGCATGATGCGGGACCTAAAAATATTATAGGTCTTGCATGGGCCATTGCTGCATAAGTTTTGGATGGGGAGCATGTCCCAAGCATATTCTCCTTGAGACTCGTAAGATGAATGTCACCACAGCAAGCAAAGCTGGAAAATTGCGCTTGGGAAACCAGACCTTTGATGAAAACTCTATCCCAGTTTTGTTTCGATTTTTCTGTACTTATCGAGTCAATTCCAGGACCGCTACCTGCAAAAACAAACTGAATTGAGAGATATTCAAGAAGTTCAGGGATTGCCTCGATGATTGGTGTGAATTCATGCCATGCACCAGCGTAACCCGAATACATAACAGTAAAACGATCTGGCAATCCATTCTCCATTCTAGCAACTGATGATGCCACTCTCTCTTCCCCCATTCCGTCATCCGCCCATGTACGGATCACTTCGATTCGATACCGATTGACACCACGCTGTATCATTAGATCTTTCAAGCAGGTGCCGACAGGTACAACCATATCAGCAAGTTTCAATGAGTAATAGTAGAGCCTGTTGGCGGCTTTTGCTATCAGTCTGCGCGATTGTAAAGTATCACCACGACGAACCACCTGCTCCAAGGGAAGATCCATCACCCACACGATGATACGAGCTCTATCTCTCATCTTTCGGATGGAGGCAATCACCACGGCAAACCTCGGGGTATCCACACAAATCACAAGATCGAAGCGCTCTGGAAGAGCGCAGCATTTGAAAAACATACAGATCCAAAGCATCAACTCCCGGAGATGACGGTTGGCAATTCGCGCCAAAACCTTGGTTCCCACAGGGACGATTTTGAGGTCGTGGTCGGCGAGAATATCCCCTTGACTTCTCGGATAGGCAGTCAGAATAGTGACCCGATGTTCAAGGGATAAATAATCTGCTAACTCTGTCCAGTGCTGGGTTGTTGCGGCAGCCCCTTTCCCATAAGCAGGCGTCAGCATCAGGATATTCATTGTGTAAGAAACAGGGTATTGAGACGATTACTCACGCCTGAATTGAAAGGTCTATCTTATCCTGGAAGTCTCAGCCATCTCCGATAACCCGACCAGGATACAGGATGGCGGCTTCCAAGTGCCTGTGGTATCCCCTTGATTGCGGCCCACCACCAGAACGGCTCACGGATCAACCATGAGATACCACAACTGGCCGCGAATTTGGCTTGTGAGATAATACGCCAGAGAATCATCACAAGCATCTGAGGGAAAGGGCATCGCATCAGCGTACTCCAGAGTTCATTCCGAGCATGACGGTGATGATTGCGAAGCTCGCTGCGACCTGATCCCGTCCAGTGATGGCGTATGGTAGGTCTAGGAGTATAAAGGATGTCCCAACCTGCCGCGATGCACTGTAAGGCGTAATCAGGCTCCTCATACATATGGAAGAACATTGGCTCAAATCCCTGGAGTGAGCGATAAGTTGAAACCCGCAAACAAGCCCCAGAGCAAGCAAAGGATCGAACCGGATGAGTCTGTCCAAAATACTCCTGTGTAAGAGAAGCCGGATATTCATCAGTCCGTTGCGGAAAGGTTGCGACTGCAAGCTTGGGATTTTGCTCGAAAAGAATTGCCAGCGACTCGAGACAATCCATTTGCTCTGGATAGCTATCATCATCCAAAGCCAATACTAGATCACCCTTGGCCTCCCTCATCATGCGGTTACGGGAAGCAACAGATCCCTTCCCTACGGCATTCACAATCAAAGTTGCATTGGGACACTCCCGTCGGACAACCTCAACCGTCTCGTCGGTGCATCCGTCGGATGTAATCAAAACCTCCACGGGCTGTGGATTTAACTCTCGAAGTACTCGCAAAGTGCGGGAGAGATCAGCCGACCGATTCTTGGTCGTAATCATGATCGTCACGTATATCATATACCCTTGACTCGCTTAAACCATCCTTTGGAGTATCCACTGAAAAGAAACCTATCCTTGATTGCCTTCTTATATCCACTCATCGCTTTAGCCGTTGTCGGCAACTGTCTGACAGGAGTGGCCCGCCAGGATCGGAAATTCCTCATCGCAGTCTTGTCTAGGATGCTGCGCCACATCTGATATTGGGGGTGTAGAAACTCAGATCCCAAATCCCATGGTTTGGGATAATCCACAAAATGGAGAATTCTGTTCATCCCCCCCAAGGGGGACTTCAATACCGGCCAATTCTTGCGCATGTT
>DKEN01000108.1 GCA_002452515.1 Spartobacteria bacterium UBA6821 | reverse complement strand
GGGGCTTGTTCAGAAACAACGCCGGGAACGCTCGACAGTCGTGCGCTCGACGACTCTCTGCGCGTTCCCGTGCTCTCCCTTTTCGGAAATGCGCTTCATTGGCTGATCATCTCCGCCCTGATTGGTGTGGTGCTCTCAATCAAGCTGGTCATACCCGGGTTTCTCGGCGGAATTAGTTTTTTCAGTTATGGTCGGCTCGCTCCAATTGCCTGGGATCTCTTCCTGTACGGCTGGGCTGCGCAGGCAGCGCTTGCGGCGGGAATCTGGTTGACGGTGCGTCTGGCTGGAACCCCTTTGTCTGATCAGAAGAAAAATCCCATCTGGGCGACCCTGCAGAGCACGCTGCTTGTCAGTGCCACGATCCTATGGAATCTGGCTATCCTCTTGGGATCCCTTGCAATACTTGCCGGGTACAGCACAGGGGTGGAATGGCTGGAATACCCAAACTGGGCTTCCGGTGCGCTCTTTGCCTCTTTCCTGATGATCGGCATCTGGGCTGTCCTGCTCTTTGACCGTCGCATCAATGAACGCGCGGAAGTAGCCCAATGGTATCTGGTTGCCGGCTTCTGCTCCTTCCCTTGGATCTATGGAACAGCAAACCTTCTGCTAACTTGGAAACCACTTCAGGCGTCCGCGCAAGGGCCCGTGCTTGCCTGGTTCAGCGGCAGTTTTCCGGTTCTTTCCCTGCTTCCCATTTCCCTTGCGGCTCTCTACGCCCTCCTGCCTCGCATGAAAAAGGAACATCTCCATCGCAGAAGTCTGGCACCGCTCGGGTTCTGGGCCGTGTTGTTGCTCGGGGGTTGGAGCGGGGTTACCAACCTGCTTGGCAGCCCCGTGCCGGCATGGATGAGTGCCTCCGGGGTGGTCTGCGGAGTGCTCTTCCTGATCCCAACGGTCATCATCGCGATCAATCTGCTTGGCATCTCCAGGCAAGGGGAGGAACAGCCAAAAAGCGTCAGCTTCGGTTTTCTTCGGAATGGCCTTTATGCCCTGATCACCGTGGGTGCTGTCACGGCGTTCTGTTCGGTGCCTGATGTCAGCGGTGCGCTTCGTTTCACGGGCGTCACGGATGCAAAGATTCAGCTCCTCTTGATCGGAGCCGTATCGTTTCCTCTTTTTGGCGTGCTTTACGAAGCCGTTCCGCAGCTCCTTGGTCGGGAGTCTTGGTGCCCATCGCTGTCCGAACAGCATTATTGGCTGACCCTTATCGGATTCTGGTCCCTGATCGGCGGGCTTCTGCTGGGAGGTCTCTTCACGGGACTTGCGTTGAATGATCCGACGGTCTCCTTCCTGAATATCACGTCCTATGCCTTTCCCTTCCATGTGATGGAGGTCGTTGCCCGGATTCTTCTCTTTGTCGCAGCAACGGTGCTGGGATTCAACATCACGCGCGCCTTTGCCGGCGACTATCTCTTCCCGAAACGTTCCTAGAGCATGCACCGACTTCCGACACTACTTAGCGGAATTTTCCTCGTTTTTCTGACCTCATGGATCGGATTGGTTGCCTATCCGGCACTTCAGATGGGGCGCCTTACGCCTGTGACGAATGCCGATCTTGGAACAACTTTTCCTCCCGTTTACGGGGGAGAAGCTGTAGCGGGCCAGAGGGTCTACGCCTCAGAAGGATGTGTCTACTGCCATAGTCAGCAGGTACGGCAAACGAGTTTCACCCGTTCGGACATCGCACGCGGCTGGGGTGTGAGGCCTTCGGTTGCCCGTGATTATCTGCGGGACAGCACAGCTTTTCTCGGCAGTCGCCGATTGGGTCAGGATCTTTCCAATGTCGGTCAGCGCCTTTCCGATGCAAGCTGGCACTACCGCCACCTCTACGCGCCTGCGTCCGTTTCGGAGGGTTCGATCATGCCCTCCTACGCGAATCTCTTCACCGTACACAAGATCGAGGGGCAACGCTCTGTCGATGCGCTTGAACTTGACGGCGATTTTGCCCCCAAGGCTGGCTACGAGGTAGTGCCGACTGCTGATGCCAAAAACCTGGTCGCCTATCTTCTTTCGCTACGCCATGATTATCCGTTGCCTGAAGCAGGCTCCGTGACGAACGCCCCGGCAACGCCAGCCAATTAGCAGACAACGAGCCGTGAATCACGACCAACACCAATCATCACAGAACGAAGAAGACTCCTGTGAGTCCTCCACCAACCGTCCACTCTCACCTTGGTTGGTTGGACTCTTTATCCTCGCCTTGTTCTGGGGAGGTTTCTACCTCGCGTTCAACAGTGGCGGTTTCCGTCAAGATGTCTATGAGAGTAATGTCGTGAACTGGGCCGGTGGTGGAGCCGTCGCTGCCGCGCCTCCTGATCCCAAAGTCGTGGGCAAGCGACTTTACAGCCAAAACTGCATCGTCTGCCATCAGGCGACCGGTCTTGGCGTGCCGGGACAGTTTCCGCCTCTGGCTGGCAGCGAATGGGTGCTTTCCGTCGCTCCCCATGCGGAAAACCAACTGGTGTTGTTGATGCTCAACGGTCATCAGGGGCCGATGACGGTGAAGGGGCAGAGTTTCAACAACGCAATGCCGCAGTGGAAGCAGCTTGCGGACGATCAGCTCTCCGCGATCCTGACCTATATCCGTTCGGACTGGGGAAACAACGCTCCGGCAATCGATCCTGCCTTTGTTGCGCAGATCCGGAAGAGTGACGGCGCTCAGAGCGATCCGTGGACACAAGCCCAGCTAATGGCTGTTCCCCCTGTAAAAGATACGCCTCCTGCAGCCAAATGACCCATGCCATGTTTCCTGTGATCAAAACGCCATCCTTTTTCAGTCGGTTGTTTACGCGCCTCGTCGCTGGTGTTGTCTTTCTGCTGCTTGTCGTACCCGCCATGGCAGAACAGCGTGTCGGAAACATCTATGGGCTGCCTCCCTGCGTGACGGTTAGCGGGGGACAGATCGATTTTATTTTCAAAATCATCTTCTGGCTGACAACGGCGGTTTTCGTGATCGTTCAGGGCACCTACATTGTTTACCTAATCAAGTATCGGGCTCGTCCGGGCGTGAAGGCGCATTACAGCCACGGCAACAACACCCTGGAGATAGTCTGGACAACCCTGCCGACGATCATCTTCCTTGCCCTGGCAATCTACAGCAATCGGATCTGGGACGATATCCACCGCCCTGCTCCCGCCAATGCCCTGACGATCGACGTCTCCTCCTATCAGTTCGGCTGGCAGATGCGTTATCCCGGCATCAGCGGGAAGCTTTCTCCCTCCGATGTGAGGCTGATCTCACCACAAAATCCCTTTGGAACCGATACAACCGATCCCCGCACCGCACAGGATGTGATTTCGCCTGATCTGGTGATCCCCGTTGACCGTCCGGTGCATGTGCTGCTGCACTCTCGAGATGTAATTCATGCGTTCTATGTGCCGGAATTCCGCCTCTATCAGGATTGTATTCCCGGGCGCACCATCGGCTGGGTCTGGTTTCAGGCTACCCGCACCGGGGAATTCCAACTGGCTTGCAACCAGCTCTGTGGCACTGGCCACTTTAACATGAAGGCACCGGTTCGTATTGTCTCGGAAGCGGAGTTCAACAAGTGGCTTTCCGTACGTCAGCAAAAGAACGCTGCTGCTTCCGCCACCACTCCTCCAGCTTCCATCCCAAGCGGGGCTGGAGCTCCCTTGACCGCCTCAGAAACAAAACCTACCCTGTAAAATCATGAGCGCCACGATAGCCGATCCTACTCACGCTGATCCGGAGAGCCATGCCGGACATGGTCACGGCAAGAAAGGAATCATGCATTATCTCTGGAATACCGATCACAAGGTGATCGCGATGCAGTTTCTCTTCACTTCAGTCTTCTATGTCATCATCGGCGGTTCGATGGCGGTCGCAATGCGTTGGCAGCTTGCCTGGCCGGGTCACCCGATTCCGATCCTTGGCCATCTTCTTCCCTCAACCGTTGTGAACGATGACGGGGCGCTGATTTCAGCTGGTTACAACATGCTCGTGACGATGCATGGCACAATTCTCGTTTTCTTTGTGGCGATGCCGATTCTGATCGGTGTTTTCGGAAACTTCCTGATTCCGCTAAAGATCGGTGCCGGTGACATGGCCTTTCCTGCGCTCAACGAGCTGAGTTATTGGTTCTTTTCAATTTCTGGTGTGATCATGATGGCCGCTTTTTTTGTTCCGGGTGGTGCGCCAGGTACCGGATGGACGGCCTACGCGCCCCTGAGCAGTCATGCTGCCTACAGTGGAACTGCCATGGGCCAGACGCTCTGGTGCATTTCACTCTTCCTGAACGGGCTTGGTTCCTTGACCGGTGCCGTGAACTATATCACGACGGTGATCACAATGCGTGCCCCCGGCATGACGATGTTCCGCATGCCACTTCCCGTTTGGGCCATCTTTATCACAGCAATCCTCCTGATCTTTGCGATTCCCGTTCTCTCGGCAGCAGCGGCATTGATCGCCTTTGATCTGAATTTTGGAACTAGTTTCTATGAACCTGCCGGTGGCGGACAGCCGATCCTCTGGCAGCACCTTTTCTGGTTCTTCGGCCATCCCGANNGGTCTATATCCTGATTCTCCCCGCCATGGGTTTTGTCTCGGAAATCCTGTCCGTATTTTCACGCAAGCCGGTGTTCGGTTACAAGGCGATGGTCTATGCCATGAGTATCATCGGCCTGCTTGGATTCATCGTCTGGGGCCATCACATGTATGTCAGCGGAATGAGTCTCACACTGAGCGCTCTCTTCTCCGTCTCCACGATGGTCATTGCGGTTCCTAGCGCGATCAAGACCTTCAACTGGATGGGCACGATCTGGCGCGGTTCGATTCACTACACGGTGCCGATGGCCTTCGCCGTGGCTTTCGTTTCCATGTTTGTGATCGGGGGGCTCAGCGGCATCTTCATGGCCTCCACGCCGGTCGATCTGTTTGTTCATCACACCTACTTCATTGTGGCCCATTTCCACTATGTCCTCTTTGGTTCATCGGTCTTTTCCATTTTTGCTGCGATCTATTTCTGGTTCCCGAAAATGTCTGGCAGGATGTTCAACAACACGCTCGGCTGGATTCATTTCTGGGGAACTTTCTTCTTCTTCAATCTCACCTTTTTCCCGATGCATAATCTGGGACTGGCCGGAATGATGCGCCGTATTTCGGATCCGACAGTCTATGACTGCCTGAAGCAGGTTCAGCCACTCAATGTGGTCTGCACTATCGGCGCGATGGGTCTCGGTTTTTCCATGATCCCGTTCTTGATCAACATGTTCTGGAGCATGAAGTTCGGGCCGAAAGCGCCGGCCAACCCCTGGAATTCCACCACCTTGGAATGGACGGTGGATTATCCGATTCAGCACGGTAACTTCCCGGTGACGCCGACGGTCTATCATGGACCTTACGAGTACAGTGTTCCGGGAATGGAAAAGGATTTTCTGCCACAGAATGAAAAGGCCCCCGACCACATCACCTTGGAGGCGCACTAGCCGACCTATCGTGGACAAGGGCCGCAATACCACTACAGACAACCAAGGGGGAGGTTCACTCTCTCTGGTTCATAGTGTTGCCTTGCTGGCCGCCGTGGCCACTTTTCTCCTGATCGTCGTGGGAGGTCTTGTCACTTCCAAGGGGGCCGGGATGTCAGTTCCCGACTGGCCCACTACCTATGGGTACAACATGTTTCTCTTTCCTTATTCAAAGTGGGTGGGCGGCATCTTCTGGGAGCATTCACATCGTCTGCTTGCCACAGGAATCGGACTGATCACACTAATTTTAGCGACGGTCGTTTTCCTGAAGGAAAAACGCTCTTGGGTTCGTTGGCTGGCTGTCGCCGCCGTGGTCGGTGTTGTTCTTCAAGGTGTGCTCGGAGGCCTGCGCGTGACTCTCTACAAGGATCAACTCGGTATTTTTCATGCCCTGCTAGCACAGAGTTTCTTTGGACTCCTACTGGTAATGACGGCGATCACGGGGCGCGGTTTTTTATCCGGTTCCTGGTTTCAGGATCGGGCGGTGGCTTCATTTCGCTGGCTAGTGCTGGCGGGGCTTCTACTGACCTATTTCCAACTTGGGGTTGCCGCAACAATCCGCCATCAGCATGCTCCCCTCGCTATCCCTGATTTCCCGGCCGCCTATGGGCAGTTCATCCCTGATTTGTCTCCGAGTGCCGTAGATCGTATCAACGCCGAGCGCGCCCACGATAACATTGCTTCCGTCACTGCATGGCAGATTCTTCTCCAGTTAATCCATCGCGGGGGAGCTGTTGCCCTGCTGGTCGTCGTGCTGGCTGTCTCGTATTTTGCGGTTCAGATCACACCCCTTGGACACTGGATGCGCTCCTGGAGCCTGCTTTGGGTGGGTGGGATCCTGCTGCAAATCCTCCTGGGAGGTATCACGATCTGGACCAATAAGGCTGCCGATGTGGCCACTGCCCATATGGCGCTGGGGGCACTTCTTACCGGATTCTCGATACTCTTCACCTTCCGACTCTTCTGTGCTGCCTCCAATGTGCCCTCAAGGATCGAGGAAGAGGAATGTACGATGATGACCTCTTCCACCACCAGTCACTCCATCGCATGAACGGCTCCGATTCCATCACCGTGAAGCAGGCTGGTCTTCTTTCCGATCTGAGCGAACTGTTCAAAGCCAGGCTTTCGTTCTTAGTGCTCCTGACAACGCTGGTCGGTTTTCTTCTCGGATGGCATGGGCCGATGGATTACACGGTGCTTGCGGCAACACTTCTTGGGACTGCGCTGAGCGCTTGCGGAGCTTCCGCACTGAATCAATGGCTCGAACGTGACCTGGATGGACTGATGCGACGGACGGCAGATCGTCCGTTGCCCGCTGGACGGATGCATCCTTCAGATGCCTTGCTCTTCGGGTTGCTTTGCTGCGGAGCGGGGATTGCCCTGCTGGCTCTCCTGGTGAACCCTCTGACGGCGATTCTTTCGTTTCTAACGATTGTGATTTACGCGGTCATCTACACGCCAATGAAGCGTGTGAGTGAACTGAACACCCTACTTGGGGCCGTTCCTGGAGCGCTTCCCCCATTGCTTGGATGGACAGCTGCGACAGGCCATCTCGATGTCGGCGGATGGATTCTTTTTCTGATTCTTTGGTTCTGGCAAATGCCGCACTTCCTGGCGATTGCGTGGCTCTATCGTGATCAGTATGCTGCCGCCGGATTCAAAATGATCAGCACACGCGATCCCGAGGGATGGGCAACGGGGTGGCAGGCGCTGATTTATTCCACTGCCCTCACGGCGATCACCTTGCTGCCGGGGCTGTTGGGATTTGCCTCACCCTACTATTTTTTCGCAGCCTTGGCATTGGGGGCTGCGATGGTCTTTCTCTCCGCTGATTTTCTCCGTTTAAGGAACCCCTCCGCCGCGCGCAGACTTTTCTTTGCCTCCATCATCTACCTGCCGCTGCTACTGGGGGCGCTGATTGCCTTTTCACGATGACAACACCCGTCTCAAAGAAGGGGAAACCCACTACCCAACAGTATGCCATTCTGGCTGGTTTGGTTGTTTTTTGTCTCGCGCTTTGCACGCTTGTCTTGGTGTTGATGTTGCACCGTGGCCCCGCTGTCGCCTATTAGTCTTTACCGAACTTCCGATCATGAATAACGCCGGCTTCAACAATGCTTCACTCTTCCATGCGCCGCCTGCAGAGGGTGCGCATCACGACTCACACCCGAAGACACCCGCAGCGATCTGCCGCCTGGGAACAATTGTTTTCCTCTGTTCCGAGGCATTGCTCTTCAGTGCCTTGATCTCAGCTTATCTGGTCTGTCGTCAGGCCGGTGGTTTCTGGAACTGGCCGCCCAATTTTCATGACGGTATTGAGCTTCCACCCATGCCGAAACTGCTCACGGGTATCAACACGATTATTCTGGTAAGCAGCAGCTTTGTTTATCATGCAGCTGAAAGCTCCGTGAAAAAGGGCAAGTCGGGCGCCGGCTGGATTCTTCTGGCCGCCGCTCTGGGAGCCACCTTCGTCGGCATCCAGAGCATCGAGTGGACCCATCTCTATCACGAAGGCCTCTGGTTCAACAAAGGTGGTGTCTATGGATCCAGTTTCTTCACGCTGACTGGATTTCACGGTGCCCATGTCACTGTCGGAGTGTTGCTGATCCTCTGGTGTTTCTACCTTCAGGTGACCAAGCGCACATTTACTCCCGAGCGCCATGTGGCCTTGGAGAATGTCGGTCTCTACTGGCACTTTGTCGATGTGGTCTGGGTTTTCCTGTATGTGATCCTCTACTGGCTCTGAGCATCTTTCGGAGCCACATAGAGTCGTGAGTGCAGAACCCAAGAGACTCCCGCTCATGGTGTGGGTGGTGACCTTTCTGGTGGCCGCTGTGTTGATTGCTGGTGCTGCCACTCTCTTTCGCCACTCGGAAAGGAAATCCTCCGATCCGTTTCCCGTGATCGGAGATGTTCCTGATTTCCATTTCACCACGCAGGAAGGCAAAACTCTCTCCCGTTCCGATCTGCTCGGGAAGGTTTGGGTCGTCGACTTTATCTTTACCCGATGTCCCGGTCCGTGCCCAATGATGTCCGCGCGCATGGCTGAAGTCTCCCGGGAACTGACCAAGGCAAACGATGTCCGACTGGTCTCGGTCTCGATTGATCCCGAACACGACACTCCCGAGGTGCTGAGCAACTACGCAGCCCACCTCCAGGCTGATCCGAAACGCTGGATCTTTCTGACCGGACCTAAGAAGGAGATTCAGGACTTCACCACCCGGGGAATGCTTCAGGCCCTGGCGACCGATCCTTCCGGCATTCCGACCCATTCCACGCGATTTCTCGTGATTGATCGTGAAGGCAGGATCCGGAAGACACGCAATCTTGACGAGCCGGAATTGGTTCAGAAGCTTTTGATGGACATTGGATCGCTCCTGCGGGATTCTTCCCCCGTTGGGTCATCAGATACTCCAACAGCACCATGAATCTCCGGACATCTCTCAGAGCCATCTCAACGGTATGTGTTGGCATCGTTGTCACCGCATCTACCGCGGTTGCCTGCCCCGATTGCACCTTGCAAGACTCCGGCGGCATCATTGAGCCGCAGACCGTGATGGCAAAGCTAGCATTCTCAGCCAGCACCGTCCTGCTAATGGCGATCGTTTTTTCCGCCATTGGATTCTTGGTCTGGTCGATGGTGAAGGCCTGTCGTGATCTTAACAAGGAGCGCCCCCTCTCTCACAACGATGGTCGTTAAACGGGCTGCATGAAGGTCGCCGATCTCCCCGTCATTAATGCCACACTGAACGGGATCAGCGCGTTGCTGATCCTGACTGGTTTCGTGATGATCAAGAAGGAACACAAACGCGCCCATGCGCTCTGCATGGCAAGTGCGATCATCACATCGGCACTCTTTCTGGGGTGTTATCTCACCTACCATTTTTTAAAAGCCGGTCACGTCACGCACTTCACCTATCCGGGTTGGCCGAAATTGCTCTATTTCATCATCCTTGGGACGCACACGCCGCTTGCTGTCCTGGTGCTTCCACTCATCGCGATGACCGTGACGCCCGCGCTGCAGCAGCGCTTTGATGCTCACAAGCGCATGGCTCGCTGGACGCTTCCAATTTGGCTCTATGTTTCCGTGACAGGTGTCCTCGTCTATCTGATGCTCTACGTATGGTTTCCATCCGCGAAGATCTGAGTTATGAAAATCCTCCTCCTGCCGGCTCGGGGATCGAGCGGACGGGAATGCTCGATGCTTTTGCCCATGACACCCGGGAGGATATCCTCGTGCTGGCGATGTTTGAGACCCGTGCTTGGGAACATGGGGAAAAGCAGCTTTATCAGCTTCAGGAAAAGCTGAATGCCTACGTTTCTTTCATCCTCGACGGGGAGATGAAAGAAGCCTTCCCGCATCTTGTGGGAAAACCGGTGAGAATCGAACTGCGAACTGCCCATGAGCCGCCGCGGCGCGCAATGGAATTTCTGGATCGTGCCCGTGCTCAACTGGACCATCAGGAGATCGGCCTGGAAGTAGTGCTGATCGGAGAACAGCCGGAGGCCAGTGGCTGTTGCGGTGGCAAGCAAGCTGTGTCAGAAGGTTGCTGCGGAGGCGGCGGATCTTGTGCGGGAGAAAATCAGGATCAAGCCCATGATCACCAGGATGCGGCACCTGCCACTGATTATTCCCATCAGGGCGGGGGCTGCGGCTGTCGTCACTGAAATCCGCCTTTTTTTCTTAAACGGGCATGATGGAACTCAACACAACCACGCGACCGCGCAATGTCGATTGGAAGCGGGCTGCGGCCATCCTCTATGGTGATTGGGGAACGAGTAAGGCGTATGTCATTGGTCTGGCCTTTGCGGTAGCCGGATACAGTTCCCCCTGGCTGATTGCGGCGATGTGTCTTCTGACGGCTATCGTTGGGTATAATTACATCGTCATTTGCAGGCATTATCCCAACGGTGGCGGCGTCTATGCCAGCGTGCGTCACCGATCCGAGGTGATCTCAATCGTCGGAGCGTTCCTCCTGATAGCCGACTACATCGTCACAGCAGCCGTGAGCGCGCTTTCTGCATTCCTGTATCTCGGGGTGCCTCATCCTGAATACTGGGCCTGCGGCTCCATCCTCCTGATCGGCGGACTCAATTATTTCGGTCCCAAGCACACCGGCGGTCTTGCCGTGCTGGTCTCCGTACCGACCGCCATTGTGGTTGTCCTGCTGGCACTCTTTGCACTGCCTCATCTCGGACAGGCGGTGGCTCATCTCCATCCTCCTACTGGAGGCCTCCTTCATAATTGGAATGCCTTTGTCGGTATCGTGCTGGCGCTTTCCGGTGTCGAAGCCATTGCCAATGCCACCGGCGTAATGAAGCTGAATCCAGGCAGCACGCTTGAAAAACCAAATGTTTCCAAGACAGCGACCAAGGCGATCCTTGTTGTCATGGGAGAGGTTTGTCTGATGACGGCGCTTCTTGGGCTGGCCATGGCGGCTCTGCCCGGACTGATAGCCTCGCATGGTGATGTGAACGCTCCTGGAGCCGAAGGGGTGCGCGATTACATGCTCCGCTACATGGGTCAGGTTTTTGTCGGAAATGTTTTCGGCCCACTTGCCGGACAGATCATGGGCTGGGCGGTAAGCATCGTCTTTGGCGTTCTACTCCTCTCTGCCGTGAATACTGCCCTCATGGCGCTGAGCTCGATCTCGTTCCTGATGGCCAGGGATCAGGAATTGCCGCCGATTTTCACAAAACTCAATAGCTTCGGCGTTCCCAACGCTGGATTGGTCTTTGCCATGATTATCCCGGCAGGGTTGGTGGTTCTGGTGAGTGACATGTCGGGATTGGCTGATCTCTATGCCGTCGGCGTAGTCGGTGCGATCGCCACCAACCTTGGGGCCACAAGTACCGACTGGAAGCTGGCGCTCAAAACACATGAACGGAGTATCATGTTCGTCACCTTTTTGATCATGGCTGCCATCGAGATTTCCCTCTTCATCGACAAGCCAAATGCCCTGAGATTCGCCATCAGTGTTCTGGTGGTTGGTCTGATTCTGCGAGGCCTGGCAAAGGAGTCTGCCCAGCGAAAAAGCGTTGCCGCACAGGAAGCTGCCCTGGAGGCGGCTGTCTTGGCCGTGGAGAGCGCCGCCCGGCCAGGTGGGCGATCTCCTGCCTCGGAGCCGGTGATCACGACGGGAACGGCGATGGCCCCTCTTCCTGGACGCAAGGCTTACAACGGGCCAATGCTGACAGCCGTTCGCGGACCGGGACGCACGCTTGATTTTGCCGTGAATGAAGCGGCGGATAATGGTCAACCTCTCTATGTGCTCTTCGTGAGGGAACAGCAGGTCATTGCGCCGGGGGATCGCCGCAGAAAGTGGTACGAGGATGAAGAGGCAAAGGCTGTCTTTGAGCCTCTACGTTCCAAGGGGCTGGGGGAAACGATTATTCCATGCTACGCAGTGAGCGATGCCCCGGCTCACACCATCGCCGATCTGGCCTCCACCATTGGAGCTGAGCGGGTCCTGCTCGGAGCCCCGCAGCGCGGCTCCTTCATTCATATTCTCCGAGGGAATATCGTACGCGAAGTGGCCAAATTGCTTCCCGATGATATTCATCTACTCGTCACTGTGTGACGAGCACGGTGGTGGTGATTGGGATTGAACTGGGGCGTGCCTTCGCCTCGAATGATTAAGCTGCGTTCCTACGTGCCTTTTCTACGGCTGACGCTTGCCCTCCTTGCTCTGCATTTAAACTTACTGCGCCTTAAGCGAAGTCTATTCATTAACCTACAAACTGAGACACCTCCCAACGCTTGGAAGCAAGGGGCATGTTAGGATTGGGAGGATTGCTCTTCCGGTGGGAACCAGTCACGGGTGGCGTTGCAGGCACTGCAGACGGTCAGCATGACGGGAACTTCGACAAGGACGCCGACCACGGTGGCCAGTGCAGCACCCGAGGAGGGGCCGAAAAGGGTGATGGCGACGGCGACGGCGAGCTCGAAGAAGTTGCTTGCTCCTATCAGGGCGCCGGGTGCGGCGACATTGTGAGGAACCTTGAGCCAGCGCATCAGGAGATAGGCGAGGCTGGAATTGAAGTAGACTTGGATGATAATCGGCACGGCAAGGAAGAGCACAGCCAGCCAACGGTGGGTGATGTTCCCTGCCTGAAAGGCAAAGATCAAAATCAGGGTGAGCAGGAGGGCGATCATGGTGACCGGTTGAAACTTCGGCAGGAATGACTTCTCAAGCCACTCAGTTCCGCGTGTCTTGAGAAGCAGGGTACGGGTCAGCCATCCGGAAACGAGTGGAATCACGATAAAGACGATCACAGAGGTGATGAGTACGGAGGAGGGAACCACCACGCCGGAGACACCGCAGAGAAACATCACAATCGGGGCAAAGGCGACCAGCATAATCAGGTCGTTCAGTGCCACTTGGACGAGTGTGTAAGCGGGATCTCCGTCGGTCAGGTAGGACCAGACAAAGACCATTGCGGTGCAAGGAGCCGCTGCAAGGATGATCAGCCCGGCCGTGTACTCGCGCGCTGTGGGAGCATCGATCCACGGTGAGAAGAGATGCTGGATGAAGAGCCATCCAAGGAAAGCCATGCTAAAGGGTTTCACAATCCAGTTTACAAAGAGAGTCACGAGCAGCCCCTTCGGTCGGCGTGTCACCCCGCCGATGGCGCTGAAATCGATTTTCAGCATCATGGGATAGACCATGAGCCAGATCAGGATGGCAATCGCCACATTCACATGAGAGTCATGGCCAAACTCCCAGGTGCTGAGCGTGGCGACTCCCTTGGGAGTGATGGTGCCGAGCAGTACCCCTGCTACCATGCAGAGGAGTACCCAGAGGGTCAGATTGCGTTCAAAGAAGGCGAGTCTTCTCTTGGCAGGGGCGGATACAGTTTCCATGAGATTTTCTTTTTTCCAAATTAGAGGTCTTTCCCTCTCTTCAATCCTGCGGCGTAGGCGTCAAAGACCAGTCTGATCTGATCACGCACGCGGCGGAATTCCTTGAGGATCTCCTCATCGTTTCCTGTCGCATGGGCGGGATCATCAAATCCCCAATGAAAACGGTGCAACTGTCCGGGGAACATTGGGCAGGCCTGGTCGGCATTGCCGCAGACGGTGATCACGGTATCAACGGGACGGCTCAGGAACTCATCCATGTGTTTGGAGTGGTGCCCTGAGATATCGATCCCGATTTCATTCAAGACTTCGATGGACTTTGGATGGACATATCCTGCTGGTTTGGAACCTGCACTGGCGACCTCGATGAGATCGCCCGCCGTGGCACGCAGGATGCCTTCGGCAAGATGGCTGCGGCAGGAGTTGCCGGTGCAGAGGATGAGGACAAGAGGTTTGGTGGTCATTAATGGGAAGAAAGCTGAAGGCTGAACCCTGAGTAGTGAGTAGGCTTGGGCTCAGCAGCAGCCGGAACCGGAGCAGCAGGAATCGGTTGCGGGTTGGAGTGACGGAGGGAGACAAATCTCTTTCGCCAGACAGTCGGTGTGTTTGGATCCCAAGATGAAGACGATGGTTGTCTCGGCGATGGTTCCACTTTCCACCGGAAACTGGGAGATCAGCTCATCTTCGTATTCGAGCTCCACGTCCAAGTCCTCATTCCCGATGATGGGGGCAGCGCGATCAATGATCTCTGCAAGTTTTCCGGCTGGAAGTCGGTGATCCGTATCCTCGGCCACCCAAGCCTGGAGGGAGAGGTTGGAGATTTTACGAACGGTGGCACCGCAATCCAGAAAGGTCTTGTCGATCCGTCCCACCTCGGTGATGTGGGCGTGAATCGGAATTCTCCCACCATCGGGAAGGATGAATTGAAGATGATGCTTGGGATGGGCAACGAGGAGTTTCAGGAGTGTCGAGGTATTCATGAGTTTGAGGGAAGCGCTGATTTGATCGCAACGAGACTGTTGCGGTAGGAGTGGACGGCAGGCAAGGCGGCTTTGCGCGCGCATCCCCTTGCGGGCTGTAAGCGCAAAGCCAACGCAGCCTCCGGCCTGTTACCGCCGCAACCCCATGGGGCTGTGGATAAAAGGTTGATTTTTGGCGTTGCTCGCTGGGGCAAGACCGCAGGGGTATTGCCACTGCGCTTCGCGCCTGAAAAATCAGCCTTTTGGCCTACAGCAGTCATCATGGGATTAAATCAGCACTTCCCTTTAGCAGGCGCAGCTGATTCTGGCTGATCGGGATGTGGTGATCAGATCGATGCAGCGGAAGAATTCCCCGAAGCAGGGGCAGGCAATCTGGTAATAGACGGAGACGCCTCTCTTCTCGCAGACGAGCAGGCCCGCTTTTTTCATCACAGCTAGGTGTTTGGAGAGGGTCGTCACATCGCAGCCTGCAAGATGGGTGAGTTCATTCACGCATTGTTCGCCATGAGTCAGCCGCTCCATGATCAGCAGGCGTGTGGGGTGGGCCATCGCCTTGACGACAAGGGACCGAGCGGAGGCGTTCCTTTTCAGAGTTGTGGGGGAGGGGCGCATAGTTGGCAAAAATGCCAAATAATCTACCGTGGAGGTGAGAGTCAAGAAGCATCGGGATTTTAGAGCGATTTAAATAATAGTGTGGCCGTCGATTTGCGAGCGCCATGGGGGTTGGTTGGCAAGGAGCAAGCGAAGCGGCTGTAGTCACTGTGCTACAGCCCGAGCGATGCGACACCGCCAAACGCCCTATGCCGCTGCAGAAGGTGCGTGTGGGAACACAGCTTCGGCATGCCGAAGGCAGTCCCATCCCTTCTCTAGGGACGGGATAGCTGATCCGGGAGGATCGCCAGACAAAGAATGGCTAGAGAATTACTTAAACCGCTCTAATCCCGCAGCGACTCCTTCTGAGGAGCAAGGAGGCCTAGAATTCCGCCCTGGGCATCGGCCTCCCGGCAGAGCGAGGCGTAGAGGCCATTTTCAGCCAGCAAGGAATCATGAGTGCCACGCTCCACGATACGGCCCCTTTCCATGACAAGAATCTGATCGGCATGACGGACCGTGGAGAGGCGGTGGGCAATGACGAAGCTCGTGCGGTTCGCGAGCAGGTGCTGCAGCGCTTCCTGAATAAGCCGCTCTGTGGTGTTATCGACGCTGGCCGTCGCCTCATCGAGGACGAGGATCGGGGGATTTTTCAGCAGCGCGCGGGCGATAGAGAGGCGTTGCTTCTCACCGACGCTGAGTTTAACTCCCCGTTCGCCAAGTTGGGTATGGAGTTTCTTGGGAAGGCGATTGACGAAGGAGTCGGCGTTGGCAGCAGCAAGAGCGACCCACATCTCCTCTTCAGTGGCATCGGGTTTTCCGATGCGGAGATTGTCAGCCGTGGTTCCATTGAAGAGAAAACTCTCCTGTGTCACCATGGCCACCGAGTGACGCAACCGTGCAAGAGGTATCTTCCTGATCGATTCGCCATCGAGAAGGATCTCACCGGAACTGAGTTCATAAAAGCGGCTCAGGAGATGAATCAGCGATGTTTTTCCAGCGCCGGTGGGACCGACAAGGGCGATCATCTCTCCTGGACGGGCGTGAAGGGAGATATCATGCAGAATCGGGGTGTTGTCCTGGTACTGGAAGGAGACGTTGGTGTAGCGCACATCCCCCTTCTGCGAATTAGAGGAAAGATTGGAATCCTTGGAAAACTCTGCCGATGGCTCCTTGTAACCCGGTTCGACGGTGGCATCGAGTATGGAGAAGACACGTTCGCTTGCGGCCCTCCCAGCTTGGACAAGTTGATTCAGGGAGTGAAGCCGTCCGATCGGTTCATAAAGATAGCGTGCAAGAATCAGAAAGAAGACCAGGACACCCGATTCCATGGAGTGGGAGAGCACGAGGGTTGCGCCAACGGCCAGTATCATCACGTTGCCGACATTGGACAGAAAGCTCATGGTCGGGCTGTAGATCGCCCAGTAGCGCATGACAATCAGCGAGGCCTCACGCAGGGTGTTGCTGGCGGCATTGAAACGTGCGTGCTCCCTTGTCTCACTGGTGTAGGTCTTGATTTGGCGGATGCCGTCAAGGTTGTCGTGCAGGAGTGAGTTCAATGCCGAGGTGGCCTTGCGGGCAGTCCGGTAGCGCTTGCCCGCGGTGAAGCTATAAGAGAGGGCTCCGACGACAAGAAAAGGCAATGGAGCCAGTGCTGCGAGGGTCAGGGCGCGGCTGTAGTGGGTCATCACGGCCAGAATAATGACGATCTGGAGAAGGGCGACGGTTCCCTGTTCGATCCCGTCGATGAGCACGCGTTCGACGCTGGTCACATCATCCACAAGGCGTGTCATGATGTCGCCAGTGGATCTGTTATCGAACCATTGGAGAGGGAGCATCTGGATGCGGGCATAGAGATCGCTGCGAAGATCAAAGATCACCCGTTGTTCGAAGTGGTTGTTTAGGAGGATGCGGAGAGCATTGAGCAGATCTTGAGCGAAGTAGGCAGCAAGACCCGTCACGATCAGGGGGATCAGACGCTCTGGATGATGATCTTTGATGACCTTGTCTATGATCTGCTGGGTGACGGCGGGAAAGACCACCACGGTCAGGGTGCTCCCGACGGCGCAGACCATCGTGGCAAAAGCCATCCAAGGATATCGGGCCGTGTAACCAAAGACACGCAGGAGAATTCGCATAGGCTTAAAGAAGAGGTTCCGCTTCAAGGAAGCAATGCCGAGGATCAGCTAAAGCGGGAATTTATCGGAAACAAGATTTATCGACAGGATATTACTCGTTCTTAAATAGATGGTTACAAATAATTGTTCGCTGGATCGGTTGTTTTAAAAGCTATAATGGCTAAAAATCGCCATTTTCAGAAACTCACTTTGGTGTTGGGAAAAAATCGCCAAACAATTAACTGCTACCCGGCCTTCGAATCAGAGACTGGGCAAAATGGGGATCAGGGAGTGGCATTTTAGAAAACCTGAAAAAGTTGGCATAGGGGTTGCTTTATTCCCCTTACCGCCCCAATAGGCGCAAAACAACAACACCAACCCATGATAAAGAAAACAACCTCTGTGATTCGATTGCTCGCGGCTGTCGCCTCCCTGGCGATGCTCGGCGCAGTCACATCCACCCTACACGCGGATACCAATGCACCGGCAGCAGCGCCGGCACCTGCGGCGGCCCCGACACCATTAGCAACGCCGAATCCAACCAATAGTGCCTTCGCGTCGGCAAGCATCACCAATCAGGTTGCCTTCCTCGAGGCGGCTCATAGCAACAGTGATCCTGATCCCTCAGGCATCGCCTACGAGTCCGATCCAGGTCACAATGCCTGGATGATGGTGGCATCGGCCTTCGTGCTGATGATGACCCTTCCCGGTCTGGCCCTCTTCTACGGAGGTCTGGTGCGTTCCAAGAACGTTCTATCCATCATCGCGATGTGCTTCGGCATCACCTGTCTGGTATCGTTGCTCTGGTGGGCTTTCGGATACAGCCTGGTCTTTGGAACAAGCTTCACGCCCTCCTCAGGACCGAGCACGTTGGGTTACATCTTGGGAGGATCAGAGTATTTTTTCTTCAAGGGAGTCAATTCACTGCCGAATACCAACTACGCTTTCTGGGTCTCCCAGAATGTCTATTCGATCTTCCAACTGACCTTCGCGATCATCACTCCGGCCCTGATCTTCGGTGCCACGGCTGAGCGCATGAAATTCGGAGCCATCATGGCTTTCGTCTTTGGCTGGATGTTCATCGTTTATTTCCCGCTTGCTCACATGGTCTGGGGTGCCACTGGTCTCATGAACGGTGTCTGGAATGCAGCTGCCAAGATCCCTGCAATTGACTTTGCCGGTGGAACGGTCGTGCACATGTCCTCCGGTTGGACTGCTCTGATCCTCTGCCTCATCCTTGGCAAGCGTGTCGGACATGGCGGCAAGGAGCCGATGATGCCACACAGCCTTGTATTGACCTTTATCGGCACTGCCCTCCTGTGGGTTGGCTGGTATGGATTCAATGCTGGTAGCGCTGTCGCCGCCGACGTTATCGCCGCCAATGCCTTCACGACCCCCACTCTTGCCCCAGCAATTGGCGCTCTCACTTGGCCTCTGGTCGAGTGGATCTTCAAGGGCAAGCCAAGTGTGCTCGGATTCTGCTCCGGTGCCGTTGCCGGTCTGGTTGTTATCACCCCTGCTTGCGGTTTCGTGAACTCCACGGGTGCCGTTATCATTGGTGTGGTTGCCGGAACGATCCCCTACATCTCCAGCACGATTGTTAAGAACATCTTCAAGTATGACGATGCACTCGACACCTTCGGCGTTCACGGCGTGGGTGGTACCTGCGGAGCTCTGATCACCGGTATTTTGGTCGATCCAACTGTGAACGGCAACCTTCAGGCTGTTGCAACGGGCTCTCCTGCCAATGCCGCGATGAGCAATGGTCTTATCACCGCCATCGCCAGTCATTCCCTGGTTGTGGCTCAGGCCAAGGCTGCTGGTATCACCATTGCACTGGCTGTGGTGGGAACGGTGATCCTTGGTTACCTGGTGAAGTTCACCATCGGTCTCCGTCCTAGCGTCGAACAGGAACATCAGGGTCTCGATATCGTCGATCACGGTGAGGAGGGCTACACCCACTAATCCAAGAGCGGTTCAATCCATACCTAAAAACACCTATGAAAAAAATCGAAGCAATCATCAAGCCCTTCAAGCTGGAAGAAGTCAAAGACGCTCTCAGCGAGCTGGGGATCGAAGGCATGACGGTGACCGAAGTCAAAGGCTTCGGTCGCCAGAAGGGCCACACCGAAATCTACCGTGGCAGCGAGTACACCGTTGATTTCCTTCCTAAAATCAAGTTGGAGGTCGTTCTGGCCGACAGCGCGGTTGAGGGAGCTGTGGCAGCCATCGTGAAGACCGCCAAAACCGGAAAAATCGGTGACGGCAAGGTTTTTGTCCTGCCGGTTGAGAATGCGATCCGCATTCGCACCGACGAGACAGGCGACAAGGCTGTCTAAGACGGGCTCATCAAGCTTTTGTAGTCTTCTACAGGCTTCCTACAAAAAGGTGGAGACTTAGGTCTCCGCCTTTTTTTGTGCCGATTCCAAAATTTCGAAACCCGCTTCCAGGCTCGACATGGTGCCTAAGAGAGAGTGAAGATACAGGCCTGCACCAAGCACTAACTCAAATACCCCTATCCCGTCTCCCATGAAAAAAATCGAAGCAATTATCAAGCCTTTCAAATTGGAAGAGGTGAAAGATGCTCTCAGTGAGATCGGAATCGAGGGCATGACGGTAACCGAGGTAAAAGGGTATGGACGCCAAAAAGGTCACACCGAGATCTATCGCGGAAGCGAATACACGGTCGATTTTCTACCCAAGATCAAACTCGAAATCATCCTCAATGACAGTGCGGTTGACGAAACGGTCCGGGTTATTTCCGAAGCTGCAAGAACGGGAAAAATCGGTGACGGTAAAGTTTTTGTGCTGCCGATTGAGAATGTGATCCGTATCCGTACCAACGAGACGGGCGAAGCTGCGATCTAGTCCGTTGCCGACCACAGTTGGTCCCGATGCTCACTCGCTGCGCTTGGGTTGGTCAGGGAAAGCCGTTTTACGAGGCTTATCATGACGAGGAATGGGGTGTTCCGGTGCATGATGATCGGAAGCATTTTGAAATGCTTCTCTTGGAAGGTGCCCAGGCGGGACTAAGCTGGGAGACCATTCTGAAAAGACGGGAGGGTTATCGTAGAGCTTTCAAAGCATTTGATCCTAAGGCGGTGGCCACGATGACCGACACTGAACTTGAAGTCCTGCTCTTGGATCCCTCGATCATCAGAAATCGTCTGAAAGTATTTGCTGCTCGAAAAAACGCGCGGATTTTTCTGCAAATTCAACGGGAGTTCGGATCTTTCGACACCTATGCTTGGGCCTTTGTGGGAGGATCAACCCTCGTCAACAAGCCAGGGAACTTTGAGGAGATACCTGTGACTTCATCTCAGTCCGACGCTCTCTCCAAAGACTTGAAAAAGCGTGGGATGACTTTTGTCGGATCGACCATCATGTACGCCTACATGCAGGCGATCGGCATGGTGAACGACCACATGGCTCACTGCTTTAGGTCTCTAAGCACGCCTTAGACCGCGGTAAGCAGATCAAGGGTCTTTCCCTCTCCCTGTGTCGGGTGCATTTTTGGAGGAGTAATTTCCGGGTTCTTCGCAGGCACAAGATAGCGCGGGGCTTTCTTGGCATGGTCGATCATGATCGGGTGATAGTTCCAGGCGCCGAGTTGTTTTTCTGACTCGTCGAAGAATTCAATCAGGAGGGGGGTGTGAGGGAGAATCTGAGGATGCAGGCAGGTCCGGAGCAAAAATGTCCTAAATCGCACGGCACCGATAAAACCGCCTTCGGGATGGGGATGCAGAGGAAGTTTCCAGCCATTGATCGAGATGGTAAGAGGGGCTTTTTTACGGTCTTTGGCCGCGGCATAGAGGCGGAACTCCAGCCTTTCGGTGGAAGAATCGACACAACGAATCACACCGCCTCCGGCAGGTTCCTCACCAAGCAGTGGCCATGGTTCCAGTGCCCGGCGGAGATGCCATGGAAATCCGGCGACGGTTTCTTCGGCAAGGATCGGAAAACGGAATCGAAGATGCGGCTGAAACCATGCGCGGTTGAAGTTGAAACCCGAGTCATTGAGATAAGCAAGGACCTTGTCGAGATCCTCCTCGAGGAAGAAGGGAAGGAGGAAATCATCGTGTAGCTTTCCCTTCCAATCAATCAGCGGTTCGGTGTAGGGCTTCACCGCAAAGCAAGCTGCCAGGGCACGCCAGAGCGCTTGAATGGCCAGAAACTGCTCGATGTCTGGAGACATCTCGATGGAACGGAATTCCACCAGGCCGAGACGTCCGTTGGGCATGAAGGGATTGAAGAACTTATCCACGCTGACCTCGGCTTTGTGGGTGTTGCCATTATAATCAAGGAGCAGATTACGCAGGATCGCATCAATGATGATTGGGGATGCAGGAGCTTCCATGCTCTCCATGGCGGTGAGGGCGATCCCGAGTTCCCTGGGTATTTCAAAGAAACTTTCATCAGCCCTTGGTGCCTGAGATGAGGGGCCGACAAAGCGCCCGCTGAAGAGATAGGAAAGTGATGGATGACGCTGGATGAATCGCAGGAAGCTCGGCAGAAGATGCGGTTTGAGCAAAAAGGGATTCGAATCAATGGAAGTGCCTCCAAGAACAAGATGAGCACCGCCCCCGGTGGCGGAAATTTCACCGGAAGGAAGGAGTCGGGTCCCCCTAAGGCCGCATTCTTCCGCTGCTAGAAAAAGTGCGGAGACGGTCTTTTCTAAGCTTTCCCAACTGGCTGCCGGGGGGAGATTCACCTCTATGACGCCGGGGTCGGGAATCACGGAGAGGTTTTCCCAGTCATCCTCGTGCGGCGGTGGATATCCCTCGATCGCGATGGGTGGTGAGTTGAGGGACTCCGCGGTCTTTTCGATGGCTGCAAGCAGATCCGCGAAGGAGGAAGCCTCGAGGAAAGGGGGCAGGAAAAGAGTGAGTGCACCCTCGCGAATCTCAGCGGTGAGAGCGCGAGGAAGTCTGCCGGCAGGGAGTTGGGAGAGAGGCAGGCGCAGACCGATGGAACTGGTACCAGGGAGAAGGAGCAGGTCACCTCCATCCGGCAAAACCCAGTCGTCCGTCTTCCAGACACCCTCGATGCGATCGAGCGGCAATACCCAGCCTGTCGTGCGATGGAGTTCCTGCCAACGCTTCCGCTCTGCCGTCGTCCAACGGGGTTGGACGAATCCCTTTTTGCTCCTGGAATAACGGGGCAGCGGCGGGTGCTCGCCGAGGAGTGCAGATGCGCGCATGGCTGCTTCCACATCCTCGTAGACGGGACGGATGCTTCCCGGAACGCCGAGTTCTATTGCCAGGGTGGAGATAAACTTTCTCGGAGTAACGGGCTGTTTTTTTCCTTTCTTACCCTGTGAGAGAAGAGCGGGGTTTTTCCAGAGCACTGATCCCTGCCTGCGTAGCAGGGTGAGCTTCCAACGTGGAATCGGTTCGCCAGGATAATGTTTTCCATTGGAGCGGAGAATGACCGCTCCCGGCATGAGCGATTTTTCCAGAGCCCGGCAGAGTTTCCAGGCGAGATCGAGTTTTTCATCACCGAGTGCCTCGAGATGCCATTCGGGAGAAACGGGATTTTTAGGAATGAAGGTCGGCTCACCGCCCTGAGTGAGTGTCAGTCCGGCCTTTGCCAGCAAGGCATCGGCATGAAGCCCTTGGGCTCGCAAGCCTTCAAGATATCCTTCTAAAGTAGTCGGCACGGTGGTCATGGCATGAGTTCTTCTCCCGGGAGTAATTCCCGTGCGGAGATTTGTCCGTCATGGACAATGCAGAGATCGGGTTCTCCACAGTAGGAACCCTCCACCGGAGGGATGTCTCCCGCCGCCATTGAGGCCGCCACGGCAATGTGGTGGGCATCCGCGAGAATTCCATTGGTGGGGTCAAATCCGCGCCATCCTGCACCCGGCAGATAGATCTCGCACCAGGCATGTGTGTAGGATTCTCCCTCCAATCCTCCCGGAGAAGAGCAGAGATAACCGCTCACATAACGGGCGGCAATACCCAGAAAGCGCACGGCCTCAATCATAAGATGGGCAAAATCCCGGCATGTTCCTTCACCATAAGTCACGATCTCACTGACATTCCAAACTCCATGTTCGTGACGTGGAGAGTAGCGGAAAAGGGTGCGAATGGCGCTGTTGATGGAGAGGAGTGTCCCGAGCGTTGCGGGCTCGGAGGATGCTCCTGTATTGCGGACGAGATAGGGTTTGAGCCAATAGCCGAGAATGGTGCCGGCACTTCCATCTAGGGGATGGAGGAAGGCGGCCAGCAAGGTGCTCTCCCTCTCAGTATACTGGATGGGAATGTTCATGGCGCGATTCTCCAGAATAAAGTCAAAAGGGTTGGTCAGATTCTGTTCGAGCAGGATGGAGCTTTTGATGAGCAGTTCGTCAGCCTTTTCTGGAAAAGTCGCCCTGCCGACAATGTTACCGAGCAGATCGAGGTTCCATTTTACGGAGACCTCGGGACTGATAGTGAGTTCGGATTTGAGCAGATGGAGTCCAGGGGTTGTCCGAGGTCGAAGCCGCAGGAGGTGAGGGGTGAATTCAACCTGTTTCGCATAGCGATAATGGGTGGTGTGATCAATGCGAAGGAACATGAGGAGGGAAGCAACAGGCGAAGCGAAATCTTCTTATAGGCGGTTCCCTAACGAAAGAGAAAGGAGATCAGTGGAAATACTCTTCGTTTGGAGGGAAGCATGAGCAGGGATGCATGGAATCGGCGGAGGCGAACCCTCCAGCGGATGTTTTTTTTGACAGATGTCATCTATTTCACGAGAGCAAACCCCATACCAAGACGCGTGTGGCTACTGCGGTGCCTTTGGCTTTACCTTTGATGGGGAGAAATTACTCTCAGGTGATGCAAACCATTCTCGTGACCGGCGGAGCAGGATATATTGGCAGTATCTGCGTCGAACAACTTTTGAATCAGGGCTACAAAGTGGCCGTCTTTGACAACCTGACCGAGGGACACCGCCTTGCAGTCGATCCGAGAGCGGAATTTTTTCAGGGGGATCTGGCAGACATTGAAGCGATCAAGCTGGCGCTTCGTGAGTCCAAGGCCGAGGCGGTGATGCATTTCGCGGCCAACGCGCTGGTAGGGGAATCGATGACCAATCCTGGAAAATACTTCCGCAATAATGTGGGCAACGGTGTCAATCTTCTGGAGGCCATGGTGTCGGAAGGAGTAAAGAGGTTCGTTTTTTCGTCCACCTGTGCCACCTTCGGCGTGCCCGAGCGGATGCCGATCGATGAAACGCTCAACCAGAAGCCCATCAATCCTTACGGGGAATCCAAACTGATGTTTGAGAAGGTGCTCCGCTGGTATGGCGAACTCCATGGCATCACCTTTGTCGCCCTGCGGTACTTCAATGCCGCCGGTGCATCAGAAGCTTTTGGTGAGGACCACCGGATTGAGACCCATCTGATTCCAAACGTACTCAAGGTAGCGCTTGGCCAGAAGGAGTCCGTCGACATCTACGGCACCGATTATCCCACGCCCGACGGGAGTTGCGTCCGTGATTATATCCATATCATCGATCTGGCCCAGGCACACTTGCTTGCCCTCAATGCCAAGGAAGGCGCGTTTTACAATCTCGGCACCGGCGGTGGTACATCCGTCAAGGAAGTCATTGATTGTTGTCGTTCCATCACGGGACATGCGATTCCGGCCATTGAAAAGCCACGTCGTGCCGGTGATCCCCCTCTTCTCATCGCCGGTTCAGACAAGATCCAGCGTGAACTGGGCTGGAAACCGAAATATCAGGACATCCGGGCAATCGTCGAGAGCGCCTGGGCCTGGCATGTGAAGCATCCGGAGGGATACGGAGATTAAGGGTATGGGTGTGGAACTCATCGATACCCACGCCCATCTCGATTACCCGGATTTTTCCCAGGATCTGGAGGCTGTTATCGCCCGGGCATCTGATGCAGGAGTCACCAGGATCATCAGTATCGGAACCGGAATTGAAAGCAGCCGGAGGGCAGTGGCATTAGCGGAACGGTTTCCCAATGTTTACGCCGTGGTCGGCATTCATCCGACCAATGTGACGGAAGAAGGGCTCGATTTTCTCCCCGCGCTTCGGGAACTGGCTCAACACCCCAAAGTCGTTGCCATCGGTGAGACAGGGATCGATTACCATCATGTGCCGGAGGAGTTGAAGTCGCTCACTCCACAAACAGACTATCTTCAGTTTCAAACTACGGACGATACGGGGCGACTCCTCGCAGAGGACGTCTGGAAGAATGCGCAGGCCGATGCATTCAGGATGCAGCTCGATCTGGCTGAGGAATTCGGACTCAATGCCGTTATCCATCAGCGCAGTGCCTGGCACGATACCTTGGCCGTACTCAGTCCCTACACTGGCAGGGTGCGCGGTGTCTTTCATTGTTTCGGCGGGACTCCTGAAGAGGCCGAAGAGGTGCGGTCGCTCGGCCATCTCGTTTCATTCACAGGCATCATTTCCTTCAAAAATGCAGATCAGGTACGGGTGACGGCCGCAGCTGTCCCAGCTGATGGTTATATGGTGGAGACGGACTGTCCGTATCTCGCTCCCGTTCCTTATCGGGGTAAGAGGGCGGAGCCCTTCCACACCCGGATCGTGGCGGAACAGGTTGCACTGGCCCGTGGGATTACCTTGGAAGAGGTAGCCGCAGCAAGCTCGCAAACAGCAGAGACATTCTTCCGGTTTCAGCGTTCGGGAAGGGCAAGTTAACTCGCATGAAACCAAGGGCGCTCTTCTTTGACTCGGCAAGAAGCCCCTCTCCGGGATGGGTTCAAGGCGGTTGGCTTTTTCTTCTGATCTCGTTGCTCTGTGCCGGAGTGATGAACTGGGCAGCAACCCAAAGTGGTTGGAATGCTGTCTGGCAGTATCATGATCTCTTTTGGAAGGGATGGTTGCTCACAATCCTTATTTCACTGTCCTCCCTGGCTCTCAGTACCCTAATCGGATTGGGTGTAGCTTTGGGGAGAAGATCACCCTTTGTTCCGCTGAGAGCAGTGACCCTGCTCTATGTCGAGATAGTGCGTGGGACACCGCTGCTGGTGCAGATCCTCTTTCTCTTTTATGTGGTTGCAAATGGTCTCGGGTTGGACAATCGGTTGATTGCCGGGGTGTTGATCCTTTCGCTCTTTAGTGGCGCCTACCTTGCAGAGATGATCAGAGCCGGCATTGAAGCGATTCCCGCCTCTCAGCTGGAGTCAGCACGGGCTATCGGGTTCACCACCCCTCAGATCTACCGCTTTGTGATTGCCCCTCAGGCACTTCGGCAGATACTTCCCGCTCTGGCGGGGCAATTTGCCTCTCTCATCAAGGATTCTTCGCTCCTTTCCATCATCGGGCTGACTGAGTTCACCTTGGCAGCCCAGCAGGTGAACTCCGCCACCTATCGGACCTTGGAAAGTTTTATTCCTCTGGGGGTTGGCTATCTGGTGCTGACGCTTCCGATCTCTCTCCTCTCAAAGCAGCTGGAAGGCCATCTCCGTTATGAAACTTGAGTTCCAAGATATTCTAAAGTCTTTTGGAGCAGGGACAGAGAAGCGCATCGTTCTGGATGGGATCACCAGAAGTGTCGATTTTCCCCATGTGCTTGCCCTCTTGGGACCCAGTGGCGGTGGAAAATCGACGCTTTTGAGGTTGATTGCCGGACTGGAGCATGCGGATACAGGACGCATTGTTCTCGATGGCGTGGCGCTACCTGAGAGCGAGGAGGCTCTGCTTCGATACCGCCGCTCCCTGGGGGTCGTGTTTCAAGCATTCAATCTGTTTCCTCACATGACAGCCCTGCAAAATGTCGTGCTGCCGCTCACGGAGGTGCATGGAATGGAAAAGAGAGAGGCTTATCCCCGTGCTCTGGAGGTGCTGACACGACTCGGCCTTGCCGATCATGCGGGGAAAAAACCAGCACTACTTTCCGGTGGACAGCGTCAACGGGTGGCGATTGCCAGGGCGCTTGCTGCAAAACCACGCTTACTCCTGTTTGATGAACCGACCTCGGCACTCGACCCGGAGATGACGGCAGAGGTGTTGCAACTGATCGCCGAACTCAAGGACTCGGGCACGCCGATGCTTCTCGTCACTCATGAGATGGGGTTTGCCCGTAAAATTGCCGATCAGGTTGCCTTTCTCTCCGAGGGAAAGTTGCTGGAAGTAGGAGCAGCCAGCGAATTTTTCCATCAGCCTCAGTCGCTTCAGGCATCCCGATTTCTGGAGAAGGTGTTGGCCTTCTGAACACTAAATCCGGGCACGAAAAAGCCCCACTGTTTCCAGTGGGGCTTTTCGTGAGAGATCTAAATAGTCTTAGAAGGAGAGACCGACGCTTGCACCGCCCCAGACTGTGCTAGGAGAAGTCTGGACAAGGTTTGCACCCTGATAGGAGTAAGCGACATATCCGGTGAGGGATACGATCTTGGTGATCTGCCAGGTGATAGGAAGCTGTACCTGGAAGTTGTTGGCTCCGCTGTAAGGCTTGGTGAGAGCACCGTTGTTGTAGGAACCATCATTGTAAGCGAACGAGAAGTTATACTGGACGTTCGGGTTGAAGGTGATGGAACCATCGGACTTGAGGAAGTTCAGAGGAACCGAAGCCGCAAGCTGTGGGCTAAGGAAGCTGGAACCAGCATTGACCGAGCCGTAGGTGTAGTTGTTCACTGTGCCGAGCTCATAGTAGTAGAACAGAGCAGGAGTCCAGGTGACGATGCCAGTCTTGTAGGTATAAGCCACGTTGACATTGACTTCGTTCTGGATGCCAGTGCCACCAGGGTGGGTTGCTGAAGGCTGATTGATGTAGACATAGAGCTGATATCCAGCACCGAGTGTCCAGTTACCAATAGCGTGGGTGTAGCTCACAGGAACATCCAGCTCACGATAGTTCTGCAGACCGTTAGGGAAGGTCTTGCCGACAGCAGTCGCATACCAGATAGGCACCGTCAGGGTGTCATTGGCTGTGATGTGCCAGATTGGGCTGAAGGTGGTGGAGAGGATGCCTGTGTTAGGAACCTCGTTGACACCGCGGAACATGTAGCGGCTGTCATAGTTCTCGCTCACATTGAGGTTGAACATTGGGCTGGCAGGAGTTGCCGCCACAACGGGAGCCTTCACATCCTTGCCGGTGGCCATGGAGTTGGTGCTATTGGTATCAGCCTTGAGGGAGGCAGTGGCCGCAACCGCCGTGAGGGCGATCGTAGCAACGCGGGTCATGAGTTTCATAGTAGGTTTATTGGGTTTTGGTTGGTTGGACTGGTTGGAGTCCAGTGAATCAGTGAAAGCACAGGGCGTGCCAAGTATTTACTAGATTCCTAAAAGAGAAAAATCTCCAATCTGGGAAATTCAGGGAGGCTGCTGCTCCCGAAAGTGAGTAAAAATGACCACTAAGAAAGCCCGGTAGTCAGCGAGTCTTGGGCTTCCAACGGGCGGCATCAATGCAGGCCCAGAGATGAATGCCGGTCGTGGGAACGATCGGGATAGCCTGTGCATTATCACAGCCCGCTAGGGCGAGCCGAGTGGGAGCGAGCGAGGCAATGATCCATTTTATACACAGAATTTAATTATCGTTGGCAATCTGCATTCCGCACTTCGGACAGTAGTACCGATAACCCGACTTCAGTATGAAATAGATTATTCCCGGCAATAGAAAAAACAAACATAGCACCAAGCCTAAAATAAAGCTCCCGCGTGCTTTTCTCTTAGCTGGGCCGTGGTATCCACAATTAGGATTTGGACAAATTATTTGTTTAGCCATTCTTCGTTTGTTGTCTCAAAAAATCAATTTTGTCCAGCGCGGCCGTTTTCTCTCTTGCGGGAAAGAGGTCGCAAGGTGACTCTCGCCGAGTGATCCAAACCCTCTTTACTCCCGCTCATCTGCATTTGGCCATCAATCACGTTCCCATCATCGGTCTTGCCGTGGCCTGTCTGCCGGTTCTCCTGGGAATTCTCTTTCACAGTCGCGGGGCCCTCGCTTCCGGTTTGGTGGCGGTGCTTCTCTGTGTCGGCACCATGCCGGCTATTATGGAAACCGGTGAGGCTGCGCAGGAATCTTTTGCCGATGGCTCGATTGATCCCGGCATGGATGCCGTTGGAAAGGCTGCCTTTCGAGAGCACAGTCATCGGGCAAAAGTCACGGCTCCTTTGGTCTATGCGGTAGGCATCCTTGCGTTATTGGCCTTGCTGACGCTGATAAAATTTCCACGCCAAGCTGCCTGGATCGGTTGGGGTGTCTTGCTCGGAAGCGCCATTTCCATCAGTCTCAGCGTTTGGACGGCGGAAGCCGGGGGACGCATCCGTCATACCGAGTTCCGCCCGATCGAGCAACCTTCACCCACACCCGAACCAGCGCCTTCAGCGATGCCTTCGACTACTCCTCAGGCAATTGTGTCCCCATCAGCGTTAGCAACACCGTTGTCGAGTCCCAGCGCTACCCCGGTGCCTGAGAGCTCTCCGATTGCGATACCCGCGACAACTAATACGCCATAACTGGATTTTTAGACGCAGTAAGATTGGATGGAGAGCAACGCGGACTAGCGTCAGCCGTAGTTCCCCTACGGCAAGCGCAGTCCAACACCGCTCGCCGCCAATCTTGCAAGATCACTCCCCGCGGAGCATGGCTTTCATGCGCGCAAACGCATCCTCGGACTCTTCCTCGCTGAGCGGTTGCGAGAGGATTTCCTCCACGCTGCCTGTTTCAACTCCTTCCCCCTGGAGTTCCAGAAGGAAAGGGCTCGGTATGCAGGAAGAGACGCTGCCGAATTTTCGCCGCGTGGAGCAGTGTGTGATTGTCAGGCGATGACGGGCACGCGTGATGCCGACATAGAGAAGGCGTCGTTCTTCCTCGACCGTCCCTTCTGCCTTGGAGCGTTCATGGGGGAGCACGCCGTTCTCCGCACCAACGAGCCAGACATCGGGAAACTCAAGCCCCTTGGCGGCATGAAGGGTGATGAGAGTGACCCCTTCGCGTTCTTCGGCTTTCTCTTCTTCGCGCTCCTGTTCCAGCGTCAGTCCGTCGAGAAATCCACGAGCCCCTTCGCGAGGATGCCGTTGGCAGTATCCGGCCAGGGCATTGAGCAGTTCGTGGACATTCTCCTGTCGTCCGTCAGACTCAGCTTCTGTTTTGCAGCTCTTCTTAAGATCTTCGTAATAACCGCACTCTTCGAGCAGTCCGCGTAATAGTCCCGAGATATCGGTGCCTGGTGTCTGAAGTTGAATCCTGTAGGTACCCCAGTCCTCGGTGAATCGCTGGATGGCTATCCGAGTGCGGGAGGAGCTGACAGCGAGATGTTCGGGATCATTGAGAATGGCAAGGAGACTCTTTCGATTTTTGGCTCCCGCCTCGGTTGCCAGCTGCAGTGTTGCGCTGCCAATGCCTCGTGGGGGATTTGCAAGAACACGAAGCAGGGCATTGTCATCGTCCGGATTGAGGAGGGCGCCGAGATAGGCCACCACATCCTTCACCTCGCGACGGTCAAAGAAGCTCTTTCCCCCAACCACGCGATAGGGGATGCGCCTTTCGCGCAGAACCTCTTCAAACTGCCGTGACTGGGCGTTCATCCGATAGAGGATGGCGAAGTCTGTCCAGGGGCGGGCCTTTGCGCTCTGCGGGCCTGCCGCCTGGATCTCGTCGGCGATGAACTCCGCCTCTGCCTTGTCATCAGAGGCAAGGAGGATTCGGACCGGATCTCCCTCCTTGCGATCGCTCCAGAGATTCTTGCCCCGGCGTTTGGAATTGTTGCGGATCAGGCGGTTGGCCACCGAGAGGATGATGTCGGTGCTGCGGTAGTTCTGCTCCAGCTTGATGACTTCGGGGTCGGGAAAGTGCCGTTCAAACTCTAGGAGGTTTGCCGATTCGGCACCGCGCCACCCGTAAATGCTTTGGTCATCGTCGCCGACGACGCAGATATTGGGTCGTTCCTCACCGGCAAGCAGGCTGACGAGTTCCAACTGGAGTTTGTTCGTATCCTGAAACTCATCGACCATGATGTGCCGGTAACGGGAACGCCATTCATCCCGAGCCTCGGGATGGTCTCGCAGGAGTGTGCGCGCTTGCAGCAGCAGATCATCGAAGTCCATCGCATTAAGCGTACGGAGTTCATTCTGATACTTAGAGAAGAGACTCCCGAGTGCCGTGTCGGTGGTCTCCGGTTCGGACATGCCGAGGTTTTTGGCCTTGCTGATGATGTTTCTCGCCAGATTTGGATCAATCGGATCCTGCTTATCATGGATCCGGGCGGCGATCTTCTTCACCAAACCCATCTGATCCCCCTCGTCAAAGATGCTGAAGTTCTCCTTGTAGCCGAGCAGGTGGGCATGTTTGCGCAGTAGGCGCACGCAGAGTGCGTGAAAGGTGGAGAGGGTAATCTGCTTTGCCTGTTCGGAATTTACCGTGGCGGCCACGCGTTCGCGCATCTCCTTGGCTGCCTTGTTGGTGAAGGTCACGGCCAGGATAGAGGAGGGTTCGACTCCCTGAGAAACCAGCCAGGCGATCCGGGCCGTGAGCACGCGAGTTTTTCCTGTGCCAGCACCCGCCAGAATCAGCATCGGACCATCTGGATGAGTGGCAGCGCGGAACTGCTCAGGATTGAGATCGAAAAGGCGGAAGCCGCTCATGAGATTTTGGAAAGTCGTGATCTGATCCGGTCGGTTATCGACGCGGCTCGCAAGACTTCACTACTCAGCGGATAACCGCAAGTGCTCCGCAAATTCTCGGACCATTTTCGGATAGAGCTCATGCTCGGCCACCTGAATGCGGGCATGAAGTGATTCGGCGGTATCTCCCGGCAGAAGTGGAACGCGGCTCTGTCCAAGGATTTTCCCCGTGTCGACTCCGGCATCGACAAGATGGACAGTGCAGCCCGTTTCCGGAACACCGGATTCCAGGGCCTGTCTCCAGGCCTCGAGTCCGCGAAAGGCCGGAAGCAAGGAAGGGTGAATATTCAGGATCCGTCCAGGAAAGGCCTGTAACAGTGGTTCCTTGATCACCCTCATAAAACCCGCGAGGGCGATGAAATCGACCTGTGCTTCCTGAAGGAGTTGGACGAGCCCCGCTTCGGACTGCGGCGTCATCTTGGTACGGAAGGGGCCCGGGGCCACGAAATGTGCATGGACGCCAAAACTCTCTGCCAGGTTCAGGATGCCGGCACTCTCGACATCGGAGAGCACGATCACCGGCTCACAGCCGAGGGTTCCGGAGCGATAAGCTTCAGCAAGGGCGCGGAAATTGGAACCTTTTCCAGAACCTAAAACGCCGAGTCTTGGAATGCGCTGAGTCATCAGGGGCTCCTTAAAAAACAACACCCAACCTGATCAGGTTGGGTGTCTGCATGTTCCTGATGCCCGGCGTCTCTTTGGAGACTACGGAGCTCAAGGCAAAATTAGTTGGCGGCGGTTTCTGCGACTGCGACGGGATCAACATTCACACGACGACCAGCGCGGTCGAAGCGGACGGTACCATCAACGAGAGAGAAAATGGTGTAGTCGCGTCCAAGACCGACGTTGCGGCCCGGAAGATATTTGGTGCCACGCTGACGGATGATGATGTTTCCGGCGATAACGCTCTGGGAACCGAATTTCTTCACGCCAAGACGCTTGCTGATGCTGTCACGTCCGTTCTTGACGCTTCCCTGTCCTTTTTTATGGGCCATTGTAGTAGGGTGTTAGGAGATTGGTGAAAACAGTGCTTACGCAGCGATCTTGGTGATCTTCAGCTTGGTCAGCTGGCGGCGATGACCGACGGTGCGGTGATAGCCCTTGCGGCGCTTGAACTTGAAGGCGATGACCTTGTCATCCTTGAACTGGGAGACCACTTCGGCTTGCACGGTTGCGCCGGAAACCAGGGGTGAGCCAAGGGTGATCTTATCTCCATTGACGACGAGCAGAACATCGCTGAAAGAGGTTTCTGTGCCGGCTTCGACGGCGAGCTTCTCGACATTCAGGACGTCTCCCTCGGAGACGCGGTACTGTTTGCCGCCGGTTTGGATGATTGCGTAGGACATGGGAAATCTTTGGAAAAGGAGGGAGATACTGCCACGACACGATTGGAGAGACAAGAGAAATTTATCTTTTCTAAGGTGCCGGTATTCCTGAGGAGGTGGCCACCTCCTCAAGAAGGGGATTTTAAGGAGTCCTGTAGCGCAGACTCACCAAATGGAAGGCATGCTCTTTCTCTTCTATGCTGTAAAAAGTGAGTTCCAAGGCGGCGGCAGGCTGGATCCAGCTATAGGTGATGAGCGTGTAGGTTGTGTCCTTGGGGGCAGTCGGATCACTGGGTGCCTCCTTGACTTTATTCACCAGCAGTGTGCCTGCGCCGTAGCGGTCATCAATGCGGCGCCGTGTCCGATCGAAGAAATCGACAGCCTTGCCGCCGTCCCATGAGGGACTGGCATATTGCAATTCCACTTCAATCAATGACCCGTCACGGAAGGTGAAGAGTGATTTCCTAAGTAGGGGATCGGCTATCCCGAGTCCATCGGCCTCGATCACGAGCTTACCGGGAGACTTTTCCATGCAGGAGGTCTCAGTGGCTTTGACCGCGCTGATCATTCCGTGAATTTTGTCAGGACTATCCCCCCAACTCAGGGCATACGGCACTTTGATTTCACTCATCCCAGTCTGTTGGGCAGGACAGGGTGAGAGCGCTCCGGCCACCATCAGGATCAGGCCCGCCACCAGCATTCTCCGAAGAGAGACACAACTCAACAATCGGACAAACATCATGGGCGCGGCGTTCCTGCGTCTGAGGAAGCACTGTCTGGAATGAAAATTTCTGGAGGCATCGGGAGGGCTCCGGCATCTAGAGGAACGAGCTGATTCAGGCCGGAGAGTAGGTAGGATGTCTTTCTTCCTGCAGAGATCAAGTTCAGTTCGGCCGTTCCCGGACCGTTGTCATGACAAAGCGTGATGCTCGGTTCACCCTTTGGAGGCAGGTAAGGCTCGATCGGAATCGAGAAAATCGGCAACCCCGCAGCGGTGACCACGATCTCATCTCCCGCTAAAAATGCCGAGATGGTAAGCTGTGGGCGTGTTTCCAACAGTGCGTCCTGCGCCGCCGTCACGGTGATCTGATTGGTGGAGAACGGAGTCAGCATAAGAGGAAGCAGGGAGGCAAGAGATGGGTCGTTTGTCCCCTGCAAGCGAGAGTCGTGCCAATCAGGTTTCGAAGACGAATAGGAGAGTGCCGATGCCGTCAGTTTTCCATGGACGAGTCCCCGTGCATGGTACTTTCCCGGAGGCACCGGGAGGCCGGAGTCATCCTTGCCATCCCAGGTGACCAGCAGTCCGTTAAGTCCCGCCGGGATGGAATCGATTGCCGTATCACGATAGAGAAGCCGCGTGAGCTTCCCGTCCGGCGAAAAAATGCCAAGAGTCACCGGGCCATCCATTTCAGGCAGGGCCACCGCGAAGCGACAGAGAGAAGGCGGGTTTGTCCCTGTGCTGTTCTCTTGGGCTCGATCCTGGGTCTGACAATGAGCAGACGCCACGTTGAAAATGCCGCATAGGACCACGACACAAAGTCGGCTCTGCCGGATAAGTTCTTGTTGCCATTGCTGTTGCCTGCTCTCCATGCTTCCCTAGATTCTTGACCATGCTTTCCCTCCTTCCCAAGCACTTTCGGCATCTTCGGATGGCCTCCCTCTGCTGGGTGGGGCTTTTTGTGCCAACGGAGCATTTGCCAGCCACGCCGTCGGCAATGAGTTCCGATGCTGCAGTCAAGACCGCCCTGGCGGAGTTTAACGACAAGGAGTATGATGCCGCGCTGCATGATCTTGCCCCTGCCTTGGAGGCCAATAATCCGCAGAATTCCGAGGCGCTGAATCTCAAGGGAGCCATTCTGACCAAGAAGAAGGACTACGATGCAGCACTCGTCTGTTACAATCAGGTGCTGAAGGTAGAGCCAGGCTATTTTCCCGCAAAGTACAACATCGGCGCGTTGCTGGCTCTCAGGAAGCAGTGGGACGCCGCCATCGACTACTATCGGAACCTTCTGATCGAGGAGACGAATAACGAACTCGTCGAGTACAAGCTTCTCCTTCTCCTCCTGCATCAGAACACTGATCCCGAACTTCAGGCGAAACTCTTTGCCACCGATCTCCCGACGAATACGCCTGCGTGGTATTTCGCGACCGCGGCACGATGTTATAAGAAGGGAGAGGCTGCCGAAGCGGCCAAGTATCTTGAAGTCGCCAAAAATATTTACGGTGATAAAGTCGGTATCTTTCAGGAGGAGCTCGACGAGAGCGGCCTGAATGCTCCGCAGCATTAACATTCATAGACCTTTCCACCTTCGCCCATGTCCCCATCCATCCTTGTCACCGGCGGAGCCGGCCTGATTGGTAGCGCCCTGATCCATGCCCTGAACCAGCGCGGCAGGGAGGACATCCTTGTCACTGATGTCCTAGGAGAGGATATGAAATGGAAGAATCTCTCGCCGCTCCGCTTCCATGACTACGTGCAGGCCGATGCCTTCCTGGATCGCTTGGAGTGCGAGCCGGAAAGCCTCGATTCCATCCGCACCATCTATCACCTTGGGGCCTGTTCCGCGACGACCGAGCGCGATGCCGGTTATCTCATGGAGAATAACTACGGTTACACCAAGGCCCTTGCAGGGTGGGCCCTCCAGCGTGGTATCCGTTTTGTCTACGCCAGTTCCGCCGCCACCTACGGTGACGGCCTCAAGGGAATGGATGACGGTACGGATCATCTCGACACCCTCCGTCCGCTCAATGCCTACGGTTACTCCAAGCATCTCTTCGATCTCCACGCCAAGCGCAACGGCTGGCTCCGGCGTGAAGGTGGGATCGTTGGGATCAAATACTTCAATGTCTTTGGCCCTAATGAGTGGCACAAGGGGGAGATGCGCAGTCTCGTCGCCAAGGCCTACGAACAAATCCTGGAAACCGGAAAAGTCCGCCTCTTCAAAAGCCACCGCCCCGATTACCGTGACGGCGAGCAGGTGCGGGACTTCGTCTATGTGAAGGACGCCGTCGCCATGACGATCCATCTGGCGGAGACCCCAAGCGCTCACGGCCTCTTCAATATTGGCACCGGGACTCCCCGTAACTGGATTGATCTGACGAAGGCACTCTTCACCGCTCTTGACCGGAAACCGGAGATCGAGTTCATCGACATGCCAGAGCACATCCGCAACCAGTATCAGTATCACACTTGTGCTGATGTCTCCCGATTGCTGGCAACGGGCTGGACAACGCCAACGCGTCCGCTTGAAGAATCAGTCAGCGACTACGTCCGCAATTACTTGGTTCCCGGAAAGCATCTGGGTGATGAGGAAGCGTAGGCTTTTTCTAATCCGCCTCTTTTGATCCGGGTAATTCCCTGCCTGCGGAATCCTGCTTGTTCTTTCTGCCACGATTCTCTGGGGCCGTAAGAATCGGCTTATCGCCCTGCTGTAAAAAATTCCCAAAAGATACACCCGCGCTAATAATCACCCGCATTAGTACCAACAACCCGCACATATCATGAAACTCCTCCATATTGATTCCAGCATCCTAGGCGCAGGCTCCGTCAGTAGGGCTCTCTCCGCAGAACTCGTCGCTGCTGAGCAACGCCTCCATCCCGGCATAGAGGTCATCACCCGCGATCTCGCCTCAGAACCACTCCAGCACCTCTCCGGTGCACATCTTGCCGCAGCTCATGGTGGGGAGGCCGCTCCCTCTCTTGATGTGGCTGCTGGTGCCGCCGCCCTTGAGGAGATCCTTCAGGCCGACATCATCGTCATCGGTGCCCCGATGTATAACTTCGGCATCCCGAGCCAGCTCAAGTCTTGGATTGATCGCATAGTAGTTGCAGGAAAGACCTTCCGCTACACCGAGAAGGGGCCCGAGGGATTGGCCGGAGGCAAGAAAGTCCTGATC
>DKEN01000001.1 GCA_002452515.1 Spartobacteria bacterium UBA6821 | reverse complement strand
CGGTCGAGCGCCTGCGGCGGGAGATCGTGCTGGGACGAACCAAGCCCCATTTCGACTTCATGCTCGCTGTGCTGATCGTGGTGCTCTGCTTCAGCTATGGTCTTGGCAAAATCACCGCCCCGGCAGCTGAGACAGTGGCGCTGAATGTGGCGGGCGTTCAGGGGAATGTCCCCGTGTATCATTATTGGGACTCGAAGTATGACGCTGAGATCATGGAGGGATATCTCCAGCAGAGTCGTGCTGCCCTAGTCACCCAACCCGATCTCGTTGTCTGGCCGGAGGCATCAACACCCCGACCCCTGCTGCTGGATGAAATCATCTATGATCAGGTCAAGGAGCTTGCGGGACACACACCAGCGGATTTCTTGATCGGCAGTGTCCATTACGAGGCCGCACCGCGGGGGGATTACAATTCGGCTATCCTGCTGACCGACCATGCGATGAAAGCCCAGATCTACAACAAGGTGCATCTCGTCCCCTTCGGGGAATATGTTCCCTTCCGACACAGCTTCCCGCTGTTCAGTTGGATCGTTGGGAAACAGGTTCCCTATGATTTTGATTCAGGGAAGGGCGCGGCCGTCCTGCAACTTTCCGCCAAGCCGGTCAAGATCGGGTCGCTCATCTGCTTCGAAGATACGCTAGGTGATCTCACCCGTCGCTTCGCCGACCTTGGTGCCCAGTTGCTAATCACGATCACCAATGACGGATGGTTCGAGCATTCTGTCGCCACCCGCCAGCATCTGGCAAATGCCCAACTGCGCACTGTCGAGACAGGTCTGCCCCTGTTTCGTGTGGCAGATACCGGTGTTTCCTGCTGGATCGACAGCCTAGGCCGAGTGAAGCAGGTCCTGAGTGATCAACATGGGAATACTTTCATTGGGGGAGTTCTGACTGCGACCATTCCCGTGCCGATCAATCCCAAACCGACCTTCTATACCCTGCACGGCGATCTCTTCGCTCACAGCTGCCTAGCCCTGACCGCTGCCTTCGCAGCCCTGGCGCTCCTTCGCTTTTGGCGAAGGAGATAATCCTCCCAAACGGATTATTCATAGGGATAAAGGGGATATGCTGATGATTGTTATCGTTTTCCTCAGCGATCTCTGCGCCTCTGCGCGAGAAATGTTCCTCCTCTCCCAATGCTTGCCGCGTCCCTCCTGATACGATCTAATTAACGTTTCCCCGATTCGTCCCATGAAGCATCTTCTCTCCATCGAGTCCCTCTCGGCCTCCGAGATCCATGAGATCCTTGCCCTGGCCAAGGAGCTGAAAGCCAAGCGCGGTCACGACACAGCCAAGCCGTTGGCCGGTGAATGCTGGGGGTTGCTTTTCGCAAAGTCCTCCACCCGTACCCGCGTCAGTTTTGAGGTCGGCATCCGGGAGCTTGGGGGGGATTCACTTTTCCTCTCCTCTAGCGAGATCCAGCTTGGACGGGGTGAGCCGATCGAGGACACGGCCCGCGTACTGGGTCGGATGATTCACGGAGCGGTAATCAGAACCTTCAAGCAGTCCGACATTGAGATTTTTGCCAAGCTTTCGGGCATCCCGACAATCAATGCGCTGACCGACGAGGAGCATCCCTGCCAGATCCTTGCTGATTTGCTCACGATCGAGGAACTGCGCGGATCACTCGATGGTGTCGAGGTCGCCTTCATCGGTGACGCCGACTGCAATATGGGTCGCTCCTGGATCTGGGCATCGGCACGGCTCGGTTTTGGGCTGCGGCTGGCCTGCCCCGAACTCTTCACCCCTCCTGCGGAACTTTTGGCTCGCGCCAACGCCCCTGTGACCATTACTGGCGATCCCGAGGAGGCCGCTCGCGGAGCCGACATCCTTTACACCGATGTCTGGGTCAGCATGGGCAAGGAGGATGAAGCCGAGTATCGTACCGCTCAATTCGCCCCCTACCAGATCAATGACCGTGTGCTTGCCGCCGCGTCACCCAAGGCGCACGTCCTGCACTGCCTGCCCGCCTACCGGGGCAAGGAGATCACGGCCGAGGTGTTTGAAGCCCATGCCAATGCAATCTTCCAGCAGGCCGAGAACCGCCTCCATGTGCAGAAGGCCGTCATGACGCTGCTGAAGCGCTGAAGTAGTTAGTAGTTCAGTCCTGAACAAGGCGCTGTCAGTCCGCAATGGTTGCGGTGCTTTACGCCCTGCTACTTTCTTTTCAATCGGAAGGCTGGACATTTTTGTCGCTTTCACCTTAAACGAGCTTGCGCCGCAAGGTGTCGCTTCTGGATGAACTTGTCGGGCGAATGTCCGCGACGTCCAAGAGTGCCCCCCTTAGAACATACTCATGCAGCATCTCATTTATCTTCTTCCCGTGTTAGGACTCGTGGGATTGGCCTACAGAACCTTTCTTGCAAGCTGGGTCACCAAACAGGATGCCGGCGATGCGAAAATGACGGCCATTGCTGCTCACATCGCCGAGGGAGCCATGGCTTTCCTGAAAGCCGAATACAGAATCCTCGCGATCTATGTCGTGCTGGCTGGTGCCGGCCTCGGTTTTCTCTCCCAAGTGCCCAAGGTGGCGGTTCACTCGAGCGTCCTGATCGTCGGCGCGTTTGTCGTGGGATGTGTCTTCTCGGCTCTAGCTGGATTCTTGGGGATGCGTATCGCCACCAAGGCGAATGTGCGTACCACGCAGGCGGCCAAGACTTCCTTGAGAAAAGCCCTGCAGGTTTCCTTCCGCGGAGGGGCCGTCATGGGACTCGGCGTGGCAGGCCTCGCCGTTTTAGGACTCAGCACGCTCTTCATTCTTTTCTTCCAGAAATTCATGGGGGGCAGTTTTGCCAACGGTGGATATGATGCGATGACAAGAGTGCTGGAAGTGCTCGCCGGTTTTTCCCTCGGTGCTGAATCCATCGCGCTCTTTGCCCGTGTCGGCGGTGGTATTTATACCAAGGCAGCGGACGTGGGGGCTGATCTGGTTGGCAAGGTGGAAGCTGGCATTCCGGAAGATGATCCGCGCAATCCCGCCACGATCGCCGATAATGTCGGTGATAACGTCGGTGATGTTGCCGGGATGGGGGCCGATCTCTTCGGTTCCTACGTGGCCACCGTTCTTGCCTCCATGGTGCTGGGCAATTACATCATCCGCGATAACGGCGGAGCCATTGCTGACAGCTTCGGTGGTATTGGCCCGATTCTGCTTCCGATGGCCATTGCTGGTTTTGGCATTCTAGCCTCCATCGTCGGCACATTTTTCGTCGGGATTTCCGAAAATGCACCGGCCAACACCAATTCCGTCCAGAGCTCACTGAACAGGGGAAACAACCTCGCCATGCTGATCGCCCTTGCCTGTTCGTTCGGGCTGATCAAGGTGATGCTTCCCGAAACAATTCGGATGACTATCTTCAAGGCTGGATCATTCATCGTGCTGAACACCACGTCGCTGAATGTCTTCTGGGCGGTATGCATCGGCATGGTGGTCGGTTATCTGATCTCCTACATCACCGAATACTTCACTGGACTCGACGGCAAACCGGTAGCCGGCATTGTCCAGAAATCAGCCACGGGTGCCGCGACCAACATCATTGCCGGTTTGGGAACGGGAATGCTCTCGACGGCCTTCCCTGTGATCATCTTTGCGGGAGCCATCTGGGGTGCCTATTCCCTTGCCGGATTCTACGGCGTTGGTATTGCCGCCTCTGCGATGATGGCGACCACGGCGATGCAGTTGGCCATTGATGCCTTTGGCCCGATTGCCGACAACGCCGGTGGCATTGCCGAGATGAGCGAACTGCCGAAAGAAGTCCGTGAGAAGACCGATATTCTGGACTGTGTTGGCAACACCACTGCGGCTGTTGGAAAAGGATTTGCCATCGCCTCCGCCGCTCTCACGGCCCTGGCGCTCTTCGCCGCTTATGTGACCCTCACGGGCATTCACGGCATCAATATTTTCGACGCCAAGGTCCTCGCCGCCCTCTTCATCGGCGGCATGATCCCCGTGGTGTTCTCCGCTCTCGCCATGAATAGCGTCGGCAAGGCGGCCATGGACATGGTGAACGAAGTGCGCAGACAGTTCCGTGAAATCCCCGGGATCTTGGAAGGTGTCGGCAAGCCAGAATACGGAAAGTGCGTTGAGATTTCCACCAAGGCAGCCCTTCGTGAAATGTTAGCTCCCGGAGTGATCACGATCCTGACGCCTGTTCTGATCGGTGTTGTGATGGGTGCCGAAGCCCTCGGTGCCTACATGGCCGGTGTCACCGTGAGCGGTGTCCTCTGGGCCATCTTCCAGAACAATGCCGGCGGTGCCTGGGATAACGCCAAGAAGTCGTTCGAACAGGGCGTAGAGATCGAGGTCAACGGCAAGAAGGAAACCTTCTACAAAAAATCCGAACCACATAAGGCCGCTGTCGTCGGCGATACGGTCGGTGATCCCTTCAAGGACACCTCTGGGCCTTCGATGAATATCCTCATCAAGCTCTCCTCGCTTGTCGGTCTGGCTATCGCTCCCCTCATTGCCGTGGGGAACAACGAGAGCACGGCCATCGTTCGCTGGATCCAGCACTTCTTCGCCTGATCCGCTCGAGAGAAACCAATTCTAGAACTTAAAGCGAACGCGCGGAGAACTTGGTTCCCGCGCGTTCTTCTTTGAGAGCAGAAAAAGCAGCCGAAAAATTTTACCACAGAGGAAATAGCCAAGGGCGATCCAAAGGGAGAAAAGGTGAGCATCAGGAAAAGGTTTTAACAATATTTTACCTTTCCCACTTTGAATCTCCTTTTCAGTCCTTTGTGGTAATATAATTCGATGATTTTGAATCTCATTGCCGTCGCTCCGCTTCCCACGGGCGAACTTGCCCTTTCCTGGAATGATGGAGTCGAGCAATACCTGCCTCTGGAATTACTGCGGCGAGCCTGCCCGTGTGCCGTGTGCTGTGGTGAACCGGATGTCATCGGACGAGGGGAGGCACCCGCAAGGAGCTACAAGGAGAACAGCTTCGAACTGAAGTCGTATGATTTTGTCGGGGGGTATGCGCTGCTGTTCAAATGGGCAGATGGGCATGCTTCGGGGATCTACTCCTACAAGCTTCTTCGAAGCCTTTAGGCATAATGTCTCAAAGTGAGCGATACCATGGACGGTATGCCCAAGAAAAACGGCCAACCTAATAATACAGAAATTTTAGCCGTGAACCCGCGAGCGAAGGCGCAGTAAAACCAAGCTACCTAGGCTGAGAGTCAGCAGGGCAACAGCAGAGGGTTCCGGAATGGGTGACACGGTTGCCTGAAAGGCCGATCCGGGAGTTGTGATCCCCACCACATTGGTGCCGTAGACAGAATTCGCACTGATATTGGTGCCACCAGGCCCGGTCAAAACCTGCAGGGTTCCTGAATCAAAGGTCCCGTCGTTGTTGGTAGATACGGTCAGCAGAGAAGAGGGGCCGTCGCCGCTGAGAGTGTAGACACCCGGAGTCACACTGCTGATCCCCTCGAAATGGGTCACATTGGTGTACGAAGCCCAATCGCTGAAGGCATTGGTTCCGCTACCGGAAGAGTCCCAATTCACCAGGAAGGCATTGGGGCCACCCAGCAAGGTCGCGTAACCGCCCGCCAGCGTGTAACTCGTTCCGCCGTTGTACCAGATTCCATAGAGCGTCGTGGAGATGATGTTCGTGGCAAATCTGAAGGAGACATCTTCGAAGCCCGGCGTGGCGACATTGTAGATAAAGGCGTGCTCGTTGTTGGTGGGATCCTCCAACAGGTTTGTATCCGCATTGCCGACGGCATAACCACCCATCATGCTGTGCACATAGGTGTGGGTTGCATTTGTATAATCAACTGTTGTCCAGATTCCACCTCCCGTTGAGAGGTCGGAAAGCGATCCCTGGCCAATCGTGCCATGGACGATGTTGGTTGCGTTAGTGCCTGTCTTATAAACGCCGACAACGGCGACATCGCCATTGGTGAGATTATCCGGGCCGTACAAGCTTGTCGTCGCAGCTCCCGGTGCATTGATAATATATGCCGTACCGCCAACACCCGTGATGGGGCCGATATAAACTAGGCCATCTGTGTTATTACTGGCCGTGCCGGTAAAAAAAAGATTCGTGGAGTTGCCATAGTTCCGCAATCCCTGCCAGTAAGTGATATCAATCGGCACGCCACTGTTGTTGGTAACGCCGCTGGTGTCGTAATAAGTATCGGCGAGGGCCGAGGAAGAGAAAATAAGACCGGAGGCCAGCAGGGTGAAGAGAACGCGCGGAGAGGGTATCATAACTATGGCCACTTCTCTGCTTCTTTTACTATCGGGTAAAGGTATTTGTGATGTGGGCAGTGGATTGCCTGGAATTTCCGCCTGGCGGGTTATTGCATTAAATCCGCATCTTCCTGAGCCGTAGGGAATTGGCGATGACAGAGACCGAACTGAGGCTCATCGCTGCCGCTGCCAGCATGGGGCTGAGCAGGATGCCGAAGCAAGGGTAGAGAAGTCCCGCTGCGATAGGGATGCCAATGATATTATAAGCGAAGGCGAAGAAGAGATTTTGACGGATCGTGCGGAGGACTGCACGGCTTAGCAGAAGGGATTCGGCGATTCCCTCTAGCGAAGGCTTGAGCAAAATGATCCCCGCCGTTTCCTTGGCGATATCGGAGCCTGCTCCCATCGCGATGGAGGCATCCGCCATAGCCAAAGCCGGGGCATCGTTGATCCCATCTCCTGCCATCGCGGTTTGGTAACCTTCTTTCTTCCACTGCGCCAACTGCTCCCCTTTTTGTGCCGGGGTGAGTTCGGCTTTCCAGAGTGTGATGCCGAGTTCTTCCGCTATGCTGCGCGCCACGCTTTCGCGATCGCCGGTGAGCATCGCGATCTGCACGCCAAGGGCTTTGAAATCACGAAGGAGATTCTTAGCGGAGGGCCGGATCGTATCGCTCACAAAGAAGGCACCTGCTGACACACCGTTCTTGGCAACCGCAACCAACCCGGCTCCATCAGAAACGACAAGCTGTTCCAAAGGCTGAACAGGGACGCCTTGTTCCCGAAGAAACCGGATGCTGCCGACGAGCAGTGAAACCCCCTCCACGGTTGCGGAAATACCCCCGCCGGGATGAGCGGTGAAGTCGGTGGCTTTTGGCAGGATTAGATTGCGGCTTTTGGCACACTGGATCACCGCTTGGGCAAGAGGATGCTCGCTCCCGATCTCTGCGGCAGCGGCCAGCGTCAGGAGGTGTTCCTCAGTGATATCTCCCAGAGGGTGTAGGGAGAGGATGCGGGGGGTACCTTCGGTGAGCGTTCCCGTTTTATCGAGAGCCAGCAGTGTCGTGGAGGCGAGATTTTGCAAGGCTACGGCGGAGCGAATCAGAATGCCGTGACGCGCCGCACGTCCGATTCCAACGGCGAGAGCCATTGGTGTGGCGAGTCCCAGGGCGCATGGGCAGGCGATCATGAGCACCGAGACGGAGGAGCCCAGCGCATGAGTCCAACTGTGGGCAAACAGCATCCAGCCAGCGAAGGTCAGCGCACTGATGCCGAGTACAATCGGGACAAAAACCGCCGCGACCCGGTCGGCGAGTTGCTGAATCGGAGCCTGGCTGCGTTGTGCCTGAGCGACAAGATGGATGATCTGGGCAAGGGCCGTTTCGGACCCCACCCGGGTGAGCTGCATGATGAAACTCCCCTCCCTGTTGAGTGTTCCGGCGGATAGGGACGATCCAGCAGTTTTCTCCGCAGGGAGGGATTCCCCGGTGAGCATCGATTCGTCCACGGAGCTCCAGCCCTCGACGATCGTTCCGTCGGCGGGAATTTTATCACCGGGAAGGATGCGAACGTGGTTTCCAGGATGAAGTTCAGAGACTGGAATCTCCCGGTCGTCTTTACCTTCCTGCACCAGTCGGGCCGTGGCAGGAGTAAGATCGAGCAATTCGCGCAGGGCCGATCCCGTGCGCGCCCGCCCACGGGCTTCCAGCCATTGCCCCAACAACACGAGCACCATGATGGCCGTGGCGGCCTCAAAATAGAGACCTTGGGAATGCATGGTCTGATTGCCACCTCCGTTTTGGATCAAGACGACCATGCTGTCCAGAAACGCGGCAGCCGTTCCCAGGGTGATCAGGGAAAACATGTTGAGATTCCGATCGGCAAAGGAACGGAAGCCTTTGATCCAGATAGGCGCTCCGCACCAGAAGAGCACCGGAAGCGAGAGCAGGCATTCGAGCCAGTCGGACCAGAATGGAGAGAGGAGAGTGATCCCTAGCATGGGGGCCATGGCGAGCAGGAGGACCGGCACACCAAGAATCACGGAGAGCCAGAATTTTTGGCCCAAGAGTTTGGACTCCTGATCCTCGGTACCTGTTGGAATCAGCGGCTCAAGAGCCATGCCGCATTTCGGACAATCTCCCGGCCCTTCCCGCAGAATCTCAGGATGCATCGGACAGGTGTAAAGTGAACCCTTCGATTTCGGCGGCGGTGACGCCTTTTTCGGGTGATGGTGGCAGCAGTCGCTCATGGGAAAGGGGAGTCGGAGGGGCGGGGGAACAGAGGCTTTTAGGCTGTAGACTGTTAGACTATTAGCCTTGGCGGATGGATCGAATCAGGGCAGCCAGCACCTTTCCTGTTTCCTCACATTTTTCGTCAGCAGTGAGAAACAGGGCGTATTCGCAATATCCCATCCTCTTTGCCAGACTAAGCTGATAGTGAAGCTCTCGTAACGAACCGAATGCGATTTCAAGGAATCGGAGATACTCCACCTCGCCTTCTCGTGCACACCCTTCCACAATGTTCGAGGGCACAGAAACGGCTGCCTTCCGCATCTGGGATGTGAGGCCGTAAATCTCATCCTTCGGGAAATTTTGCGTCAGTTGATAGATCTGGATGACGAGTTCATCAGCCAGCACGAATGCCCGGAGTTTTCTGTGGTCGCGCATGATTCTCCCCCTAACAGTCTAACAGACTACAGCCTAATAGCCTCCTCCGCTTTACGGCGGAGTTGGCAGAGTTCCCGCCCCTCACGGCCTTCGAAAGTGCGAGTTGGAATCCACTCCTCCAAGAGCTCAAAGCTTGGCTCAAAGAGTTGGGCGATTTCTTCCTTGGTCGTTCCAAAGGGAGGCCCTTGCTCGGAATCGGGAGTCATGAAGAAGATGGCGAAATACTGGCCGCCAGGTTTCAAGACCTGAGCAATGGCCCGTACATAGTCGGCTCTCAGGGTAGGATCGATGGCACAGAAACAGGTGTGCTCCACCACCCAGTTGAAGCGTCCGTTCCAGGAGGATGGGAAGGCGAAGAGATCACCCTGCACATACGTTTCCTGGCCTACGAGGGGAATGCCTTGAGCCAGAGTGATGGCTGTTTCGGCGAGATCGAGTCCGATCACCGTGGTTTGATGAACGTCCTGTGCTGCAAGAGTGCGTACTTCGTGGCCTATTCCACATCCGGGAACCAGGATCTCCCCCTGGATCGGATGGCGTGCGAGAAAGTCAATAAGGGGAGGAGAGGAACATCCCTTCTCCCAAGGAGTATCGCCAAGTCGGTAGCGGGACTCCCAATTCACCGCCTCTGCCTCATCAGTTTCTGATCCAGCAGGTCCCAAGCGCGATGCCGAGTTGATATTTTCGTTCATGTTCCCGAATCAGGAATGGCAGATCGCGCCGACGATGCAATCGGAAGTCACGGGAAAGATGGCGCAGGAGTTCCTTTTCACTACGGTTATTCGGATCAATGCCACCAATCCAACGGTCGCGGGGCGTATATTCCTCCAGCCAGGTGAAGGGGGTGGTGAGCAGAAGTTGGCCGCCCGGTTTGACGAGTTCGGAAGCCCGGGAAAGGAAGGCTTCTGGATCGGGGAGGCGGCAGAGCAGATTGGCAGCAAGAACGACATCGTATGGGCCGAGATCTGGCGGGAGCTTTGTGGCGTCAGCCACCGAAAAAGTGATGCAGCTTTTCTCGATCTCACTTGGAACATGAGCTGTAAAAGAAGTCGTGATCGCTCCTTCCACGGCGCGCGGTGCGGCAATTTCCCCTTCAAGCAAGAGGGTCTTGGCTGCAGCGATGAAGGAGGAGGAATAGTCGCTGGCATCAACCTTGCTGCAATGCCGTGCGAGTTCAAACGCCGATCCTCCGACAGCACAGCCAACTTCCAAGGCAGTGGCATTCTCAGGGAGCAATGCTGTATCGAGCAACTCCCGGACACAGCGCACCGGAAACGGCATAGCTGTTATCGAGGGATCGACCGGGAGTGACTCGTGACACAGATCCGTCGCCCCTCCGAAGTGCAGGAGCAAATACTCACCGAGGAGCTTCGGCGATTCGTAAATGTTGGCCTCGGCCATTTCGATGTTGAAATGGTGTTAGGGAAGCGCTGCTCAGGAGTTCAGCGGGGCCTTTGGCTCAGCGGACACTTCTGAAACTTCCGCAGGCTCCGTAGCAACAACTGGCTCTTCAACAACGGCAACGGGAATAGGGGCAATCGGCGCAATGCTTTCTATGGCGATTGCGGCAGGAGGTTCTTCAACGACAGCCTCTTCGACCGTCAGTTGTTCTTCTTCAACCACTTCGGCTGCCGGCTCAGGTTCCACTCTTTTTGCCACTTCCGTAGCTGCTGGCGCGGGCGTTTCCTTCACGATCTGTGTAGGCTTGTGTTGCTGGACGGGAGGGATGGCGGCTTGAAGATTGCCCATTGCAAAGTCGAGCACATGCCCTTGGTGGAGCAACCAGATAAGATCGGTGCCGAGTGACTGTTCCCGCTGTTTAACCGATTCGGCATCGTCACCAGCCGGTTCAGTGCGCAGGGCGAGCAGGCCGGCCCATTGCTTGTCGCGGTGTTGCTTCGGATGAGCCTCAAGATACTCAAGGATGGATCGGGAGCCTTCGGAGGTCGGCGTTGAGGCGCGATCCAGATAGCGTGGACGCGCCACGGAGACATGGATGATCTTCTTCTGCGCCTTGAAAATCTGAAGTCCGCTGCCGGTGAGTTCCTTGCCGATGATTTGTGCCAACGGCAGAGGAAAATGATCGAGTTCCTGAAGAGTCTTGATCAGCAGTTCGTGCAANNCCGTGACCTCCTCAAGGGTGAGCTGAGGCCCCTCAGTGGGCTGTTCGCTCTGTGCTCCGTCTGAAGCCGAAACGTCTGCAACGGTCTCTTCTTCCGAAACGACCTCAGGCTCGGGAGCAGCCTCCGCCTCGACGGATTCGGCCACCGGAGCTTCCGTGGTCTCGCCTTCACCAGCGACAGAAAGTTCTTCTGTTGGCGTTTCAACGCTGACCTCGGACACCTCGGGGAGATCAGAAGCTTCTGCGACGACTTCCTCGATGACCTGTGCTGCTTCGGATTCCGGCTCGATGGGAACAAAGACGGTGCGGGTGCTCTGCTCTGTCTTCCACTGCTCCATCAGGGCGTCATCACGCATCATCTTGATCCGTGTCTTGTAAACCTCGAAGGGAAGATTTTTGAACCGCGAGGCATGNNCCGCTCATGCCGCATTGTGCCACGACGGTGTAGGAGCCTTTGGGAGCCTCGATGGTGATGGAAGAACGGCGGTAAAACTTCTCCAAATGTTTGGAGAGAAGATGGGAGATGGCCGCCTTGCGCGAGCTCCACAAAGAGCCGTCTGTTTTTGTGCGAAAGAGCGTTGGGCTGTTTTCTCCCTCTGGCTTGAGAGCGACGCTATAGCGCTCTGAGAGATTAATGACCAGCCGTGCGAGTTCAAAGAGGGGATAGGCTTTGGCTCGGGATCGGATTTGTTTTGCGATGGCTTCGAGAGCCGAATGTTCGGGAACGAGGGAAATTTTCCATCCTTCCAGCATCGGCTTGGATGCCGGTTCAGGACGACGCTCTTCCTGTCGGCGGTCGCGTGGATCACGCGAATTGTTAGCCGCGCCGCGATCACGGGAGCCGCGCTCTCCACCGGGGACTGCCTTCGCATCCCGTCCTCCGGATTGGGGACGTGGTCCTCTGGAGTCACGATCCCGATTGCCACCGGGCCGCGGGCCACGATGACCCTGTCCTTCGCTGCGGCGCTGGCCACCCTGACGATCAGGGCGTTCGGAGCGGCCTCCATCATCATATTTGGCAGCCAGTCGTGCCGTGCTGTCGGTGGATTCCACCGTCCAGGAGGGGCGGAAGATCTGGGAAAGATCCATGCCAATACTGGAGAGATCTACTGGGGCGTTGGAATCGTCGCTCATCGTCGGCTGAAGCTAGGGAATGACTGAAGAAATCGCAAGGTGCGTGTTCGGGGGAATTTTAGAGATTAAAGAATGATAAACGGTTCCAGTGTCCGGCGGAAGCGTTCCGGAACGCTGGCTCTGATCCTGATAAACTCTTCCTCGTAATCGGTCTGTTCCACTCTTCCCTCACGATGGAGTCGTGCCAGCAGATCAGTGCGATCGTGGGGCAGGTGAAGGAGGATTTCCCGAGTGCCTTCACCCACCAATCCTCCAAGCTGTTCGACGAGTTGGTCGATTCCCTCTCCCGTATGCACGGAGATAAAGAGTGCCTCAGGGTGATGACTGCGCAACATGGCCCGTGTCAGGGGATCATCCACCTGATCGATCTTGTTGAAAACGACGAGCGTTTTTTTGGCATCTGCTCCGAGTTCCGAAAGCACCTTCATTGTGGTGCCGTAAAATTCCAGGACGCGGGGATGCGAGGCATCGAGGAGATGAACGAGGAAATCAGCCATGACCGCCTCCTCCAGTGTGGCGTTGAAGGATTCGACCAACTGGTGGGGGAGCTTGCGGATGAAGCCCACGGTGTCGGTGAGCAGCAGCGGCTGTTTATTGGGCAGATCGATCTTGCGAGTGGTGGTGTCGAGCGTTGCGAAGAGGGCATTCTCCACGAGGACATCAGCCCCGGTGAGTCTGCGGAGCAGCGAGGATTTCCCCGCATTGGTGTAACCGACGATGGCGGCATTTGGCACGGGTGCACGCTTGCGATCCTTGCGCTGGTTGGCACGGTTGCGCCGCACTTCCTTGAGATCGCTCTTGAGCCTGTCAATCTGGCCGCGAATTTTGCGTTTGTCCTGCTCAAGCTGGCTTTCACCTTCACCCTTCGAGCCGATGCCGCCGCCCTGCTTGCCAAGGTGGCTCCAAGCCCGTGTCAGGCGTGGAAGCGAGTAGGCCATACGGGCGAGATCGACCTGGATCTTTGCTTCACGGGTCTGGGCTCGGGTGCCGAAAATATCGAGAATGATCTCCTGGCGGTCGATGACAGTGATCCCCGCCAGAGTTTCCCAGTTGCGTTGCTGGGCGGGCGAGAGCTGATTGTCAAAGACGATGATATCGCAGGCGAGTTCCTTGGCACGGTTGCAAACCTCCTCCGCCTTGCCGGAACCGACAAAAAGCCGCGCCTGGGGTTCGCGATTGAAGATCAGGAGTTTTTCAATGATCGGGATGCCGAGCGTGCGGACGAGTTCGCCGAGTTCGTTGAGAAGATCCTCGGCATCGTCCTTCTCCTCCACAGCCGTATAGGCCCCAACAAGCAGGGCGCGCTCGACCATTTTTTCACGGTGTTTGATTTCGAACATTTAGGGAAGCGTTGATTAAATCGCATTGAGGCCGTTGCGGGAAGAATAGACCGCAGGCAAGGCGGCTTTGCGCGAGCATCCCCTTGCGGGCTGTAAACGCAAAGCCAACGCAGCCTCCGGCACTGTTATCTCCGCAACCCCATGGGGCTGTGGACAAAAATCTGATTTTTGGCGTTGCTCGCTGGGTCAAGACGGCAGGGGTATTGCCACTGCGCTTCGTGCCTGAAAAATCAGCCTTTTGTCCTACAGCAGTCATCATGGGATTAAATCAGCGTTTCCTTAGACAGAATGAGTGCTGCATTCGAGCCTCCAAATCCGAGGTTAACACTCATGACATGCCGTAGATCTGTCGATTCATTCGGACCTACGAGCGCATCAGCAACCAGTGGCTCGGGATCGGCGATATTGATCTGTGGGGGAAGGGCACCTGATTTCAGTGCAAGGAGACTGATGACTGCCTCGATGGCACCTGCGGCTCCAAGAGTGTGACCGAGGGCTGCTTTGGTGGAACTCAACCTAGTTGAGTGCCGGCCGAACACGCGTTCAAACGCTTTGGCCTCCGCACCATCGTTAAATGGGGTGCCCGTACCGTGAGCATTGACATAGCCGACATCGCGAGCGGAAATTCCGGCCATATCCAGGGCCTTGCCCATCGCCTTTTCGAGAGGGATTCCTTCCTGATCGGGTTGTGTCAGGTGATGGCAATCGGTCGTGTGTCCATATCCTGAGATGAGGGCATGCAGCGGTGCCTCCCTGCGCCTTGCCCTTTCCAGGTTTTCCAGAACCAAAAACGCCGCTCCCTCGCCGAGCATCAGTCCATTTCTTCCTCTGTCAAATGGGCGACATGCCTCGGGGGCAAGTGACTGAAGCGAGTCAAAACCTGCATAGACAAGCTCGCAGAGGGCATCATAACCACCCGCCAAAACAATGTCAGCCATTCCAGATCGGATTAAGTCGGCACCGTGCCCAATGGCGTTTGCCCCCCCCGCACAGGCATTGGCTATAATCATGGCCGGCCCTCGGAACCCAAAATTGCTTTGGATCTCTGCGATCTGCTGTTGGGCCTGATAATGTGCTAGAAGTGCGGCATTGCCCCGGGTTTCGGCCTGCCAAATCCTGCGCAGGAATTCCTCACCCTTTTCCATACCGCAGGCCGTTGTGCTCACACACATTTCAAGTCGGTTAAGCAGGCTTCGACCTTCCTCATCGAGAAGACCAGCCTGCTTCAGGGCTTCTGCGACAGCAGGCAGCAACAACCGTGATGATCGACTGAGCCGGGAAATTTGCTTCTTTGAAAAGCCGGGTAGATCAGGAAGAACTGCTTCCGCACCCTCTGTTACGCGGCACCCCTCCAACGGGATTGATCTGATAGGAGCACGCGCAGACCGTCCTTCCAGCAGTGCTTCCCACATGGTTACGGAATCGCCTCCAAGCGCGGTGACGGAGCCGTATCCGGTAACGGCAACCTGATGGTTAGAACCAGAAGGCATCGGTGTATGACATCAGAAGTAAGTCGAAAGGAGGAGTTCTTTCAGGAGATAGCATCCTAAGAAGTCATTTTTCCAGCTGCATTACCTTTTGGAAACAGGAGGGGCCATATTCTCGGTAGAAGAAAAAGAGAGATCATCCCGTCAATAAGTAGACCGAGCGCACAGGTTTTCCCAAGAGTTGCTAGACCCATGTTATTTGCCCAGGCAAGGGATCCAAAGCCCGCGGCCGCCGATGTGCAGCAGAGGAAGATCACCAACGAAAGGTCGTGGCGTGTTTGAGGAACATCCCCTTTGTTACGTTTCAGCCCCAGAAGAAGCAGAATGCTATAATCCGTGCCTGTGCCTAGCAAAAGCAAGACAGCCGCCAAGTTGAAAAAGCCTAGCTTCATGCCGAAGAGAGACATCGCCCCGGCAAGGCAGGCAAGAACAAGAAGAGTTGTCATCACAAACAGGGCGATCGCCCGGAAGCTCCTTAAAGCAAAGGAGAGAATCAGGATAATTCCGGCAAACAATGCCAGAGCGACGTGAAAAATCTCTCCTGGCATCGTCCGCTTCAACTCGTCTCCCAGCGATCCCCAGCTCACGAGATAAATTCCATCACCAGTGATGGACTCCACCAATTCCTCTTCATGGCCAGGCGCTGGTTCTACGATTCCCAGGGCAAGTTGATTACCCTCACTATGTCTGGCCAGGCGGCGGAGAATCCACTTGCTGGTTTCATTTTCAGGCCATAGGGGAAGGGACACTCCCTTCCATAAACGGATTTGCCCAAAAATGGATGCAGTAAGTCCGAAGGCTCTTTCTGTAAATCCGCTCTCTTCAGCCGTTTTTTTCAACCGTGGTAATTGACTTTCCAGGGGGGCTAGATCCGCCATGTTCTCGCGCTGCCGAGTGACATCAGGCCAAAGGGAGAGAGGGGAGAAAAAACTCTTGAGTTGCCCCTTTTTCGTAGCAGCCTCCAATTTTGGTTGAACCTCTTTTAATCTGGAAAGAACCTCTGCTGAGTTTTTCCCGCTTACGATGAGACTGAGCATTCCCCGATCATCATGCAGGCGGCTGTAAAGATGCTCCAAGGTACTCTGGGAAGCACTGATGCGGGGTCGAAAAGTCGATGCCGAAAAATCCGATCCTGGAAATCCCTTGATAAACAGCGTGCCGAGCAGGAGGACAATCATTCCGAGAGTAGCCAATTCACAGAAGAAAATGAACCGAGTTGAGGAAAACAGTGGTTCAAGTCGTGAGCTTGTGGAAGCGTTGGTTGAAGGACGAATCCTTACGGCAATCGGCGCAAAGACCCCCAACATGACAAGGGCTCCGATGCAGACACCGATGCCAACCAAATTTCCTAGTTGGGAGAGACCAGGGAGACTGCTCAGATTGAGGGCAAAGAAAGCGGCGGCCGTTGTACTGGAAGTCCAGGCAATGTTCTGGATGCACTTCCATTGCAACTGACGAACCCCTCCCTGATGGTGCAGTGATTGCTGATAGACGAAGTAGCCGTAATCCACACTCAGCCCGATCATCACTGAGGCAAATCCAGCGCCGACAACGGTCAACTCATTGAGAAATAAACCGGCTGTGGCAAGAGCCAGTAGAAAAATGAGCTGGAGTAAGAAGAGCAACCAACGCAGTGGTGAAATACGCCCGTAACAGAGCCAGAAAATCAGACTGATGAGCAGTAACGTCGAGACTCCCGAGGTAATCATGTCCCATTGCATCCCGGTCGAGATCTCTGCGACAAAGGCTGGCTCACCCGTGAATGCAAGTTTAACTGAGTGATTATGGCTTGAAGACTGACAAAGTGCCGTGATGCGTTTTAGCCATGCGTCAGCTTGTTTGTAATTGCCAAGCGGCTTGGCCGACTCGACATAGACAACCCTGAACTTGCCATCCGCTGAGGAGAATTCGGACTGTTGGCTCCCCGAAAAGAGCGATGCGGTTGTCAGGGATGAGGAAAGTCCAAACGGGTCGTAAGAAAGGAGAGTAATTTTTTCAGGAGAGACGGAGGTATTGAGCTCCTCAATGGTATTATCCAGGGTAATTTTTGTCTGTTGAGGGCTGAGTTTTTTCCGGATTTCCGCGATGGTTTCCGGGGGTTGGTTGAGCAGGAGGAACGTGAAGAACTCGGAGAGGCTCGCCGGGGAACTTTCCCACGGGGGCTGAGAGACAGCATTTTTTACAAGACCAGTTTGTGAGCGCAGGAGAGTGGAAATACGGTCGGCTTCAATTTTTGCAGTCTCGGGATCATCAGCCTCAACGGTGATGATGAGTTCATTAGGAAGGGCAAAGTTCTTGAGGAAAAGTGAGAGTCCCTGAACCTGATGAAGTTGAGTCGGAAGCAGACGCAGGATATCGACATTAAAGCTGATACGGGAGAATCCAGCGGCGATATAGGCCAGCGTGGCGACTGCTAACAGCACCCAAAAAAACCTACTCTTTCTCATCTGTTACCTTGAATCCGCTGAGGTCGTACTCGAAAAGTTCCCGCGGAATCTTTGGGTTGATCTGAACGTTACTGAATTCATTCATCAGCGAGGATCCCTCGCGGGTGACGAGTTCGAAACTCAACCAATGGCCAGTCACCCGGTCGAAATCGAAGTTGATCGAAGCAAGTCCTCTGGCTGCTGCAGGATCCTTTGGGAGCATTTCGACATGGCATCTTGATCCAGAGGTTTTGATGCTGAGTACCTGCATCTGTTTTTGAAACTCCTCAAGAGTACCTTCCCCAGGCAGGCGCATCATTCCAAGACTCCTCGCATCGGATATTGAGCCAGTAGATGAGGAGAGAGGTCGTTTTTCGGCCTGATTTTTGGATGGGTGAATGATGATGACTCCCTGATGAGTTTCTATGAGGATCGTTTTCGGTGGTTCACCCAGCTCCCATCGAAAATCATTGGGGGCTTGAAACCATAACTTTCCTTTGATCAGCAAGGGGCTGCGTAGGGTACGAAGCGCACGAATCTGAGTAAAATCCGCCGAGAGAGAATGCACACTTCGCTGCGCCGCAAGCATCACCTGGAGTGGAGCAAGTTCTTCGGCGCTGAACGTCGATGCTTGTGACAAAGCGGTATTGAGGATGAATGCTAGACCCATCAGGAAGAGACGCCGGGAGTAAGAGAGCTTGTTCACAATCAAGTTTGAGGGCGTTCTTTGCCAACTAAGTTGCGACTGAGGATGATGAGGCCCCGGGCCACTGGAACATTGCGCACGCGACATTCCGCCTGCACCTGAATCAGAGAGCCAAACTCTTTGATGACGGCAATATGGGTTTCCAAAGTATCTCCCGGAATCACGGGACCCAAAACGCGAAAATGATCAATACTTGCCAGAAAAAGGGGAGTATTCGGGTCTTCCGAATCCTTCATGAGCAGGACACCCGCAGCTTGGGCAGCACACTCGACTAGCAAGACGGCAGGCATCAAGGGTTGTCCCGGAAAGTGATCCGCAAAAAATGGTTCAGAGCCATCCAGGTGTTTCCATCCAATGCCGCTTTCCGTGGTGGAATTCTCAAAGCGATCCACAAAGCGAAACCCTGCACCATGTGGAGTCAGTCCTCCTTGAAAAACAGGTTGAAAATTTTTCGGGGTATCGGTCATCGGGAAGGTGATTCGTGGCGTAAGGGGGAGTAGTGGTACCACTGCTCAGGAGTACGTGCAAACATCGGGACGAGTACGGCTGCAATTTGGCGTGTGTAGTGCGCCAGAGTTGCTTCACGACCTTCGGGCAGCCAGCGCGGTTCAATGATGGTACCCGCCTCAATATCATATTTTCCGTCAGCCCGTTTGATAATGCCAACCGGTATGACTGGGCACCCTGCCAGTAACGAGAGAAGGACGGGCCCTTTTGAGAACAGAATCTGACCGTGAGGGCAATCCACCGGTATCGGATTGTCATCGTAAGGACGATCAGCCAATGAGGCGATAAAGCTGCCCTCACGCAACGAGCGCACGATATCCAGGACAGAGAAGGAATCATCCCTGACGACAATTGTTTTCACCCCCCATCGTTCCCGAAAATCAGAACGCCATTGCGTCAGGGCAGGCGAAGGTTCCGGAAGGGTAAGCGCTGTCATTGAAAAACCGAGCTGAGTCATTACCAGTCCGCCAAGTTCAAAAAAGCCCAAATGGCCCGTCACGAGAAAGCAGCCTTTCCCTGCATCATGGGCTGCTTTGAGATGAGAAAATCCCTCGCGGTGCCCAATGAGAGCCATCACCTCTTCGGGTCGGCCAAGTGCAAGGCGTCCGTAGGTAGAAAAACACTCCGCCTGATTGACAAAGAGTCTACAGGCCGACGCATAGGAAGACCTTTGGGGATTCAAAAGGGCCATGTTAGAGCGCACTACTTGAACGGTTGCCGGGTGCGTTAGGGCATATCCAAGCCCGATGATCCGGGTGATGACCCAAGATCCGGTCTCGCCGAGTATCCGCCATCCAAAAAGGATGAGATTAAAGGCATTGGGTGTGTAGAACTTGCGATAAAAACCTCGTTTTCGGTAATCCTTGCCATTTGCAAGAAAGACCATCGAAACCAGAAGAAATGCTCCACCAAGTGATGCAAGTAGCATGGGAGGAGTCATGGTCGGATGACTCCTTTCAGTTTAAAGTGCACCAGGCATCTCCTTAAGGTCCTCATGATTACCTCAATGAGTGAATGGGTGGAGCCATTCTCACGAAACGCTGCAATGTGCAAATGAAGTGAAAGACCGCGAGGCGCAGGCGATCCAGAAATCCTGGATGAGTATTCCCTCCCAGCAACCTGCCAATGCTCCCTGGAATCTGAAGGAAAGGAGAGGGGTTCATAAAAACCTCGAAGCCAGCGCGATCATAAAATGACCGGATGATCTGTGAGTACTGCTGCATCCAGCCGGTGACTTCACGGGTATAGGAAAAACATTCCCAGCGCGTGAGTGACCGGTCTGAGTCAGAGGCCCTGACAATGTATTCAGCGGCAAGTACAGCGGATTTAAGTGCCAGCATGACCCCTGAGGAAAAAATTGGATCCACAAATCCCGCAGCATCACCCGTGAGGAGAATGCGAGGAGTGGCAAAGCGGGAGAATTTCCAACTGTAATCTCCCGTAGCCCTCAGGGGAGCCATGATTTTTGCCCCATGCAGTCGGGTGCGCACCTCATCGTTCGAGTCTACTGCCTCTTGAAAGATTTCCTCGAGTCCTCGTCCGGAACTTATCCCCGCATCTTTGGAGGGGAGCACCACGCCGACGGATGTGCGCCCTCCTGCAAGGGGTATCAGCCAGAACCACCCCTTGGCGAAGCGGGCGATCGTGATGTGTCCCTCTGCCTTGCCCCCGTTTCTGAATACCCCTTCAAAATGTCCAAAGATCGCGACCCTTCGTGATTTTTGGGTGCTGCGTCGATGCAGGCCAATTTTTCCACCAGAGAATGCAGACCTGCCGCTTGCATCGATGATCCAACGGGTTTTGATCGTGATGGCACCATTCAATCCAGCGCACTGAAGAGTCATGGATTCTGCAGTTTGATGATCAATCGTCTCAACGCGTGTTTGCTCATGAACCTCGCATCCTTGTGAGCGCGCATGATCCAGGAGTAACTGATCAAAGTGGGCGCGCTCCACCTGGTAGGAATACTCGTGGGACGTCCCCATATTCTGACCAAACCAGAAGCGCTGCAGCCGCGAACCGTCACCCGTGCAGAATTCGGCCCCATATTTACGAAGAAAACCGGCGTTTTCGAGTTTCTCCCAGACACCGATTTCACGAAGGAGATCGTTTCCACAAGGCAGAAGCGACTCACCGATGGAAAAGCGAGGGAAGGCTTCCTTTTCAAGAATGATGACTCTCTTGCCTGCTTTTGAGAGTTGAGCCCCGGCCGCAGCCCCGGCTGGACCCCCGCCAACGATGGCTACATCGTAGATAGGGGCCAAACTCATCGTCAGGGCATTACGGTGTTGCGAATTGCCAGACGCTTGATAATCCAGTCGCGGAGAATGCCAAGGCTTTGAAGGGCATCCTTGGCGGTTGCCGGATCTCCAATGATGATTCCGTAGGTTTTTTCGACCGCGATGATGATTTGCAATGCATCAAGGGAATCAAGACCGATGCCTTCTGGGCCGAAAAGAGGCGTTTCTTCGGTGATGTCACAGGGATCAATCCTGATCATGCAGTTCTCGATTAAAAGTTGTTTAAGGCGGTCGATGGTGACGTCAGGCATGATGAAGCTAATGAACCTTAAGTATATTGTCAGGACTGACCAAGTAAAGGCGTTGCTCCATGCGTCGCAAGAGAGGGAACTACTGCCTTATACCCGTTCTCAGAGAGCTTGCGTAAGAGTGCATCAAGGGTTTGTGCACGAACTCCTTTCCTGAGTCCGGGGAGACTGCCTTCATGGATGAGAATGATCGCACCGGGGCGGACATTACGGAGGATTTTTTGAACGACGCGTTCCGGTTGATGTGGGATACCATCAAGTCCCGTTGCTGACCATCCGATCATTTGTAAACCTGCTTGTTCCGCTACTGCATGAACAAAGGGATTGGCAATGCCAACCGGGGCTCTGAATTGGAAGGACTCGACGCCTGTCGTTTGACGGATGGCACTGTTGCACAATTCAATTTCCTTCCGCACCCGGTTCGGTAGTGCTGCCCAGAAGGTACCTGCTTGGTGATGAAATGTATGATTCTGCAGCTGGTGTCCCTCACTGATGACGGCCCGTGCAAGATGAGGCCATTGGAGTATATTCCTGCCGATTCCAAAAAATGTGGCTTTTGCCCCATGATTTCCAAGGACTTCAAGAATCTCAGGGGTGTTTTCAGGATGAGGTCCATCGTCAATCGTAACCCAGACTTCACGACGGGACGTTGAGAAATCAGTGGTAACAGAGCCAAAGCAACGGGAGTTTCTAATAAGTGTGGGGAGCAGTAGTGCAGCAGTACCAGCCATGGCAAAATAATGGGCACTTTGAAAAGAGCCGGCAGCTGCCTGCCTTGCCGCGGCACCGCCCAGTATCCCAGAAGCGGCATAAGTAAGGATACGGCGATTTTGTGGGGAAAAGAGCTTCACAACACATTCAGCTTATTTTGATGCCTTAATCGAATTAACCGGGGAATGATGGTAAGCGCGTGCAAGGTAAGCTGCGTGTGGACGACCACGAGAAGCAAATTATCCCGGAGATAGCGGAAGTGACTGACGCCGCCCTCATCCTTCTTTTTGTAGTAAACCGGTGTGGATAGATTCACTGGAGGAACACCTAGCCAGTAAAGCCGCACAGCCAGTTGGGTATCAAAATCGAAGCGTCGACCACCACGGATACTGTTCAGAATTTGAAGTGATGGGATAATGGGATAGAGGCGAAAACCAAAGAGGGAGTCGTGAATTCCACCCCAGAGGGTTTCAAGATTAGTCCACCAGTTTCCCACGAGTCGGCCATTAACTCTCAATCCCGGTGCCTCGGTGCCGAAGAGAGGCACCCCAAGAATCATCGCCTCAGGGTATTTAGCGGAAGCTGCGAAAAATCGGGGAAGATCGGATGCATCATGCTGGCCGTCGGAATCAAAGACGACTGCATGAGTGAATCCCTGCTGGAGCGCAAATTTAAACCCCTTTAACACGGCCGCTCCTTTTCCGGAATTCTCTGTAAGAGTGATGATGTGCAGTTGGGGTAACTTATTGGCCAACAGAAGTACATCTGATTGGCTGCCATCTGTGGAACCGTCAATGACAACGATCACGGTGGAGGAGTATTCCAAAACTTCACGAACTGTTGGTTCCAGCTGTGATCCGGAATTATAGCTCGGAATAATGACGCAATGCTTCGTGTTACCTGATGAGTGATTCATCGCTTAATTTTTTCCCAGCACACTGCGGAAGTAATCTTCGACTTCCGAAGAGAGGGAACGTGTGCATGACGAGGGAGATGTGTGAAAAATCTTTCCTTCGGTAATGCGGAACCGTATGGGGCAACGGGCAGGTTTGAAATAGGAGAACCTACGACCAAAGTATTCTGAGTTACACTCGATGATAACAGTCCGGATCGGCGCCCCTGAACATTTGGCAGCGAGAGCATAGCTATGATGAAAGGAGCCCAGTGGAGGATGTGTAGTACGGGTGCCCTCAGGAAAAATCAAAATATTGGCACCAGTTGTGAGACGCTCTTTGCAGGTTTTCACCATCCGAAGCAGTGAGTCATTTTGAATGAAATCACAAAGGCGTGCCCCTCCCGAAGTGATTGGATTGCTCAGAAGTTTGGTGTTCATGACACAGTCGAGGGAGGGAATTCTGGTCATGAGAAGCATGACATCAAGGATGGAGGGGTGGTTTGGGGCAATCACAGATCCCTGCCAAGAGGCCAAATCCTCAAAACCAACAAACTCCAGTTCGATAATTCCCCAGCTCTTTAGGAGATCGAGATAAGTATGGAAACGCCGAACCAAACCTGTGCGCTCCTCCAAAACATTCCTTGTTCCAAGAGAAAGTAATCGGCGCAGCGCCCATCGGCACCAAAGCCACAGACCAGAGGAAAGAAAATAGCAGTGAGCTAGGAACTGGAAGTGGTAGTTGCTGCTTGCCGCACCCGCTTGCTTCGCAATGCTTTGGAAATCATCCATTCTCTTGTTCGGGAGGGGTACTTTCATCGCAGCCTGTCCATTGTGGTAGAAACTTTTTGCAAAGAACTCACGAACTTAATTGGTTTGATGACCGCATCAATGGCGTCTCAAATGAGGGAGATGGATGATTTTCACGAAGGAATTGATGCTGTTGCTCCCGACCGCAAGACCAGAGCAGGAAAAATTGCAGAGGCATTTTACCGAGGGCATTGGCTTCGGGGATATATCAGGGGTAAATTATTGGCCGATCCGGTCTTTGATGTGGCCTTGGAGTCCATTCGTGAGAAGGGGGGGGGTGTGATCGACCTTGGTTGCGGACTTGGGCTTTTGGGCTTTTGGATCAAAATAGATGGATCTCCTGTTTCCTACAAGGGATGCGATTTGGGGGGCTGGAAAATCAACGAGGGGCGTGCTGCTGCCCAACGCATGGGATATGAGAGCATGACACTTCATGAGGCCGATTTGATGGAATTTCCGCTAGAGAATGCGTCCGTGATCTGTGCATTTGATATTCTTCACTATTTACCCGAAGAGCAGCAGGGGAAATTGATCCGACGATTGGCACAAGCCGCGAAGGAAGGTTCGTTGGTACTCCTACGCAATGGGGTGAGGGAATGCGGTTGGCGTTCCGTCGTTACTCTTCTGGAAGAATGGTGGACCCGTTGCAGCGGATGGATCAGCGGAGGCCAAATCAACTTTCCGAGACTCGAGTCGCTGATCGCTGAATTCGAGAAAGAAGGATGCTTGGTCGAGGCGCGGCCTCTGTGGGGAAAAACTCCCTTCAGTAGTTATTTGCTCCGAATCGTTTCGCGGCATTGAAACCGGGCGCCACCATCTGAGTTAGATCATGCCTTCAATATCAAGCCTTTCGGCTGGTTTCAGGTTTAAATAAATTTCGATTGAACTTATCGGTAACTTTTACCCGATAAATTCTGTGGATGATTGATCCACTGGATAAAAAAGAAGTGTGAAAGCGGACTTAATCCCTATCACCCATCTCAAGTTTCTGTCTATGAATGGATGCGAACCTCATAGCCTCGGGACACTGAAATACTAAAGTTGAAATCAAACGGAATTTTATTTCATCACCCGGTTGCCTTCTGGATCGGATGCCTCCTTATTGTTGCGGGGGTACTCTGTCATTTTCCCATGTTCATCATGTCCTCGCACATGGGATACCAGATGGCGGGAATGCCGATGGATAGCACGATGCTAACTGGTATGTTCATGATTCCAACCGGGTTGATCATGGCTATCTATGGTTTGATGCCCCGTCTCGATCAATTGCGGGGAAACCTTCAATACGAGACCGTACAATTTCACATACAGGAAGGGACAGTTCTCAACCTTGAACACTGGAAACTAGCGGTAGTTCTCATCGTTGCGTTGGCTGTAGATGTCATGAAGCCGGCGACACTGGGGTTTGTGATGCCGGGCATGGTGAAGGAGTACGAAATAACGCGACAAACAGCAGGATATCTGGCTCTTTTTGCCCTCACTGGCACGATGGTCGGTTCCCTGATATGGGGACGCTTCGCCGATTCCTTTGGGCGAAGGGCGGCGATTCTGCTTTCAGCACTCATGTTTATCGCAACGGCCATTTGTGGAGCCATGCCGACATTCAATTGGAATCTTGGTATGTGTTTCCTGATGGGAGCGGCGGCGGGGGGCTTGCTCCCCATTACCTTTACGCTCATGGCCGAGATGATTCCCGCAGCTCATCGCGGATGGCTCTTGGTTGGCTTGGGGGGACTTGGAACCGCTGCCGGATATTTCCTTGCCGCTGGATCGGCTACACTTCTTGAACCATTGTTTAGCTGGAGAATCCTCTGGTTGCTCGGGTTGCCAACCGGAGCAATTATTATAATCTTGGATCGATTTATCCCGGAATCTCCGCGATTCCTGGTGAACATGGGGTTGAATGCTGAGGCCCGTGCGGTGATGGCCAAATATTCCGCTGTGATCATAGAAGATATAACTGCAATGAAAGCAGGGTCCCCTAAGGAACTTGCTCCCCAATCAGGGAAACTAAAAAAGTTTGCTCGTGGCACCTATGCGCCGCTCACCTGTGGGCTCTGCATGGCAGGAATCGCGTGGGGGTTGGTTAATTTTGGTTTTTTGCTATGGCTGCCGAGCAACCTCCGCGATATGGGAATGAATGGGGGCGCGGCGAGCGGCCTGTTGGCGCGTTCAGCTGTCATCGCCTTGCCGGGGATTGCTCTAGTAATCTGGCTCTATCACCGCTGGAGCAGTATCAAGGCACTTGTACTCTTTATCGGACTTACGGCACTTTCGATTCTGTTATTTTTCGTGATGAGCGTGACTCATATTCATTCGACCCCAGCCATTGTCGTGGCCACAGCTTCCTTACTCATCAGCGCTAGCGGTGTCATCGCAATGCTGATTCCGTATTCTGCGGAAATCTATCCTATCCATCTGCGTGGCACCGGATCAGGAATCATTGCTGCAAGCTCCAAGTTTGGGGGTATTCTTGGTGCGCTTGGGGGTGTCTTGGGGCTGTTTAACAACATGGGGGCGTCGGCAGCCTTTATTTCAATTCCGTTGGTGATTTCGGCGATGATGTTGTTGAACTGTGGCGTGGACACCCGAGGGCGTTGTTTGGAAGACATTCATGATGATATCGTTCGACGACAATCATCCTGATGAGAATTATTATGCTCAGATAATGGCGTGCGGCGAAATGCCCGCGCTTTTACCCAACACAAACCGATCGGCGTGACGAAGTACCCCGCGACTGAACGGAGATCCAGTAGTAAAACCCGATGCCATCCCCGCCATGTTTCTGCTCATGAAGCCTTCCACAAATTCGAGTGGCAGAAAAGGGAATCGCTTCAAACATTCCCGACCGCAGTCGCGCAATTCAAAGATGCGGCCATTATAGAAAAATTCTATCAACTCCATCCAGGCTCGAAGCTCATGGGACATTCTCCTGGAATATCTTTGAAGTGCCTCCCTGGGCTTTCGGGAGGCCAATTCCTCGTCGAGCATAGAGGCTGACTGCATTGCAATCATCATGCCCGGTGAGAGCATGGGATCCACGAACCCAAACGCATCACCAACGGCCACCCAGTTCGCTCCATACCCGCGCGTAGAGATGAGTTGGTAGTTTCCATATGTTCCCACTTCGGAAACCCTGCGAATCTGCGAGGTTTCCCTGCTCAATTGAAGGTCACCCCGGATGGCCGCTTCCAGTCTCTCTGCCGGATCCTCTCCCAGACGGGACATTGCTTCATGATCCATGATGATTCCAAAAGACATCTTCCCGCGCAATGGGATCCGCCAAGCCCATCCATGGGCAAGATGGTTGATCCGAACTTGACCGGAAGGGACAGCATCATCAAATCCTTCAAAATGGGCAAAATGGGCGACATCCCTACGGGGACCAACCTCTGCCCTGATGCCAAAAAGCTTGGCACTGAGCCGTCGTCTCCCTGTTGCGTCAATGACCAGATCCGGTTGCTTCCCCTTCCAAGAGCTAATCATTTCTAGTGTCGCTGGATTTAGTTGGAGGAGATCCCCATCGGCAATGACTTCCGCCTTGGCAACGATTTTTCTGGCACCGGAGGCAATGGCGGCTTCTTGGAGTATCCTGTCAAAGGCAGGGCGGGGGACATTGTAGGCGTACCTAGGATAGTTTCCAGAAAGGGAAGTGAAGCTAAACGCGAATTCATTGATGCCTCTGGTGCAGAAGGTGACCCCCGGTTTATGAATCCCGATGTTTGAAACCAGATCCTCAATCCCGAGACGGCGGAGAATGGGAATCACACCAGGAACAAGAGACTCTCCTGCGATGGTATCCGGTCTGTTATCCTCATCGAAAATAACGACATCTTCCCCTCGTTGCGCCAGGAGAGCTCCGGCAACACTTCCCGAGGGGCCTCCACCCAAGATCACGATTTTCATCTGCGGATGATTTTTCCGCTCACCGTTTTCGGGATGCTTTCCACGAATCGAATCTCAACTGGAATCTTATATCGGGCCAGATTTTTCCGACAGAGCATGGAGAGTTGCAATGGGGAAACCTTTGGGTCTCCGGAGCCTATGACCTCGGCAACGGGAACGCATCCATAGGTGGGATGATCCCGGCCCATGACGCGGGCATCCGTAATGCCTGGTTGAGAGCAGAGCAATTTTTCAACCTCTTCGGGAAAGAATTTCATTCCTCCTACATTGATGACGGTATGTGTCCTGCCCTGTAAATAATAGTAGCCTTCGTCATCGGCGATGGCGATGTCTCCGGTTGAAAACCATCCCCCCGCCGAGAAGATATTGGCGCTTGGTTTCCACGGAGCCATGTAGGCATCGAACATGCCAGGGCCCCTGATGAAGAGCTCGCCCGGCGATCCTGCATCGACCTTCGTACCTTCGTTATCACGCAATTCTACTTCAAACGCAGCCTGCGGACGCCCCATGGATGATGGATGTGTTTTCGGATCGGGATGATTTAAAAACGGGAGGCCAACCTCCATGACGCCGAGTGCCTGCCCGGGATATACCCCAAAAGCTGCGGCGAAGTCCTCCGCGGACTCCTGTGGGAGTGCGGCCGTAGTGGAAACAGCCATTCTCAGGGAAGGCCACTTGGGCAGATCTGGTGCAGCAGCAAGGAGCACAAAGTGGAAAGGCGCTGCGTAAAGAACTGAGACCCCGTGCTTGTTTGCAGCAGAAAGAAAATCTTCAGCAAGATGGGAGGAGGGGATGACTATAGAGGCACCGTTCCAGAGGTAGAGAATGATGGAAACGGCAAAGTGATGCGCCATGGAGAGTACCCAGAGCACTCTGTCCTCTTGGACAATTTGAAGTCCTGTATTCGCCGCCTCCACCCTTTGGCGCAGAGTTTCATGCGATAGAAGAATTCCCTTGGATGCGCCTGTCGTGCCGGAACTAAATCGTATTAAGGCCGGATTGAGTTTTTCCAATTCTTCCCGCCAACCGGAGCTTTCCACGTGGGGATTGTTCTCGAAGGAGGAATAGGAGAAATTCAACGGGCCCTCCCCCTCTTCGGAAAATGAGATCACGGCATCAAGGCTAAGAGTAGAAATCAGGGCCTCACACTCGGATGGGGAAAGCTCCGTGGCAATAGGCACAAAGCAGGATCCGGATCTCAGGATCCCAAGTGAGAGGGCTATATAATCCAAGCCATCCTTGCCTTTCAGGCCGATCAGGGCCTTTTTATTCGCTCCGACCTTTACTCTTAATGTTTTGGCAACACTTCTGCTGAGCCTTTCTAAATCACCATAAGTATGGCTGATGTCCGCATCGATCACTGCGATGGCGTTCGGGTTGGCACGCTGAAATATTTCTTCTGCTATGTTCACGGTGATGCCGAAGGTTCTAAGAAATTGCGGTCATCAACTCAAGGGTGGCGTCGGGAGTGGGCCATCGTTGCGGCGGCATTGCCAGCAGCTTCTCCGGTGGCAAAACAGGTTCCAATCACTCGAATGGAAGCCTGTGCCTCATGGGTAGAGGAAATGCACCGTCCCGCCACGAACAGGTTCGCTACATTCCGTGAACGCAAACAACGCAAAGGGATGCCACAGGAACGATTAGCGTCTGGAAATCGGAATTTTGGGCCTCTGGCTGTTTCACGTAGCTCCATGGGCCAGGATGCAAAGGCGACTTCATCATCAAAGCGGCTGCCGCTAAGAATGTCATCCTCCGTGAGTTGGTAATGACCGACGACTCTTCTGCTTTCTCGGATCCCGGCACGAGTGGGGAGTGCGGCTATGAAAGCAGTTTCAAACTCCTTGGCATGACGCTTCAGAAATTCCGTGATTTGATAAGCGAGCCGACGCCCCTCGGTTTCTATGACCGAGAGGGAATTCGGATTATTGGGATCAAAATTATCGCCGCGAAGATCGATAGTTCCCCAAATCTCACCGTTTTCGACTCCCTGTCGGAATGCAATTCCCAAAGCTCCGTCAGGGATATGTCCCTCCATGACCGCAGTGCTGATGGTGTGAGCTAGTGCCAGTCTGCCATTTTCACTCATGGTTGAAGGATGAACCCCGGTGAGAGCAAAAATATAGGAAGGGCGTTGTAGTTTATCCAGGGGGGAAATTTCAAACTCAGCACCGGACAGAAAAGCGATTTCTGCATCCCCGGTGGTGTCGATGACCACCTTTGGTTCGAGGAATATTCGGGAGCCACGGCAATTAAGATTCAGCGAGGTGATTTCTCCAGCCTCATTCGTTGATACATCGGAAATTTCGGAATGAAAAAGGACGTGCAGGTTAGGCAGTGATTCCACGAGTCGATCTGCAAGTTGGGCAAAGGCTGCCGGCTGATGAAGTAACACATCGAGTCTGCCCATGCGCACAGGCCCTCTTCCCCCACCGGATGCAACGAGGAGGTTCGCGAATTCCATGGCGAATCCTGGATTGGAGGCAAGCAGGGGATCTGAAAAGCCCTCTCTTAACCGATAAAGCCCACAGATCGAATGGACGAATGATAGTGAGGCCATTCCACCCAGGGCGCCGTGCCGTTCAACCAAGATTACTGTCGCCCCGGCACGCGCTGCGGAGATAGCTGCTGCAATTCCTGCGCTTCCACCTCCTACAACCACGACATCTGCTTTCATCCGATGACTTCTGAAGGGTTCTGGATCAGATCCTTACGAAGCTGATTCAGGATAAGATCGACTTCTGATTCGCTTGCCGATCGTTCGCGCCAAGAGAATGTCGCGGTAATCCGTCCGGCATACTCACTAAAAAAAAGTCCTGAACCCGGCGGAGCCGAGACGGAGGGAACATGGTAGGCATCCAACACCTTGGCTCCACACAACTTTTCCGAGATCAGTGCAAAGTTGCCTGTGGAGGAATGGAAGAAGGAGGTGACTTCCCCGGCAAACTGCGATTCCAAAAACTTCATGTAAGGGCGCGCAGGGAGCCGCCGCATGAGGTTCAGTACGATACTGAACGCATGCCCAAGTTCTGAACGGGTCATTTCCTCAAATTGTCTCTGAGCTGATGCTACCGCCGTATTGAGGGATTCCAATTCGTCTTTTTGAAGGCAAAAGAAGAGAATCGTCACACAATTTTGAAAGGGATCGTTCTGTCCTCCCTTTCTCCTGATTTGGACAGGAATACTGACGACGTAATGTGAGGGATCCTGGCCGCGAGAGAGAAATGCCATTCTGTGCGCCCTGGCTGCACAGGCGATGTAGAAGCTGACTGTATACAGCCCCGATAAATTTGTTGCGCGTTCATGAATGCTCTCAGTTTCCTCCTGAGTGAATTGCAGGAGCTTGTAGTGCAGCGATCCCGCATCTGCTCGGGGGCCGGAGAGTGACTGATACTTATTGCTAACAAGGTTAAAGAAGCGATCAAGAACGGGTCTGGTCTTTTGAATCTGTTGGCAAAGACTAAGGGGTTTTGCAACCGCGATACGCGAACTCTTGGCGGGTAATTTGGACTGACCCATCGTGGCGGAAATCAAGGCGCTTGCCAGAAATTCAGCTCCCTTTCCGTCAAACAGAAGGTGATTCCAAGTGAGCAGTAACTGACTTCCCCCGGTGCGCAAAAGGATAAGATCAAGCCGCAGATTTCGCAGTCCTGATTTCTCCTCAAGCAATCCGTTGAGAATCTTTTCGGAAAGCTCGTGAGCAGAACCAACAATAGAGGCATCAAGTTCAGGATGCTGCGCGGAACCGTGCTCCCTCCATAGTTTTAATGGCAGATTACTTTTTCTGTTATGTTCAATTCTCCAAGAGGGCTCAAGGGTGAGTGGATTCCTTTGAACGTAGGCATCCAGCAAGGGATGCTCGGCACAAAGTCTCGTGGCCCCTTCACGAAGAGAGGTGAGGTCTGGAATGCTGTCCAAGAGAAGATGTGTCTGGCCCGCAAGACCGTGCTGTCGGCGGCGTTTCATCATCCGATCCAATGCCAGGATGAAGCAATCCGCACCGGTTAATCCGGCTAGTCTTTTTGACCAGATGGCCATTGGAGTTGGGGCGAACGGCACTATTCAGTCTAAGAAAGCGACTGAAAGGCCAGGATGCTGTTTCAAATGATTCGGGCCAAGGCGGCAACGGAAGAAAAGTTTTCCTTTGTTATTTTATTCGCCGGTAACTTGACGCCGAAATTCTGCTCGATTCGGATTACCAATTGCATGGTTGCCATCGAGTCCAGCCCAGCGGAATAAAGATCGGTGTTCTCGTCAAAATCAGAGTCTGTTTCAAGAATTTCGGTGGAAATAATTTCCATGATTTTCGTTTGCTTTTCCTTGGAATCAACTGGTTCGGCCATAGTATTGAAATAACTCGTGTAAAAGAAGAACCCTGCCAAAGGGGCTCCATCCGGTCAACCGCTAACCAATTCACCCACCCGCGACTTTTCCATCGGATTTGAAGCTTCGTAGAGATGACTCAGCGCAAATCCTGTCATGGTAAAAGCACGAATGGACTGGCCCTATCTTTGGCCTCTTCCGAACTCGGGTTCAATGTGCATGCGGGATTCCTTGATGCCCTGACTAACGAGGCGCAGGTATTTCCTGATCATATCGGTGCAGCCTCATCCGGATCGTATGTCGGTGGCCTTTATGCAGCCGGTTTCACTCCTGTGGAAATCAGGGGGATTCTTTCCAGTAAATCGATGCTGCGTAGTTTTTTGGAATGTCGGGCGGCGGTTCGTTGCCTTGGAATGTTGGCAAATATCCCGGGATACAACGGACTGCTGAGTGGACACAAAGTGGCCTCCTATCTCAGACGGTTTTTGGGGGATCGTCGGATCGAGGAGTGCGCGACTGCGGAGCTTTCAATTGCCGTGACCAATCTCACAAAAGGGCGCTCTGAGATCATCAAAAATGGACCTCTTGTGGAATTTATCGTCGCGAGTTGCTCCGTTCCCGGGCTTTTCAAAAGCAGGGAAATTGAGGGGAATTTCTATTGGGACGGGGCCGTCTCTGACTCCTCTCCATTTTATCATTTTGTCGAGGACGACCGAATTAACCGGATTTTGGTTCATGTCGTCACGCATGGGCAGCCCCAGCTTGCAGAGGGGAGACCTATACCTGTCGCAAAGTCATTTGGTCAGGCACATCAAATCGTGACCGATCGCCTGCTGGCTCTGGCAATCGAATGTGGAAAACTCAGAGGCAAACAGGTGACGGTTTTAAATTCCGTCGTACCCCGCTATCGTTGGGGAAAACGAGGAACTGCTGATCTCCTCTTTGAAGCCGGAAGACAGACCGTCCTTAGAAACCTGCAGGTGATCAAGGAAATCGCGGCGCATGCGTCATGAATATATAATTTGGAAGGATTTTGTTCCATGTGCTTCACAAGGCCGACTCGATTTTATAGACGATGGCGATGTCGTTCGGTGATTTTGCGGGTGCCTTGATGATCAGGGTGTCGGCATTTTGTGACCATTGTACCTTCTCGCTGCTGCCCAGCAGCGTGATGTTGCCGATAGGCTTATCGAGCAACTTGGCTGCGCTGCCAAGCGACTTGATCTGCAAATCCTTATTCGGAACGCCCAATGCAATCATGTAAAGCACTCCACCTTTGGTAGTGAACCGCACATCGTCGGCCGTGAAGGGCTTGCCTTTGCCTTCGTTGAAACCTTGCGCGGAAAGTGCGGCACCTGCCGAGGCCGGTCCTTCGCCAAACACCTTCCACGGACGCGTGCCAAAGATGGATTCCTTATTCACATCCATCCACGCGCCGATGCCTTCGAGCACGGCCTGTTCCTTGTCGTCAATGGAGCCGTCGCCGCGCACGGGAATATTGAGCAGCAAATCACCGTTTTTGCTGACGATGTCGCAGAGCATCTGGATGACGGTCTTCGCGCTCTTGTAACGATTTTTATCATAAACCGAGCGGTCGTAATGCCNNTCGATGTCGCGGACGAGGCATTTTTGCTGACTCTCCGAGAGCATTTTTCCGAACAGAACGGCCTCCAGCTTGCCGTCATGCTGCTGCATGTTGAAGTTGTAAAAGTCGGCGGCGATTTTCAAACCGGCGTCACTGACCGGCCACAACGGCAGGGCGTCGTCGTCGAAGTAAATCAAATCTGGTTTGTACTTGTGAACAAGGTCAATCGTGCGGTTGTAAAATTTATCGCAGTAAGCCTGGTCGGGAATGCTCGCGCCGTTTCCCCAGTTCCACTGGCCGTGAATGGAATTGGCATTGCTGAAGTTCAAACT